>CAJXOS010000086.1 GCA_913057725.1 uncultured Lewinella sp.
TTAATCCAATCAATGAGGGCGGCGGGGTAAAGACTAAACTAGTAGAAGCAGTAGCATTAGGCAAAACCGTTGTATCCACAGAAACAGGAGCCTTGGGTATTCGTACCGAACACTTTGGCAATAAGCTGGTTCAGGTTGCGGATGAAGACTGGCAACAGTTTGCTGAAGCCGTGCACAACATATTCAATAGTCCCGATGATAAAACACCACTCAAATTTTATCAGGAGCACTATGGCCCTAATGCCGTGAAGTCGATTACCAACTGGTTAACAGCAAATTAGAAAACAGCACCTATTTTCTTTTCCTTATATTGTTGTATCTACCCCTCCTTTCTGTACCTATTCACCAATTGAAGACGAAAGAAATTCTAGACACGAAGTACTGCTTCGTGCCTTCTCTTAATCACCTTTCAAAACAAAACGAAATAATGCAGTTTGTTGAACCTCTAATTGGCGCCATCGCCGCTTTTGCTTTAGGTGCCGCTTGGTACACTGTTATCTTCGGCAAAGCCTGGCAAGCGGAGACCGGTATTACAGACGAAGAAGCCCAACAAAATGTCGCTCGAACGCATGGTCTGGCCTTTGTCATGATGGTCATTTTATCCTATTCCATCAACATGATTATTGGTTATCATGATGTTTCGGAGCAAACCTTAGTACACGGTGCTTTTCACGGGGCATTGGCTGGTTTATTTTACGGAGCACCAGTTGTGGCAATCAACTACCTCTACCAGCGTAAATCACTAAAATTGTATCTGATTGATGCTACCTACATTGTGTTGCTAATGGCCGTATCAGGAGGCGTAATGGCTGCACTGAAGTTATAGCCCAACGGGCAACTTGAAATAACAAAGGCGAAGAGATTGTATTTCTCTTCGCCTTTACTCTTTTGTGCCTATCTAATTTACTTCCAACTGGCCATATCTACTGGCCCCGCATCCTCAAAAGCAGTATCCGGAATCATGGTAAATACGGCAATATCTGTCAGCTTACCGCGACCTCTATTTCCAGATAAGAGTACCTCCCCTTTCTGTTCGTAATCGACCCAAGGTGTTGTAAATCGCGGCGATTCGTCACTAAATTGAGTAAAGAATAACCACGAATTCACTAATTTGGTGTCAACATCAACATACACCCAGTATTTATTTTCCGGGGTATCTCCCACTTCCTCGAAAGTAAGTTGGAGTTTGTGGGTTAGCGAATCCGCTGCCCCCTCATCTCCCAAATACTTAAGCGTTACACCAGAGTCTTTGAGTTTAAAGGGCATGCACAGCCAATAGGAGTCATTAATCCAAATACTCTTGGCCACTTCCAGTTCTTGCTGTAAACTGTCGGGATGAGAGACGTATTGACCATCTTTCCAGACCTTTCCTTCACCAGTATTGATATTGACCAAATGAACGGCATCACTGTCGTTGAAATCTATTCGGACCTGTCCTGTCCATTTATCCCATAGCAGAGTCCGACGTCCGAAAAAGGTCCAGCGGACGAACCGGGTATTATCCCAAGCCGTGCGTCCCCCCATACTTTCCATTACCTCATCAGCAATCTCAATGGCCTTGGCATCAGAAGCATCAGCATTGAAGCCGGCTGCGGCTGGGTTATCAGACTGAGCTACAACTAGTCCTGCAAAGGCTAGAAAAACAAAGGTCAATATCTGTTTCATAACTTGGTTTTGATATCGAAAGGAATAGAACACACGCAACTTAACATTGTTTGGATGGACAAAAAATCCCCAGCCTGAAAATCAGGCCGGGGAATGAAAGTTTATTCCTCAGTTCGGCAATTCGCCGAATAATTAAGCTCTACCTCCGTCGAGGGCGTCTTGGTAAGCCTTCAGGCCTGCCCAATCACCCGCAGCAGCCATCCCAGCTTGCTTAGGCCAAGTGGTTGGATCAGCCAGGCGGTAACGACTTCCAGCAGCTTCTAGCACTCCTTTCAGAACGTCCATTGAAGCATTTGCCAAGTCGGACCAATTCTTCACGCCCGCATCTTTCAGTAGGCCTTCAACCTTTGGTCCAATGCCTTCCACGACTTTAAGGTCATTCTCATTTAGAGAGAAGCCAAGAATCTTGACGATCATTTTCTCCACCTTCGCAGGAGTATCAAAATCGCCCTTCGTTTCAACGCCGGCATCAAGGAACTTCTGGTATTCAATCAGCTCGTCCCACTTACCTTCATCAGCTAGTTTAGCCTGTTGTGGACACGTCTTCGGATTAGCCAACTTGTAGCGTGATCCAGCAGCATCTAGAATTTCCTGAAGGCGGTCTACAGAAGCAGCACCAAAGGCAGCCCAGTTTCCAATACCTCCATCTTTCAACAGACCTTCAATCTTTGGTCCTACACCTTCAACAATCTGAAGATTCTCATTACCAAGCAAAGCAGCAAAATCAACTCCGCCACCATCGCCAGGTGTACCTGATGCAATTCCTAATCCAGTACCATCACCGTCATCTCCTTCAGCAGCAGCAAGCTTAGACGCAAGAATTGACTTATCCGCTTCACAGCTGTTTAAGGCAGCACGCAAGCGGCTATTCTCCTTGTTCGCTTCATCCAACTGGTACTTCAAGCTGGCGAGGTCTTTCTCAGCATTCGTCAACTGAGCGTGAAGCCCATCTCTTTCTGCTGTGAGTTCATCAATGATCTGCTGCTTCTTACGGCAGAACAGCAGCCAGTGTAGTAGCGCCCCCAACAAAAAGGCACCGAGAGTCCATAATAGCCACCATGGACACATCCATGCGCAACAGCCGGCATCTAGCAATAATATATTTGACATGATAATTTGTTTTGTTTTGATCAATTAATTTCCGCTGCGGATCAGCTTAATAGCGGCCCGACGATTACGGCGGTGCGCAGCCTCTGAGTTACCAGGGTCAGCTAGCTGAGTATCACCTTTCCAGTCGGCATCAATCTGGCCTTCTGGTACTCCTCTTGAGGTCAGCATCGCTTTCACGCGATTTGCACGACGACGACTGAGTGTCATATTCACATCAGCAGCACCAGTCTTCGACGCGTGACCGGTAATTTGGACGCGATCATTTGGATTTGCTATCAAGTGTTCAGCCAAGTCATCGAGGTAGTCATTGACTTCCTGATTCTGAATTTCCTCAACAGAAGCTCTTGGGAATAGCAGCAGTTTCTCATCTTCGGAGATACTTATTACCTCTTCCTCTTCCAGGTTGGTATTAGAATCATCATCTCGCCAGCGGGTTGCTGCAGCAGAAATTGGGTTATCAGCATTCTCTGGATCATCGCCTACCAGGCGAGCAACTGGGCGCATGCGATCTGTTGGGATAAACTCAGACAAAAGCTTGATCGCTTCATCTGCTCGGGCAAGTCCCATGTTATCATAGCCATCAGGTGCCGTTTCGGAAGCATAGTATAGGCCTTCAACCTCTAATACTTTACCGTCTTCCATTTGCGCCAGAATACCATCTTTCCAATCAGTAAATTGATCGGTAGTGCTAACGGCAGCATAACCAAGTTTAGATTCAACCGGGTATCGAGTAACCTCGGTTTCAGTAGGTGGAGATGTTGTTTCTTCGGTAGTCACCCCGGTGTCACAAGCTATGCAGCACGCATCGCGCACACAGGTTGTAAAAGTGAGCCAGGAGAACAGGAACCAAGCCAACAACATAATTAACCACTTCATGAGTGTGGACATAAGTGTGGTAGTTAGTAATGAATAAGTATCAATGTCGTGGGTCAACAACAGCATCGCCTGCTAATGCATGCATAGTGCTTTGCGAGACCCCGTTTATCTACGTGTTCACATATTGGGACCTGATAGTCGGGGAAAAGTAACGGTCGAATAGAAAGTTGCTCGGGGCGTGTATGCCGAAATGTTCGATGGGAATACTATGGGGAGGCTTACTAATGCTATGGTAAATTTAATCGCTAGCAGAAAAAATACGAAATATTTTAAGCTTTTTTAAGATGTCATTCGGTCAATTTGTTCGTTAAATTGTTCCTTTTATTATTTACGTATATTTGCGGGCCTAAAGAAGAGCCAGAATATGTTCAATAGCTTAAGTGATCGACTGGAATCAGCATTCAAGACGCTGAGCGGTGATGCCAAGCTGACCGAAATTAATATTGCCCAATCCGTAAAGGAGATCCGTCGGGCACTCGTAGCAGCAGACGTTAACTACAAGATTGCCAAAGAGTTTACTGATCGGATCAAGGATAAGGCCTTGGGTCAGGAG
This sequence comes from uncultured Lewinella sp., assembly GCA_913057725.1. Lineage (GTDB taxonomy): Bacteria > Bacteroidota > Bacteroidia > Chitinophagales > Saprospiraceae > Lewinella. The sequence goes on from CAJXOS010000086.1 coordinate 4,205, forward strand.
AACATTCTCAAGAATGTGAAGCCAGGCGAACTCATGGTTAAGATTGTCCAAGATGAGCTAACTGAGCTCATGGGTGGGCAGGCTGCCGGCATCAATATCAAGGATAAACCAGCCGTTATTCTGATCGCAGGTTTGCAGGGGTCTGGTAAGACTACCTTTACGGGAAAACTTGCACTACACCTCAAAGAAAAGCGAAATAAGAAGGTGCTGGTAACCGCCTGTGACGTTTATCGTCCAGCAGCAATTGATCAGCTTACTGTTATTTCAGAACAAGTAGGTGCAGATATCTACAAAGAGCCTGAGAACAAGAATCCGGTTCAAATCGCTCTGAGCGCTATTGCACATGCTCAGCAGAATAACCATGATGTTGTAATTGTCGATACCGCTGGCCGTTTGTCGGTTGATGAGGCGATGATGACCGAGATTGCAGCAGTTAAGGAAGCTATTTCACCAAACGAGACGCTATTTGTTGTTGACTCCATGACGGGGCAAGATGCTGTAAACACAGCTAAAGCCTTCAACGAACGGATCAACTACGACGGCGTGGTGCTTACCAAACTAGATGGTGACACTCGTGGTGGAGCTGCCCTTTCGGTGAAGTACACCGTAGGTAAGCCAATCAAGTTCGTTTCTACCGGCGAGAAGATGGATACACTTGATGTATTCCACCCGGAACGGATGGCGCAGCGTATCCTAGGCATGGGTGATATCGTATCCTTTGTAGAGAGAGCCCAAGAGCAGTTTGACGAGGAGGAAGCGAAGCGCTTAGAGAAGAAGATCAAGAAGAATAAGTTTGACTTCAATGACTTCTTGAGCCAGATCGGACAACTTCGTAAGATGGGCGATCTAAAGAGCTTGTTGGGTATGATCCCTGGAATCGGCAAGCTCACTCGTGACTTGAATATTGATGATAGCGCTTTCAACAAAGTAGAAGCGATCATCTTCTCCATGACACCACATGAGCGCGAGAATCCTGAGGTACTGAATATGAGTCGCAAGAAGCGTATTGCTCGTGGTTGCGGTCAAAATATGGAAGAGATCAACCGCTTCATTAAGCAGTTTGATCAGATGCGTAAGCTCATGCACAAGATGAGCAAGAATCCTGGTATGATGGGCGGTATGCCTGGTGCCATGCCTGGCGGCAAGGGAGGAAGAGGCGGTTTCCGCAAAGGACGTCGTCGTTAGAAACGCTGAACGCACAAGTACTAACGACAAAAAAGAAGCGGCCGAGCATCAGTTGATGTTCGGCCGCTTCTTTTATGGAGAGATGGTCTTACTTATGAAAATTCCACCGTCTTCTTGTCGAAAGGATTGAGTGCTACGCCTTTCACTTTTGCTTCTGCCTCTATCCGATATTGCGACTTCGCTTTTCTGAACCAGCGAGCGGCTTTGGCAAATTGACGGTTCAAGACATTGCGGTTACCCCAACGGTCTACATCTGATTCTAGTGGTTCAAATGTCATTTGAAAGGTCCGCTCCACCGGCGACTCCGGGCTAACCTCAAAAGTATCCTTGATTTCTAGACGGCCGAGTTCGTACTCATCAATGAGTTGTTCCTCGCCGCGTCCACGAGAATACCGTTCTATTATCACTACACGGATTCCAGTAACAGTTTGTGGATTCATAGACTGGAAGCGAATAAAGCCTCCAACAGTGCCGCTAGACAGCACTTGCCCATCGGGGATCTCAAGCTCTAGCTTTACCCCTTCAATCCCTAACCATTGCTTTACTTTACCAATCATCTATATTCCGGAAATTGATTAGCTCAATAGTAGCCGTTTTGACGATGGCAATCAAGAGAATTCTATCAAAAGAACAAAATCCACGACTAAGAACTAGACAAATCTTGCATGCCAGCTCTGCCCTAGAGGCTTACGAAAAGCAGTGCTCATTTCGCCAACTGTTTTCACCAATGGATCAAATACGATCGTGTTATCGTCGATTTCACCCTGCTGGTATCGCTGAGCAAATTCATCTTTGCTAACGGTGTGTACTTGGCCATCCTTTTCGTAGCTGAAGCGAAGGCGATCGAATAAGTCGCGCTGGTAATGACTCCCAATCTGCTTCACAAACTGCACTGAGCTATCAATGCTACATCCACTTGCACCAGACTGAGACTCATCTACAGCTAAAACCAAGAAACGGTCGTGCATTACAGCGCCACCGGCTTTGAGCTGCTGACTGTGGCTCACCCATTGAGCAGCAAAACGCTGGACGTGTTGCGCAATCTCCGGGATGACTCCAGACGAGAAAGGCTCATTGGCCTGATATATCCAAACTCGTGCTTCGGGCGCAAGCGCTTCCAAATTACCCATGCTTACTTCAAGTTTTGAACGATCATCTCGCTGAGGTCGAGCACCATTACTTCATCTTGCTTTTCCTTGGCTTTTACACCATCACTCATCATGGTAAGACAGAAAGGACAGTTTACCGCAATTAATTCTGCTCCGGTAGCCAACGCTTCTTCAGATCGTTCGATGTTAATACGTTTGTCACCAGGTTCGTCCTCCTTCCACATCTGGGCACCTCCTGCTCCGCAGCACAGTCCGTTTTGTTTACTGCGCTTTAGTTCGACAAGTTGTGCATCCAGAGAAGCCAAGGTTGCTCGTGGTGCTTCGTAAACACCATTGATACGTCCCAGGTAACAGCTATCATGGTAGGTAATTCGCTTTCCTTTGAAGGAACCACCTTCCTTCATCTTAATACGCCCTTCATCGATCAATTGTTGTAACAACTGGGTATGATGGACCAAATCATAGTTACCACCTAGCGCCGGATATTCATTTTTAAGGGTATTGAAACAGTGCGGACAAGCTGTAACAATGCGCTTTACATTGTACATATTGAGCGTTTCAATATTCTGCAAGGCCACCATTTGGAATAAGAATTCGTTACCCGCGCGGCGAGCTGGATCGCCCGTACACTGCTCCTCGTTTCCGAGAATAGCAAATTCGATCTCAGCAGCATTCAATATCTCCACAAATGCCTTCGTAACCTTCTGCGCTCGATCATCAAAACTTCCTGCACATCCCACCCAAAAGAGGATTTCCGGTTCCTTTCCTTCGGCAGCATACTGCGCCATCGTTTTTACGTTCATCTTAGCTCGAACTTTATTGTTAATGCTACTTGATTTACTACTTCGTTATGCCTCAACATAGGAGTCAGGACTCCCCTACTCTGCTTTGGTCCAATGCTCCCGGTCGATATTCATACTCCAAGCTGCGCCACTGTTTTCAATGGCGTTGAACATTGGAAGCCAATCACCAGGACCAGCGGATTCCGTTAGGATTTCGTAACGGCGCATCTTTAGGATCGGCTCTAGTGGATTAATCAACACTGGACATGCTTCAACACAGGCGTTACAAGTGGTGCAGGCATGTAATTCCTCACGGGTGATGTAATCGAAAAGTGATTTACCATCAGAGAAATTGTCCTTACTAACAGCTTGCTGCGGATCAGCGGCAAACTCACTATCACCTGATTGAATCTTGGTGTACACCTCTTCCGCCCGATCGCGAATATCCATCATGACCTTACGAGGAGACAGTTTCTTACCAGTAGAATTAGCCGGACAAACAGAAGTACAACGGCCGCACTCCGTACAAGTATAGGCCCCTAGCAGATCAACCCAAGACAATTGCGTCACATCATTGGCACCAAACTCAGGCAGTTCTTCATCCATGGACACCTCACCTGTATCTTCCGTCAACCCCATCATGCTCTTCACCTCGTTCATGATCTCCGGCATGTTGTCCATTTCACCTCTTGACTTCTGACGAGCAAAGTAGGTATTAGGGAAGGCCAACATGATGTGTAAGTGCTTCGATTTAGGTAGATAGTTCAGAAACACCAGAACCATACCCAAGTGTAGCCACCAGCCTGCACGCTCAACAAACACCAATGCACCATCACTCAAGCCACCAAATAGCGCAGGGCCGAGCCAGGAGCTAACCGCAAGGAAGCCAGTGTCTGGAAAATGAACAGGATCACGCTCTTGTAGAACCACGTCTGCCCCATTCATGCTGAAGATTGCTACCAATAGAATGATTTCGAAAATCAAGATCAGATTGGCATCCAATTTGGGCCAACCATTCATCTCTGACTTTACAAAGCGTGGGATCTTCAGCAGGTTTCGACGGGCAAGAAATATTACCGTTGCCACAAAGGCCAGTACTGAAAGGATCTCAATCGTATTGATAATTAGACCATACAGTGCACCTAGTTTATCAGCAAAGAAACGGTGTACCCCGAAGGCTCCATCAATGACAATCTCGATGAGTTCTATCTGCGTAAAAAGGAAGGCTACATAGATGAACAAGTGAAATACCGCAGGAATCCAGCGCTTGAACATCTTCTGTTGGCCAAAGGCCACCAGCAGTACATTACGCCAGCGTTTGCCGGTGTCACCAACAATGGCTTCGTCTTTCCCAAGTAAGATGGTTTCGCGAATGGCCATGAACTGTCGACCAGCATAGACAAAAGCCCCGCCGGCAATTAGAATGAATAGGATTTGCTGTATCATATGATGTCCTGTATCGTGCTCAGATACGCAAAGTAAACAAAAGAATGGCTTCGGAAGTGAAAACTTTAGCGAAAATTCGCTGATCTGGAAAAAATCTAAATAAGTGGCCAAACACTCCGCCGCAAATCTATAACTTTGAGGCCCTCAGCCGTCAATTTAAAGCAGATATGCAAATACTCAATCACCGTCAGATTCAGCAAAAGGTTAAGCGTCTTGCCATTGAAATTATGGAGCGCAATACAGAAGAAAACGAGCTGATCGTAGCAGGCATCAATCGTAATGGTATGCGGTTTGCAAAACTGATCGTTGAGGAACTCAGACAATTGGCGACCGCCCCTATCGAGTTGACGAACATAAAAATCAACCCGGCCAACCCAATTGCCGATGAAGTCTCAATCGGTATGTCATCCGACGAATTGAATGACAAGCCCATATTAGTGGTAGATGATGTAGCGAATACAGGGCGTACGCTCTTTTATGCCTGTAAACCACTATTAAACATGTTGCCGAAAAAGCTGGAAACCGCAGTTTTAGTTGATCGCACCCACAAGTCTTTCCCTATCAAGGTCGACTATTATGGTGTTTCCTTGGCGACCACGATGCGTGAAAACATTGAGGTCGTTCTTGAAGGAGAGGGTACATATGAGGCACTTCTGAAGTAGCGAAGAGTCAGGCTCCGCAGTACCTAAACACTTTACTCTACCTCCACCATGTGTTGCTCTAGTGCTTTTCGGATAGCAGGTATCTGGGCTTTTGCTTGCTGATACCCTAGCTGGTAGATCTGTTCGTACTTATTAAATTGAAAGATGGTAAAGCGCTCAATACCTTCCGGTTCAAGTAGGTAGTCACAAAGGCCAGCTTGCGGCTCTGTATTCGCCCAAACTGAAAGATCAAAGCAGCGATAGGCAATTCCTACGACTCCACTTAAGGTCTTTTTTGGCACTTCTACCGGGGGTGTAAGATTAATACCAATTACGAATTCAGTGGCTTGGCGTAATGGCGCTACCGGCAAGTTACACAGCAAACCACCATCAACATACATGTGACCGTCTAACTCCACAGGTTGAAAAACCAGTGGAATCGTACATGAAGCCATCACCACATCGTATAACTCTCCACTACTACGAATCTCCAGATTTCCGGTATTCAAATTGCTGATGGCCACCCACAGTGGATACTTAAGCGCAGAGAAATCGTCCGTTTTGATAACCGCTGAGAGACGATCCCGTAAATAGGTCAGGCGGGATAAACCACCGCTAGGGATCCCTAACTTCACGAGCCGCAAAAAACTACTTTCCTTAATAAAGCGCTGCATCTCCTGAGGACTAAAGCCCGCCGCATAAAGCGCCCCGACCACAGAGCCTGCACTTGCACCGGAAACCGCGTCAGGTTGAATCCCTTCCTCTAATAGGGCCTGGATAGCTCCAACATGAGCAAATCCACGGGCACCACCTCCCGACAAACTCAATCCAATCTTAACTTGATCCCTGTACATGACCCTACGTCTCTTTCTAGTTTATTAAATGCCTAACATACAAACGGACGGCTTTGCCAACTATTAGATCCATAGCTTCGCAAATTATTCTCGTACCGTTCCTTATATAAGCAGTGGGCCACTTCAATGGTTGAAGTGGCCCACTAAATCTTTTGTTAATCTATTTCTACTGCTTCACCACCGGGCGTACTACCCGCTCGCCAGCAGCAATTACTTCCAGGAAGTACATTCCTTGTGGAAGGTCGCTGATATCTGCGGAGAACACTGGGCCCTCTACATTCCAGTAACGGATAGTCTGTCCAAGTTGGTTTTTCAAGTTTATTTCTTGAAGACCTACTTCCAGTTCAACGCGGAATTGATTCGCAGTTGGATTCGGGAACACCTTCAATTCAGAAGCCCACTCTGGCTCATCAACAGAGGTGATAATCTCAATATCCGCCTCATAACGAGGAAGCAATTGATAACCTTCCGTAAATGGCGAGCTACTGTCAAATTGGCCACCAAGTCCTGTAATACGTAGTGTATTGCCACCTAGGCCAATAATGAAGTCTTCCGTGATACCTGTATCGAAGTCTGTACGAACTAGGTAAGTATCACTACCATTAGTCATATTGATATTTAAAGCACCACCTGCTTCCGTGTAATCAACAATGGTCACACCTTCAATCTGTACCAGCTGAGATTCTGTGCTCTCGTCCAATACCGTAACTTGAGTAGGATCTACCAATGGGTTATTAGAAGAGTTTGGTGCAAAGATAGTATCAAGGTTAATCTGAGTGAGGCCATTAAACTGGCTGATCACACCTTGAACGGTTACTTCATCACCTTCCGTTACAGCATAGCCGAAGTCATTACTGTTACTGAAGGTGGCGATGCCATCACCTGCGCCATCAATAATGGTAAACTGAGCACCACCAGGACGAAGGTTTACACCATATACTACGCCAGTAAGCTCAGCACGGGTACCTAATGAATCAGCAACACCTTCCGCATTTTCAGTAGTTACCTGTCCTATATTATAAGGTGTGTACCCTTGAGGTGCCGGAGGTGTGCAATCATTAGCACTCCCAGGACTACCAAGAATCTCAGAACCGCTAATAAATATATCTGTAGGTTGTACTCCCGCAATCCAGTTTGAGGCATCACTATTGTCGGATGACGCATCACATAGGACGAGTGAAGATCCACTGCCATCCGCTTCTGCCGGCCAGTCTCCTCCGTCATCATAAGTTACCTCGTCGACAACATTTCCAAAGGCATCGCGTAACTCAATGGTCTCACCACCATTACCTAATGCGCCACTTATCCATTGTTGCGCAGTACCACCATAGGCTGTAGCATAAGCATCGCTATCCACAGCCAACACGAGGAAGTCACCAGGATCAAGAACGACAGCTTCGATGGTATCATTGATTCCCAGACCAAAGTAGAAGCCCGTCATATCTACCGCCTCATCGCCATTGTTGAGCAACTCCAGGTATTCGTACAAGTTATCCGACCCTGGTGGGTTGTACATGATTTCGTTGATTACAATATCTGGAATCGTAGCATCATTATCAGCTATCAACACAGAGGTTGTTCCTCCTACACCGTTGACAGAGACGCCAAAAGAAGGATTTGCTAGATCAAACACCAAGCTTTCAATGGGCTCAATCTCACTATCATCTACGATAGTAATTGTTACGTCCATGGTGTCCACTGCATCTCCGGTATTAAAATTCAAGGTTGTGCTTGCCATCGCCATCGCGTCACTACCTAGCGTTGCTGTAGAAGCCATCGTATTCGCAACTACCTGAACAGAAAGAGTCGACGTTGCCGCGTTGCTAATCTCTACGCTAATGGTTACGGTACCGACATCCTCAGCCACTTCTGTAGTGCTGCTCAGGAAACGAACTTCTGCACCACCAGGACAAGCGGAAGCTCCTCCAGGATTAGCAAAAACCTCCAGGCCACCGGAGATAAATCCAGTTCCTGTGATAGCATCGTCCCAGTTTGCACCATCATTGTTATCGCTATTCAAATCGCATAGCACAAGGCTGGCACCAAAACCGTCAGCTGATGAGGACCATGGAAAACTATCATCATAATCTACCTCATCAACAACGTTCCCTTGATCATCGGATAGCTGAATGAGCTCTCCCCCATTACTGAGGCTACCATTGGTAATCTGGAAGGCTGTCACACCAAAGGCTTGTTCAAAAGCTACGCTATCAACAGCAAACAGTGCATACTCACCAGCACCCAAGTTAAAACCAGAGGTAAAGGTGTATTCAATTCCTTCGGTGAAGCTATAACCCAGTAGGTTAACTGCATTTGCACCATTGTTGTACACTTCAACAAATTCGTAGGTGTCTGTCCCCGGCTCTGGTGGATTGTACATGATCTCAGAGATCACAAGCTGGGCATAAGAAAAGGTAGTGCATGCCACTACCAATAGAAAGGAGGTAAAAAACCGCATGTATTGATTGGTTTTCGGTGAAGAATTCAAGTGTTCGATAGTTTAACCCAAACGGCACATAAGGTAGGCCCTTTGGTGCCTTGAAATTACGTAAAAAATCATGGCCCTTGCAGACAAAAATCATCTAAGATGCAGCCGCACACATTTAATATCGTAGAATCCCCTTGAACCAAGGAATATATGGCAGCCCCTCAACCTCCACCAAACATAATTTTCATAACAAGCTGATTACAAATCACTTGGAAAAAGTTAACACAAAGTTAACATTAACCATATAATCACTATTTTTAGGCAATGTAATTTTGCCCTACATACTTCATTAAACTTTACACTTACTATGAAGAAGTTCTTTACGATTTGCGCAATGCTGCTTATGGCGTCATTCGCATTCGGACAAGGGTCAACTACCTCATCCATTACAGGTAAGGTAACTGACGGCTCCGAGGATTTAATCGGCGCTAACGTTTTTGCTGTTCACGTACCATCTGGTACAACTTATGGCGCAGCTACGGATTTGGAAGGTAACTTCCGTATTCCAGGTATGCGTGTTGGTGGTCCATACAAGATCACGATTTCTTACACTGGTTTTGAGGATGCTTCTTACGAGGGCATCTACCTTTCTCTTGGTCAGCCATACAAACTGGATGCACAAATCCAGGAAACGGCTGTTGAGTTGGGTACCGTAGTAGTTGCTGCACAGGCTGGTCCTGCAGGTGGTAACATCGGTGCTTCTACGATCATCAAAGCGGACGACATCAACCGGATGCCAACCTTGAGCCGGGACTTGGGCGACTTCACTCGTCTAACTCCTCAGTCTAAGGCTTCTTTCGGTGGCGGTACTAGTATCGCTGGTGTAAACAACCGTTACAACGCTATCTACATTGATGGTGCAGTAAACAATGACGTATTCGGTCTTGCTGCTAACGGTACTAATGGTGGTCAGACAGGTATCGCTCCTATCTCTATCGACGCGATCGATCAGATTCAGGTAGTTGTTTCACCTTACGACGTTACCCTTGGTGGTTTCGCTGGTGGTGGTATCTCTGCTGTAACCAAGTCTGGTACTAACAACTTGGAAGGTTCTGCTTACTACTTCAACCAGAACGAAGGCCTTGCCGGTTCTACTAACTCTTTGCTAACTGAACGTACCGGTGCTGACGCTGAGAAATTGGACGAGTTCGCTCAGAACTTGTACGGTTTGTCTTTGGGTGGCCCAATCGTGAAGGACAAGGTATTCTTTTTCTTCAACGGTGAAATTCAGCGCGACGAGACTCCAGTACCATTCGACTTCGGTACTTACCTAGGTGATGCTTCTGAAGCTGACTTGAACAACCTTCGCAACCGCCTAATCTCTGACTATGGTTATGATCCAGGCCCATTTGGCAGCAAAGTAGACCAGCTAGATGGTACTCGTTTGTTCGGTAAGTTGGACTTCAACTTGAGCGACGCAACCAAGTTGACTGTTCGCCACCAGTACACTAAAGCGGAGCAGTTGAATGTAAATGGCTCTGGCCAGCGTACAATCAACTTCGAAAACAACGGTGTATTCTTCCCAAGTACAACAAATGCTTTCGCTGCTGAATTGAACACGCTATTTGGTTCAAAGGCTTCTAACAACTTGGTCATTGGTATCACTACTGTACGAGACGACCGTGATCCAATTGGCGGTAATTTCCCTTACCTAGACATCGACGATGGTGACGGCGCTATCCGCATCGGTTCTGAGCAGTTCTCTACTGCCAACATCCTGGATCAGAACGTTATCACCTTGACCAACAATTTCAAATTGTTCAAGGGTAAGCACACTTTCACCTTTGGTACACACAACGAATTTATTGATTTCCGCAACCTGTTTATTCGCCAGAATTTCGGTGTATATGAATTCAGTTCTATCGACGCATTCCTAGCAGGTGAGAACGCTGACGAATTCTTCCGTTCTTACTCATTGGTTGACGATATCACCGGTGACGATTCTGCTGCAGCCGCTGAATTTAGCGCTCTACAACTTGGTTTCTACGCTCAAGATGAGTGGTTAGTTAATGACAAGTTCACCCTAACCTATGGCCTACGTCTGGACATTCCTGTATTATTGGATGATCCCAACATTGCGGACAATTTCAATACGGAAACCGTCAACACTATTGGTGCAGCTTACGATTTGGAAGGTGCTCAGGGTGGTGCGATGCCAGAAGGTCAGTTGATGTTCTCTCCACGTGTTGGATTTGAGTACACTGCTTCTAACGAAACTAAGCTACGTGGTGGTTTGGGTATCTTCACCAGCCGTATTCCTTTCGTATGGCCAGGTGGTGCTTTCACCAACAACGGTCTTACTGTAGGCGGTGTATTCTTGCTTGATCAGCCATTCGAATCTGACATCCAGAAGCAGCCAACCAATCCTAACTTCACTGTACCAAGTGGTCAGGTTGACTTGTTTGCTCAAGACTTCCGTTACCCACAGGTATTCCGTGCTTCTGCTGCAATCGACCAGACACTACCTGGTGGTATTCAGGCGACATTGGAAGGTATCTACACCAAGACACTTAACAACGTAATCTACACCAACGTTAACTCTGACCCAACTGTAGATTTCAACTGGACTGGTGGTCCTGACAATCGTCCAGTATTTACTCGTAACGATCTTGATCCTGCTTACACTGCGATCTACCTAGCGTCTAACACGAGTGAAGGTGATACTTACAACGTAACTGCGTCTTTGAACAAAGACTTCGACTGGGGTCTGAACGCTTTCTTGGCGTACACTTATGGTGATGCTAACTCATTGATCGAAGGTACTTCTTCTCAGAACTCCTCTCAGTGGCGTGGTGGCTTCAACGTGAATGGTCGTAACGATCCTGCTTTCGGTCGTTCTGACTTCTCTATCGGTTCTCGTATTGTTGCTGCATTAGGCTATGACAACGACTGGGGCACTGATGGCGCATTGAAGACGTCTGTATCTATCTTCTACAACGGTCAGTCTGGTGATCCATACTCTTACGTATATGATCAGCGTGACGCACGTAACATCAACAATGAAACTGGTTCAACTAGCCGTAACCGTTCTTTGATCTGGATTCCTGCTAGCCAGAGCGAAATCAACTTGGTCGACGATGGTGATGTAACTGCTGCTCAGCAGTGGGAAGCATTGAACACTTTCATCGAGCAGGATGACTACCTAAGCGAAAACCGTGGTGGTTATGCTGAGAAGAATGGTGCTCGCGCTCCTTTCACTAGCCAGTGGGACTTGCGTTTGGCGCAGTCTTTCGGTGTGAAGTCTGGTAGCAAGATGAACCGCTTGGAGATCTCTTTGGACATCTTCAACTTCGCTAACTTGTTGAACTCTGAGTGGGGTGCTATCTACAGCAATCCATTCGACTACCGCTTGATCAACTTCGAAGGTTACGCAGCTGACGGTACTACTCCTCAGTTCACTTTCGATGACGATCGCCTAGGTGACGACCGTTTCAACATCAGTGACCGTATTTCTCGCTGGCGTGGTCGTTTGGGTATTCGTTATACCTTCAACTAATAGCTCCAGTATATCCTGCTCAGTGAGCAGAATGATCTAGAGACTAGATACAATCCCGGATTCAGGCTTTGCTTGGATCCGGGATTTCTTTTTTATACCAATCTCGATGAGGGTTATAGGTAGCTCAAGAACGGAGTTAGAAGAAGCCCAATCGCCAGGGCTTATATCGCTGCGGAATTAAGGTAAAGTGCTCTGATTGTAATTGCTGAGGGCGGAAAAACAATACGCCCAGGTGATAGAGGTCTACACTCAACGTTACCCGCTTATGATTCTGAAGAACTTTCCAAGCCTTACTCATTTCCTCAGACCAGTGAATGTCTCCAATAATAACCACTGAGCTTTCCGTCAAATACGGAAGGAGTTGTTCAAAATAACGGATGGTAGGTTCATAACGATGGTCTCCGTCTATCCACGCTAGATCAACTTGTTTTAAGTCGTTAAGCGCCTTTGGCAGTAAGTCTGCAAAGGTTCCAATACGCAAGTCGGGTAAAGGCTTCTTTGCTCTTTCGAAGGAAGCTTTAGCCAAGTTTGCTAACGCTGGATGTCCTTCTATGGTGATGAAGTGATCATACTTGCAAGCCGCCTGCAAATACAGGGCTGACATACCCAGGTTGGTCCCCAGTTCCAAGATAGTCTTCGGCTGATGGAAATGAGCAATTCGGAAAAGCCTGCGGGCTGTCTCAGGATCGACGGCACTTGTTCTCACGATATCCTTAACCGATCTAACGCCTCCCTGACCAGCACGGCTTCCCGCTCCGTGATCAGTAGTAAAATCGATCTCCTGCTGAACATAATTCAGCCAATAGTGCCTGATGATCTCCGCTTCGTCAAAGATGTAAAAGTCTCGTCGATCCTCTAGAACAGCTTCTACCCACTTGGAAAGGAATGGCGAATGTACATCATAGCGCGTCTGGGCGCTATAGAAATACCGCCAAAACGATTGGACATGCTGCCGATAAGTAGACCAAGGAACTGGCATAGGAAAGCAAAGTTTTCGCCTACAGAACAGCACGAAAATAAAGTTGATTTTCGCTTCGCGGCTACTGCGTGGTATGTTTTTTACATACTAAGCCAAGCGATTCAATTCAAGCGGGATTAGTATATAAAAAACCAGAAGAGAAAAGCAATTTATTTTCTGCGCAATGTCATATTGATGGGCACGGCCTAATGTACAAGCAAATTTTGTACCCTCCGAAAATTCTTCTAATTTTCCGCACATTATACACCGTAGCATTAGAAAATCACTTCCCGATTTTCTGCGATACTTAAAACCACATATGGCGTCCTTACTTCATTTACGGAATCGATACGACGGCAATCGGCAATGGATTTGGGTCATTCTCGGCCTGATCATTGTTCTGGCTATTTGGTGGGGCTTGGCAGAATCGCTGGCAATCCAGCGCCCATTGGTGGAATACACCACAGAACTCCCTAGCACTGAAGACCAAAACAGTGATGATTTCTCCCTGAACATTGATAGCATCTTTGTAGCTGATTCCATAGCCCTAGCTAATGCAACGGAATTCGAGAAAATCTATCCCTTGCTTCCACCCCCTCATCACGTAGTGACTGCTTTTGGAGAGCTTCGGGCGGATGATGATATTCTGAAAAATACCTGGATCTCCATTTGGCGTAATTTGCAAGGATATTTCTGGGCCATCTTCCTAGCGTTACTTATCGGTTTCCCGATCGGTTTGCTACCGCCAGTTCGAGCCCTATTCAGCAAGCAGGTAGATGCGTTACGATACCTCCCGATTACTGCCCTAACCGGTCTTTTCATCCTTTGGTTTGGTGTTGGGGATCAAATGAAGATTGCCTTCCTGGCCTTTGGTATTCTCGTTTACCTGTTGCCGGTCGTCATACAACGAATTAACGAAGTGGAGGACGTTTACCTCAAAACCGTATTTACGCTTGGCTCTACCAACTGGCAGATGATCAGGGCAGTCTACTTCCCTTCAGTTCTCAGTAAACTAATGGATGATATCCGAGTTCTGACTGCCATTAGCTGGACTTACATCATCATTGCAGAGTTACTTAATCGTGAAGGTGGTGTAGGTGCAATGATTTGGCTGAACGGTAAATATGGCAAAGTAGACAAAGTGTTTGCCTGGCTACTCGTGATCATCGCTGTCGGCTTCTTGCAAGACCGACTCTTTGTCTACCTCGACAAGCGCTTGTTCCCTCACAAATACTACAAGACTGTTTTCAATGGTCTAAAGGAAGTAAAGATTGGATTCCTTGTCATCTTGGCAAGTGTCATGATATTCTTGTTGCTCAGCTCATTTGTGCCTGCTATTGGCGCCCTGATGCTCAACCTTCTGTACATCATTCTTATCACCGGACTTATCGCCATTCTCTATGGTGAATTCCGTTTCCAAAGCTCATACATCAAGTAATTATGGCACTATTTCAGGACAGCGACCACAAGAATATCATTGAGCTTAGCGGCATTTCGCACACCTATGATGGTGGCCAATCTTATGTCTTACAAAACCTCGACTTCTTGGTGGAGGACAAGCCAGCACAAGGTCAGTTTGCAGTTATTCTAGGCCCTAGTGGTTGCGGTAAATCTACCGTTCTTCGTTACATAGCAGGCCTACAAACTCCATCTGAAGGAACCGTACTGGTCCATGACAAACCTATCAGTTCCGAAAACCGCGTAGGCATGGTATTCCAGCAATACTCTAGCCTGCCTTGGTTGACTGTTCTTGATAATGTATCCTTGGCGCTTGCCTACCAAGGGGTGTCAGACAAGGAACGACGAGAACGGGCAATGGAAATGATTACCAAGGTGGGTTTGGCGGGTCATGAGAATAAATTTGCCCAGTACCCTACCCTGTCTGGTGGTCAGCTACAGCGGGTGGCCATTGCTCGAAGTTTGATGGCTAATCAGGAAATTCTACTGATGGATGAGCCTTTTGGAGCATTAGATATTAACACGCGCTTGCAGATGCAAGATCTCCTTGCAGATTTGTGGCGGGATATCCACCCAACAGTCATCTTTGTGACTCACGATATTTCTGAGGCCGTATACCTAGCGGATGATATCTACATCATGAAAAAAGCGCCCTCACGTTTCGTCGAGCATATCCCCGTAGATCTACCACTTCACCGCGATCGGGAAATGAAACGGGATCAACGTTTCACCGATTTGGTCCGCGAAGTCGAAGACCGCATGATCGCCATCGCTGCGGAATAGAGAGATTTCTACACATTCACTGGATTTATACAGCCATTCACTTCCGAATAAGGTCAACTAGTGACTATTGGGCAATAATTTGGTCCTAAATAGGCGTTCATTTTCTACTTTTGAACAATTTCAAATAACAGCAAAGTCAGCAGAAGCCGTTCAGATAAGATTCAACTAGCTCTAAACTTGATTTAATTGCTTTTCGCACGGCACTGCTACTGGACACAAACATCAACTTATTCATGAATCGTATTTTAATCTTGGGACTTGCCTGCCTCCTGACAGTCTCTCTCGTTAATGCTCAGGAAGAAGACAAACCAACCCCAACAGACTGGCCTCACCTTGACTTACAGGAAGATGGCTATCCTGGCATGAGTACTTACAAAGCATACCGCGAGTTGCTCGCAGGCAAAGCTAGCCAAACCGTCATTGTAGCAATCATCGATAGTGGTGTTGATGCGGAACACGAAGACCTTGCCGACGTAATGTGGGTAAATGAAGACGAAATTCCGGGTAACGGAATTGATGATGACAACAACGGTTACATCGACGATATCCACGGATGGAACTTCATCGGTGGTGCTGATGGTGAGAGCGTAAATGGTGAAAACCTCGAAATTATCCGCTTGTATCGTCAGTACAAAGAGCGCTTCGAAGGCGCCGACGTTTCTAAACTGTCTAAGTCTGCTCGCCAAGAGTATGAGCAATACAAAGAATTCGAAGAAATCATCGAGAATAAGCGCAACGACTTGCAGCCTAACGTAATGCTGTACTCTCGCACACTTGAGATGATGGACGCCCTAATTGAGGCGATCGGAAAAGAGCCTGAAAACATTAAAGCAGCTGATGTAGAAAAGTATACAGAAGCGGAAGGTAATGTTGGCAAAGCTGCTCAGTTTATGAGTGGCATCATGGCGAAAGGCGAAGAATTCGCTAGCGTATATGAGCAAGTTGAAGGTGCTGCTCACTACTTTGACGATTCCTACAACTACAACTGGAATCCTGACTTCGATGCCCGTGAGATCGTTGGAGACAACCCAGCTGATCTTGATGATCGCAACTACGGTAATAATGACGTTGAAGGCCCTGACGCTTTCCACGGCACGCACGTTGCCGGTATCGTTGGTGCTATCCGTGGTAACGATGTAGGTATGGACGGAGTAGCAAGCAACGTACGCATCATGTCTGTACGTGCCGTTCCTAACGGTGACGAGCGCGACAAGGACGTGGCAAATGCTATTCGCTACGCTGTTGACAACGGTGCTACCGTAATCAACATGAGTTTCGGTAAAGGCTACTCTCCTTACAAGGATGCTGTAGACGCTGCTGTACTCTATGCTATCAGCAAGGATGTTATTCTAGTTCACGCTGCCGGTAATGATGGCAAAGAGAACCAGTTTGACAACAACTATCCAAATGACAAATTTGAGCGTCGCGGTCTATTCCGCCCTAAGTACGCTGAAAGCTGGATCGAAGTAGGTGCGATGACTCCTCACAACGATGAGACACTGACTGCTAGCTTCTCCAACTGGAGTGCGGACAAAGTAGACGTATTTGCTCCTGGTACAGAGATCTACGCTACTGTACCTGATGATGAGTACGCAAGCATCCAAGGTACTAGTATGGCTGCTCCAATGGTGGCTGGTCTAGCTGCTACGCTTCGTTCTTACTTCCCTGACTTGACTGCTGGTCAGATTAAGCAGATCATCATGGATTCTAGCGTTAAGGTGGATCACCTTGTACGCGTACCTGGAAGCGATGGTGACCAAGCACAATTGAGTGAGCTCAGTGTAAGCGGCGGTGTAGCAAACACCTACCGTGCCATTCAAATGGCTACCAACACACAAGGTCGCAAAAAGAAGGCTGCTAGCCGTGACACCAGCTTGATCCCTCGCGCCTAGTCGCGAATTTGATTCAAGATAAAGCAAAGCGCTGTCAGATTTATTCTGGCGGCGCTTTGTACGTTTTGGCATACGCGAATGCCCAGGAGTAGTATATTTGCAGCCCAATACTCGCTAATCAAATGTCCGTAGTACTTACCGAACTACATTTTCTTCCTTGCATTGCTGCATTCCAGCATTACGCCCAGGCGAATACTATCTTACTGGAAGCGCAGGAGAACTACCAAAAAGGCTCTTACCGTAACCGCTGTCATATCCTGGGTGCCAATGGTCTCCAGCGGCTTAGCCTTCCCCTTGCCAAAGGCAAGAATAATCAACAGAACATTCGTGAAGTAGGTTTGAGTGATCAGCAAGATTGGGCTCGGCAACACTGGCAAAGCATCCGTTCCGCCTATGGAAATGCTCCGTTCTTCTTCTATTATTCGGATGAGGTCGAAGGCAGCATTCGAAGCCTTCCAAGCACCCTCTGGGAATATAACCTACAACTGCTACGGACAGCATTTTCACTACTACAGTGGGATAAGACCATACAACTGACCGAAACCTTTCATCCTACCGCCGAAAAAGGCGAGATAGACATTAGAGGAAAGTATAGCCCCAAGTCATTTGAGCGGCAACAAGAATTATCCTGGCCTTCCTATCCACAGGTATTCCAAGAACGCCATGGGTTCGTTGGAAACCTGAGCATCTTAGACCTACTCTTTTGTATGGGTCCGCAGGCCAATCTGTATCTTAGTGCAGAAATTACGTCTCAAGAATAGCGAGTAAGTTTTACTGGAACATCCAGTTTTAGGTCTTATCAAGAAAAATATCTAGCGTGACCCAATTACTGAATCCTCAACTAGTAGCCCATCGCGCGCAATTAGAGGAGATTACGAAGGATCTGCACGAATTGACCATACACATTGGTCATGAGGAGATGAGCCAAACCATCAGCGAGCTCCGTAACCGTCTGCATGAGCCTTTTATGTTTGTCATTGTGGGGGAAGTAAAAGCCGGAAAAAGTAGCTTTGTCAATGCTTTGCTCGCCACAGGCGAAGAGATCACCAAGGTTGCACCGCAACCGATGACCGATACGATTCAACAGATTCTATACGGTGAAGAGCGTTCTGAATTGATGGTCAATGACTATCTCAAGAAAATCATCTTACCTG
This sequence comes from uncultured Lewinella sp., assembly GCA_913057725.1. Lineage (GTDB taxonomy): Bacteria > Bacteroidota > Bacteroidia > Chitinophagales > Saprospiraceae > Lewinella. The sequence continues at coordinate 22,451 of CAJXOS010000086.1, forward strand.
TAGATATTCTTCGCGATATCGCGATTGTTGACACTCCCGGCACCAACACGATAGTAGACCACCACCAGGAAATTACGGAGCGATTCGTGCCTGCTTCCGACCTCATCGTCTTTGTCTTTGAAGCCAAGAACCCCTATCGGCAATCGGCCTGGGAATTTTTCGATTTTATTCAAAGTGACTGGCGTAAGAAAGTCATCTTCGTCTTGCAGCAAAAGGACCTCATGTCAGCGGAAGACCTTGCCGTAAACATTCAAGGTGTCAAAGATTACGCACTGAAGAAAGGAATGACGGAGCCTAACGTCTTTGCTGTTTCTGCTAAGCAAGAACAAGAGGGCGATCATGGTGAATCCGGATTCTTGCCACTTAGAGAATACATTCAGACTAATATCACTGGCGGACAGGCCCCTGCCTTAAAGCTAGCAAACGGTATTGCTACTGCTGGAAACATTAATGAACGCATTACCGAGGGATTATCCCTACGGCAGCAACAATTCGAAGCAGACGAACGCTTCCGAGAGGACATTCAGGAAACACTTAAAGATCAGGAACAGAAGAGCTACAACCAAGTCGACCTCTTGCTAGATGCCCTTTTGGGTGCCTACGACCGCATTGCCACTCAAAAGTCGCGAGAACTGGAGGGTGGGCTCAGCTTCACTGGTCTTCTACGTCGTTCTATAAGCAGCATTTTTACCAAGACTCCTTCTGCTCAAGAATGGCTTACAAAGCTGGCAGCTAGCCTAGAGGAAGAACTGAATGAAGCCCTACAACAACGGCTAAACTCAGGCATGGTTGATCTTGCTGGGAGTATCCAGCAAATGGCCAAGATGATCGATTTGAAGATTCGTTCGAGTGAAACAATATTGAAGAACGATCACGAGATATTCAGCGACATAGCTGAGCGGCGAGAGAACGTTCTTCGTGATTTACAAGATCAGTTTGCGACTTTCATCAATAAGACGGAAAACTTCACGGACGAAACCCTCTTCCCCGACAAGAGCAACCTCTCCCCTAACTTAGCTGCGGGATCAGGTATAGCCGCAATTGGCGTAATTCTCATGACCGTAAGTCAGTTGGGCATGCTTGATATCACAGGGGGTATCCTTACTGCAGTAGGCTTGCTGTTTGCTGGTTTCAGCACCCGATCAAAGCGCCGCAAGATTGTGGAAGGCTTTGAACAGGAAATACGCAAAGGGCGCGAACGCCTTTCAGCAGAGGTAGACGAAACCTTGAAAACCTACATCCAAAAGCTCAAGCAACGCATTGATGATAATTTCCTTCGCTTCGACGAACACTTGGAGCGGGAAGGCAAGCAATTGGGCAATCTAACAGACCGTCATCAATCGATCATTGGCCGCCTTGAGGCCCTTGCCAATAGTTTGCCACAATAAGAGCTCCTTTCTCCAACTTTTTCGGCAATGTCTTGTTATCCCAACATGCCGAAAATGAAAAAGAAGGCTGACTTACCGCAGAAGCTTTGCGTCCACTGCCAACGCCCTTTTAGCTGGCGAAAAAAATGGAAGAATGTGTGGTCTGAAGTAAAGTATTGTAGCGAACGCTGCCGTCGGGAGAGTCGACAAATTTCGACCAATGGATGAAAAGACTTCTTTAAGGGAACAATATCAACAACCTGGTGATGAGTATGGCTCATTTGCCTTCCACCCTTACAATGTACTCCTCATTTTACTCATCGTAAGCTTGAGTGTTTTGTTCCTTTCGCTCAGTATTTCCTTTGTCTATACCAGGATACAGAACGCGAGCCCCCCGATAAAGCTTCCGATCATATTTCTGCTCAACACACTGGTATTACTCGCTAGCAGTGGCACCATGATTTACGCTAAACGAGCCTACAAAGCAGATGATACGGAGCGGTACAAGTTAGCGCTGGCCATTACAATGGGGCTTTCGGTAGTCTTTTTGATTTTACAGATTATCGGATGGATGAGTTTGTTCGCGGATAACATTTCTATCGATAGCAGTAATTCAGCGGGTTACCTCTACGTCATTTCCGGTTTGCACTTTGCGCACGTCATTGGCGGATTTCCGTTTCTAGGGTACTTCATTTGGCAAGCACACAAAAAAATGAAGGAGCCTGTCAGTGTTTTGGTCTACTTTAGCGATCCAGAAAAACGACTGAAACTTCGATTACTCACCATTTATTGGCACTTCCTGGATGCACTCTGGATCTACCTTGTACTCTTCTTCTTCATTAACTGGCTTGTTCAGTAAGTTTACTCTCAAGCGCCATGCTTATCTTGGTGCGTTCCTGCTCGTTCTACTTTCTAGCTGTACAGCCTCAAGTGAGGAGGCGCAGAACAATCAATCTGTGCCGCAGAAAGCTGGCCTTCGCTTGCGACAGGCAATAAATATTTATGAACGCCCCAACGGTAAGCAAATCGCTTCATTGGGTGTCAGTGAAAATCTTCAACTTACCGGACAAGTTTCTTCTGAGCTCTACTTCCGACGAAAAGGCAAGGACACCCTTCTTGAACCATTCTTGGAGGCCTTACTTCCGGATAGCACCCGGTGCTGGTTTTATGCAGATCCATCCTCTTTTGCGCTTGGGATGGACGAAAAAGAATGGCAATGGAGTAATCGACTCAAAGCGATTTTGTCACCAGATCAATTCAGAGATTATCAGCAGGTTTTGAATAATTGGGAAGCGCCACAAGCTGGGGTACAGATGTTACTGATGTTCCAGGTGGTCAGAGTCTTGAGAAACCAGCTAGAAAAATCACTACGGGCATACCCCAGTTTACCCTTACATCAAGTCACAGATGTATTGCCGGGCCACCAAGCCTACATCGAAGATAGGAAAACGAAATGGTGGCTAGATTATAATGTTTGGTCAGAACGAGCAGCCGACTGGCCAAATGCAGCAGCCGAGCAAGCACTTTTTCAATTCTATCAAAAAGAAGTATTCCCTCCAGATGGTATCGAATACACCTTCCCGGCTTGGCACTTCCCGGTAAGTACTACTCAAAGTCATAGTCTATTTGGCAGAGGCCAACACTTTCGCCATTTGCAGTCGTTAGACAGCCTTCAACAAGTACACCCATTCGTGGCCACAGAATGGAACGAGATTCGGGCTTTCTTACTGGAAGATCTAACGGACATTCAAACGACCTATTGGGAAAGCTGGGAGGCGGTAGATGTAGAACTTAATCAAATCCTATCGGCTAGCTGGCGTTCAATCTCAACAAGCACCTTAGCGGAAATTAGGCTCCACCAAGAGCGGCTCAGGCAACAAGCCTTGGTCGGAAATCAATTCAATTATCGCAGCCGTTGATTGTTCCCTAAATGCTGTACCTTTGGCACTTATTGATTTGTTCAAAAGATAAGCTGCTGTTTGGCAGCCTATAGAAAGGTCAGAAGAACGTATGGTTTATTTAGCGGTGCTTGCTGGTTTGTTGATCGTTGGAGGTCTTGGCTTTACTAGTATTATTGCCAAGAATATGGCCCCAAGCCAAAAGCGATTGAAAATGGAACAGCAACGCTTGAAGGAAGATATGGATCAGTGGGCCGGACAACTCGTTCCAATCAATAAGGAAGAGCTAGAATTATTTAGCTGGGGACAAGATAAACAGGTGCTTCGTAAGGGAATTACGACGACTGCAAAAGGTATCTATACTACCATTTACCATGAGCCCATCTTAGCTTACAGCTATCGTGAATATATCGGAAAGGCCGAAAAGAGAAATGCGTTACTATATGCCCGCACTGCTGAACACGATTTCGTTTACTGGATTCGTAAAGGTGAAGGCACTTTATTTATCGACGGACAAGAAGTAGGAAAGCTCTCCAAAGATGGTGTCCTACGCGGAAAACGCACCGGTAAGGCGATTGCTGAACGAAGTTTAGATGAGCAACAGATGATGCCCGTAAAAGTGGGCAACAAAGAGGTTGGAAGCTTAAGTCTCCCCTCTACTGACGCTAGTAAAGGGCTCCATGAACGGGCGTTTAATTTCCTTAAGCCTAATATCAACGACAAAGAAGAGCAGCTCTTCCTAGCACTTGCTTTGGAAGCCCTGGTTAAAGAGGTTGTCAAGTAATAACAGGACTAGCGATTGTAAAACGATCAAGATCCAGTTTGCGATAGCGCATCCTCCTAAGTACCTTTGTGTACTACTAAGTGAACCTTCGCGACAGTATAGTGTTAAGACTTCAATTATTTGAACAATAATATCCGGCTATGAGCCTGCGTAAGAAAGCCAGTTTGATTATCTATCGTTTTCAGGAAAGAGGTCTCGAAGTATTTTTAAAGGACTCTGGAGCTGATAACTACCGTTTTCCAGAAGGGGAAATCGGCCAAGATGCAGTTAACGACGCTGGTATCGAGTTGGATCCTGTCGAAGAACAGGATGGGCATAAGCAGGAAGCCGTTGCTTTTGAAAGTGACTGGCACGATATCCCAAGTCTCAAGGCAATGCTCTATGAAGATGCTGTTCAGATCAAAGAAAAACTGAAAGAAGTAGAACAGGGAGCCTTCGTTAGCATAAAAGATGCGCTGCGCAATGCTTTGCCGCACCAATATGCTTTCTTGAAAGAACTAAAGGATATTCTAAACGACAGAAACTCTCTCCGGGATCTATAAGTCTTAAGATTAAGCCCCACGCATTCTAGCTAGAGCGGCTACCATTGCCAATTGTTCCTCTTGAGTAATAACTGTATTATCAATCACTACAGCGTCCTCCGCTTGCCGTAAAGGGCTATCTGCTCTTGTGCTATCGATCCGATCCCGTTCCGTCAAATTCTCTACAACCTCTTGCATTCCCACAGCTTGACCTTTGGCCAACAGCTCTGCCAACCGTCTACGCGCACGTTCCTGGGGATCAGCAGTAAGAAAGATCTTAAGATCAGCATCTGGAAAAACTACCGTACCAATATCTCGACCGTCTAGCACGCAGGAACCGGCAGCTCCAAAGGCTTGTTGTTGCTCTACCAAGAAACGGCGAACGGCAGAGACAGCAGCTACCGGACTCACACTTTGAGAGACTCGCATACTGCGAATATCTTGCTCCACATCCTTTTCATTTAGGCAGGTAACCTGACCTGGGCCGTTAGGATTATCGCGGAATGATATCCGTATTTGGGGAAGTGCCCCATCTACCGCATCAGCGTTATCCCAATCTATCTCATTATCGAGAAAGTAAAGGGTTGCCGCCCGATACATTGCGCCCGTATCTATGTAAGTATAGTTAAGCTCTTTTGCTAGTGACTTAGCTAAGGTGCTTTTTCCGCAGGCGGAGAAACCATCAATGGCAATTATTATTCCTGTACTCATCGATCGCGAAGATAAGTAACCCTATTCAGCTGCTACTCCAGATGATCAAGGAAAAT
>CAJXOS010000087.1 GCA_913057725.1 uncultured Lewinella sp.
TGCTGTCAATCCTCTAGTACACTTCAATCTCTCGATCCCATCGGAAGGTTGTGCGGATGCCAAACTGATAGAGATTTCTGTTGAGGAGAACATCTCGTTTTACACCAGCTAACCACAAACGGAAGGTCGGAGCAATACTCATCACGAGTTGATCACCGAACTTGTGTTCCCAGCCCATGGCAGTTTGGAAGGAGTAGTTTACCCGTCGGAAATCTTCGTCATCGTCATTAATAACCTCTCGGTCACTGGTCTCGCCATTAAAGCGAGTGATGATGTTCTGATTGCTGAGGTTGTAACTAATGCCACTGCCCAAGGCAAAGAAGAAATCATCCTTATCACTTAAGGACTGATAGAACTGCACCGAAAATGGAACTTCGATAGATTGGGCTCGAAACTGATACTGTTGCTCGTTGAAGTTCGCTCGGTTGGGATCGCCGAAGGGAATCTCCACTCGTTTGCCACGGTAGCCAGTCTGACTGTAGTTTAGTCCTACCTGCATACCTGCCTTTCGGCCCCGGTAGCTAAGAAGGAGTCCAGTCGCATAGGAAGGCCGAGCCATCTCGTTGGCCTCAAGAGAGTCAGCCTGAGCCTGCATAGAGATGTCGAAGTTGACCAGTCGACGATGGGAGTAATTAGGAAGAAGGTTTAGACCAATACCGGAGTATTGTTGGGCCAAGAGGCTCAATGAGCCACTCACCCCGAGTAGGATAATTAGAACAAAGCGCGTCATATTTTTTGGGGTTTTAATATCAATGCTATTCATAAGACTACTAAAAAAAGCAAAGTGCTGCTCAGAGAATTATAATCTCTGTCAAGACACAGTCACTTATTTGCAACGCTCATTCTAAAATGAATATTGGAATTGTAGGACAATGTGTGCGGGTTGCTGCCCAGTAGGAGAGGGTAGTACCTGCGGAGTTATCTGCCAGCGGCTAAGGTCTTCGTCCATGTCGAAGTTTCTTAGATGAGTATCTACATAGGCCTCTACACCTTGAAGAACGTATACTGCCAGCAGCATGAAATAATTAGTCTGCCGCGATTTGTTGAAATTATTGCGCAAGCTCCTGAGTGCATCAGCACTGTAGCCAATGTCAGAAAACTCGTGCTCTTGTCCAGCAAGTTCTAGCTGATACGCAACACGGAAGCGATCGTAATTGCTTTGGTTGAAATCCAAAACTGCCACTACACCTGAAAAGGCGCTAAAGACCAATGGCACCTTCCACCAACGACGGTTATAAACCTGACCTCCGCCCGGAATTACTGACCATAAGAGGGCCTGACGAGGCACGTATACTCGAGGTTCTTTCACCTTTGGGATCTCGAGTTCGACCTTGCTAGGTGGTGGGGTAGCAACTCTGTTCTTTACTCCAGGAATCCGAATGGAATCTGGTGGTACCTGTGCGAACAGGCTCCAACCACAAAGGAGAATGAAGAACAAGAGGAAAAAGCGAATCGGCATTCTATTGTTATTTTGGCCATCTACAGCCAAACTCATAACGCTCTTGTCTGGCCTAGCGTTGCGTAAAGCAGCGATCCTTAACAAGATGACTATTGCTCAACGCACTTAAAGAGTTCAGTCAATTGATCATGACTCTCAAAGGGGATCATTACATGGCCTTTGCCAGATTCCTTATCCTCCACCTGAATCTTCACGCGTCCGTTACCGAAGAATGCTTTGAAATCTTGTAGAATCTTTTCGTATTCCGCTTGGTGTGGGCTCTTGGCCTTGGCTTTTGGCGTAGCTTTCGCGGCCTTCTTGGGCTTTTGATAAGCTTTCGCCTGACCTTCCGTTTGACGAACAGACCACTTCTTAGCCAGAACTTCCTTCAAGAAACCTTCCTGGAGCAGCAGATCAAGCCCTTTGATTACTTTAGCGTGTCCCATACTAACTAGGCCTTTCTTAAGGGCATCTTGTACAGCAATGTGGGCGTCTAATAAACCTAGGTAGTTGGTGATCGTACTCCGCTTCTTACCGACGCGTTGTGCTAACTCCTCATCAACAAGGTCACACTCCGTCTTGAGGCGCTTGTAGGAGTTGGCAATTTCCATTGGGTTGAGATCCTCCCGTTGGATATTTTCGATAATCGCCATTTCCAGTAAGGTCTGGTCATTGGCTACTCGAATGTAGGCTGGAACTTCTTTGAGGCCAGCCAATTTTGAGGCACGCCAGCGACGTTCACCAGAAATGATCTGATACCGTTTTGGCTCTAGATATCGAACCGTTAGCGGCTGGATGATACCATGTATCTTGATACTATCGGCTAGTTCTTGCAGGGCTTCCTCGTCAAATTCATAGCGAGGCTGATCTGGGTTTCGTTCAATTTGGGCAAGAGGAATAGTAGCAAAGTTCTTGGCTAACTCGCGTACTACATCTTCCGTATTCTCTGCGATTGCTTTATCTACTACTCGCTTACTGCCGCCACCAAATAGTGCGTCAATACCGGAACCCAATTGTTGTTTTGAAGCTTTTGATCCTAATTTCTTAGCCATGTCTTTCCCTGCTTGTTAAGTTTAGGTTTCTGGTGTTTCCTATACCAATACATCCTTATTCTTACGCAAAAACTCTTGCGCAAGATTGAGGAAGTTTACTGCTCCTCGGCTGCCTGCATTAATGAGCACCACTGGCATATGCATGTTTGGTGCTTCACCAATTCTAGAATTACGGTGGATGATGGTATCAAATACTTGATCTCCGAAAATCTCCCGCACCTTGTTGACCACAAGGTTTGCAAGGCGCAAGCGACTGTCATACATACTCAGCAAAATACCTTCCAGCTGTAGGCTTGGATTGTAATTAGCTTGTACCAGATTGATACTATTCTGCAACTTAGATAATCCCTCCAAGGCAAAGAACTCACACTGCACCGGTACAAGGACCGTATCAGCAGCAGTCAATCCGTTGATGGTTACAATACCAAGTGAAGGCAGACAGTCGATAAATACATAGTCGTAGTTATCCTTGACCTTATCAATGACACCCTTCAATACGTAAGCGCGATTCTCGCGGGTTGCTAACTCCAGCTCTGCACCAACCAGGTTGATGTGTGAAGGAATAAGGTGAAGGTTCGGCGTGTCCGTTTCATAGATAGCCTCCTCTGGATCGAGATTGTTAATCAAACAGTCGTACAAGGAGGTATCAATATCTTCTTCCATTGCACCAACACCGGAAGAGGCATTAGCTTGTGGGTCAGCATCTACCAATAGTACTTTCTTCTCCAGGATTGCCAGGCTGGCAGCCAGGTTAATCGCTGTGGTGGTTTTTCCGACGCCGCCTTTCTGATTAGCAATAGCAATGACTTTTCCCATAATGCCTTAGGAAGTTAATTGTTTCAGTTGTAATGGTATCCTGTAAGCTGCTTGAAGATGGAGAGGAAGAATAGGTCAAAGATCAATACTCTCTCCGATTGACAGCAAAATTAATTCTTTTCCGCTATCTGCAAAAGCCTTTTTTGCTGCTTCTTGGTCGATTTTGATAAATCCAAAAGTATCGTAGTGTATACCAATGATCTTATCGGCTTGGATGAATTCTGCTGCAATGACAGCATCTTCGTACCCCATTGTGAAATTATCTCCGATCGGCAGAATGGCAAAGTCCAACTTAGGGCAAGTCTGTGGAATGAGTTTCATATCCATCGTTAGTGCGGTATCCCCCGCATGATAGAAACACGTTTCATCGTTCCAGACAACGAAACCACCAGGTTGGCCACCGTATGATCCGTCTGGAAAACTACTGGTATGAATGGCGTTTACGTACTTGGCTGTACCAAACGGGAAACTGGCCTTACCGCCATGGGCCAACGGATGCCCTTTAAATCCTTTGTTACCATAGTGTGTGATAATCTCAAAATTGCTAATGAAAGTACTTTCGCAGCGCTTTCCAATAGACTCGGCATCTGCGATATGGTCGCCATGGGCATGGGTTAGGAGTATATAATCCGCCTCAATGCTATCCACATCAACATGTGTAGCCATTTCATTTGGACTAATGAACGGATCGAAGAGTAGTTTTTGACCTTTTGTTTCTAAAGCGACACAGGCGTGCCCGTAAAATGTTACTTTCATGTATTCAAAATTTTCCACAGCTTCGCCTATTGCAGAATCTCGATAGCTAAGCTTAGAACTGGTTTTACTTATTATTCAGCAACAGCTTTTTTCAAGAACCTTTTGGTCAACTTAGCTGTTGAAAAGCAGCAAGATAAAAAGCTAATCCAAGATAGTAATGATAACGCTAATATCCGGAACGAATCGTAAAGGAAGCAGATGTAAAATCTTTGCTGAACAGTATTACCGATTTTTGCAGGAAATACTGGGTGAAGATCAGGTTCAGTTCTTGGCTTTGGAAGATATTTCTCAGGAGTGGTTGGCCGCTGATATGTATATTGAAGAGCGGCAAGATCCCGGTTTGGGCGCCATTCAAGACCAGTATATATTGCCTGCTCAGGCTTTTGTGTTTATTAGTCCGGAGTACAATGGAAGCTTTCCAGGTGCACTCAAGCTGTTCATCGACGGTTGTTCCGTCCGTGAGTACGCCCGCAATTTTAAGGGTAAAAAAGCAGCGCTAGTCGGGGTTTCAACCGGACGCGCAGGTAACCTACGAGGTATGAGCCATTTGGCTGGAGTCTTGAATTATCTAGGTACCGTTACCATGCCTGATCAGTTGCCAATCTCTAGCATCGCATCCTTGCTAGACAAGGAAGGTAATGTAATCGATGAGGGTACGCTAGCAGTTATGAAGAGCCACGCCGAAGCATTCGCTCGTTTTGTGGGGGCGGACCAGCTGGTTAAGTCTTAACCGCCATTACCCATCAAGTCTTTTCCACGGCGACCCTTTAGAACAGGTTCAGGCCGTGGTGCTTCATCTAACCAGGTATGGAATACTTTTTCCACGTATTCCCATCTTCCGTCTTTTAATCTGTAGGCTTCGTAGGTACCATCTGGAATATTGACAGGGCCTTCGCCATAATTACCACCCACGGTCATTAGATGATCGTAGATGAGCATTTCTAGCGCTGGGTCATAATTGCATCTTAGGCTAGCTGTAGCAGAATACTCCAGGACCAGGCGATTCTTGGTGGTTACACTTGGCGTAACCGTGCTAGAGTCAATTCTAGCGAAAACCGGTGCTCCAAAGGTGGGCTTATCATCTATAAAGCGTAATACATCCACAACTTTACGCTTGCGGAAAAACTCATGGCCATCATACCCGAAGAGAAGGTAATAAGCATCGGATCCAGTGCCAACGGTGTGCAAATTATAGTAAACACTACCGTACCATTGGTCAGGCTCAAGGACTGCCTGCTCCAGATCTTCCATGATTTCATAAGATCGATCTCTGAGTGGTACGAGGTCGAGCTCAGTCGTGTTCTTCTGAATTGCGCCGTAGTAGCGGTACGTATCCTTATCTACATATAGCTGCCAGGTGAAGATTCGAAAAGTACTATCTGCTGGGTACTGAATAGAAATGGTCTGCAATTGATCAAAGCGATACTGAAAGCTGTTTGGCGTCTTCAGTGCTTCTACTAGTGTTGGGATAAAAGCCCGGACCGCGCCAAAACGATTCTCTTCGATGCTATCGTTCACCATGGCGTAGGCTAACAGCCCAAGGGTGTCTTCAACGGCTGCCAAATTGGTTTGGTTTTCCGCCGTCAGCAAACTTGATTGTGCTTGAATATTTCCGTTAATAAGCAATGCGCCGAGCAGGCACAAGCTAAGCAAACCATTTTTCATTTGTAGTGCTACTTGAAAAATCACCTGCCAATTTTTCGAACGATCTTTAAATACGGAATACCCTAAAAATGAATCGTTTAATCCCGCATTTGAAAACCAAAACTGGAAAGCTAATTTTCCGCGTTACCTAATCAGATTTTCCTGCACTTCCCAAACGAAGGTAGACGCGGAATAATTGCCTCTAGCGTCGCATCTTATTGTTCTTGTAATCACGGAAGATAAATTCCCCTAAACCTTGGAGGCTGCTGTAGAAGGCCTTACCGTTATTGGTTCGGGTAAATTGATCGACGAAGTCCACTAAATAGGGATCTTGAGCAATCATGAAGGTCGTCACCGGTACATCTAGCTTACGTAGGCGTGCTGCTAGGTTCAATGTGCGGTTGACGATTTTACGATCCAGTCCAAAGCTGTTCTTATAGTACTTCTTACCCCTTTTCAGACAGGTAGGTTTCCCATCTGTGATCATGAAGATCTGCTTGTTGGGGTTACGGCGACGACGCAGGATATCCATGGCTAACTCCAATCCTGCTACCGTATTGGTATGATATGGTCCAACCTGCAAATAGGGTAGGTCCTTGATTTCAATGGGCCAGGCATCATTACCAAAGACGATGATATCTAGCGTATCCTTAGGAAAGCGGGTAGTAATATATTCACTTAAGGCCATGGCTACCTTCTTCGCAGGCGTAATGCGATCTTCTCCATAAAGAATCATGGAATGCGAGATGTCGATCATCAAAACCGTACTCATCTGGCTTTGATAGTAGGTTTCACGGACCTCCAGATCATCATTCGTTAATCGAAACTCGTCGATACCGTGGTTGATTTGCGCATTCCGCAAACTCTCACTTACCGCCAAGTGATCAAGCTTGTCACCAAATTCGTATGGACGTAGCTCCGAAGTAGGCTCATCCCCACCACCGCCGTAGCGAGTGTTGTGGTTGCCACGTTTCGTCTTCTTCAGGTCTCCGAATATATCCTTGAGCGCTTTCTTACGGAGTTCACCCTCCATCTTGGCAGATGGTACAAAGTTTGGATTGGCAGCATCCTGCTGTTGGATGTAGCCTTTATCGATCAAGTCTTGGATAAAGTCGGCCATACCGTAGTCTGGCGTGGTCAAATTATACTGTTTGTCCAACTGTGTCAACCAAGACAGGGCTTCTGATACATCACCTGAGGTATGCACTAGTAACTCCTGAAATAATTTCAGCAGTCGCTCAAAAGGCGTTCCTCCTTCCTCTCCAGGCACAAATTGCTTAAATCGCCATCCAATCATCAAGCACTCATTTAGATATTTTTTCACCGTTACTGGCGAACGCTAATATAAACGATAATCGATTGCAGATGGTTCTGCCAAAATCATTCTAACTTCGCTGCATGGCTCGCATCCTTTGCACTGTCACTAATGATCTATCTCAGGATCAGCGTATGATCCGTATCTGTAGCACCCTGCAGGCGGCTGGCTATGAGGTGACACTCGTAGGGCGACAGCGGCAAAATTCACTTGCGCTGAGATCGCATTCCTTCCAACAATATCGCCTTCCCTGTTATTTTGACGCTGGCAAATTCTTCTATCTGGAGTATAACCTCCGTCTGCTTTGGTATCTCTGGCGGAACCCGGTAGATATAGTCAATGCGGTGGATCTAGATACTTTACTTCCTGCCTACCTTATTAGTCGGATTCGTAGAGGGACGACCTGCGTATACGATGCACATGAGTATTTTACTGAGGTGCCAGAGGTTACGCGACGACCTGCCATCCAGCGAATCTGGTCTACACTAGCGAATTGGATTATTCCGCAATTGGAATATGCTTACACTGTAGGCCCAGCGCTTGCTCGCATTTTTTCGGAGCGATACAGTACGTCTTTTGGTGTCGTACGCAATGTGCCTGTTCGTAGACAAGCGCCGGAAAAGCGCTCACCATCTTCGAAGGTGTTACTGTATCAGGGAATGTTGAATGAGGGTAGGGGACTGGAGACAGCAATTCGGGCTATGAAATTGCTGCCCGAGGAGTTTCGGCTAATTCTTGTAGGTAGTGGGGATGTGGAACAGGAATTGAAACAGCTTGCAATAGAAGAACAAGTAGATGGCCGGGTGGAATTTACCGGATTCGTTACCCCTGATCAATTGCCGAGCTATACTAATCAGGCGTGGTTAGGCCTGAATTTGCTAGAGAATACCGGTTTGAGTTACTACTACAGCTTGGCCAATAAAGCCTTCGACTATATTCAATCAAATGTTCCTTCGGTTCAAATGGCCTATCCAGAATACGTGGCATTACAAGAGGAGTACGGCTGTTTTGTACTACTTGATCAACTAGAGCCACAGGAATTGGCAGAGCATATCCTACATCTAGCTGCAAATGAGGCGGTCTATCAGCAATTGGTAGAGAATAACAGGGCTGCTGCCCAAGATCTTTGCTGGGAGCATGAACAGCAGCGGTTGCTCGATATCTACCAAGAAGTTGCTGCTAGCCGTTAATGATCTTGCTTGCTAGTTTTGGAGAAATTCTACTGACCAAGTACAATACCTTGGTGAGTCCCACACGAATCTCCGTCTGCCCATTTCTAATTCCTTTCAGCATAGCATCTACGGCCTCCTTTGCAGAGATGGCTCCCTTTGGGGTTTCACCTTTATGCCAAGGGGTATCCACAACTGGCAGCAGTACTTCCACGACCTGTGTGTTTCCATGAGCTCCTTGTAGTTGAAGACCCTGGGTGAAGCTATGGAGTGCTGCTTTGGTAGCATTATAGAAAGAGTACTCGGCCAGCGGAGAATACGCAAGGCCACTACTAATGTTGACGATGGCAGAGTTGGACTGTTTTTGCAGTAGGGGATAAAGTGCTTTGCTGAGATGCAGGGGCGCAATGAAATTGATGTCCATTTCTTTTTGGGCGAGGGACATGGCATCCTCCAACTCAAAGAAATTTCCTGAATTAGCAATGGCGGCATTGTTAAAAAGAACACTTAATTCGGGGTGTTCCTCTTGAATCCATTTTATTAGGTTTTGTCGGTCCTGTTCTTTTGCAAGATCACACTGGAAGGTATGAAGCGCAGGTAAATTGGCTTTTGCTTGGTCAAGCTTTTCCTGCGAACGTCCGCAGATGAGCACCGTGTTTTCTGCTGTAAGTTGCTCTGCCAATTCCAGGCCAACGCCAGAACTGCCGCCAGTAATCAGTATAGTTTTGTTTTTGATTTGCATGGTATATCGTTTTGCGGCAAAAATAGGGTAGGAGGTTAGTGCCCGCATTGACCTATGTTAAGCCTTTCGATTTTTCTTTATTCGACTTAAGGACTCCGGTTGAATTCCAATGTAAGAAGCTACTACCCGCTGTGAAACCCGCTGCTCTAAATCGGGATAGTCAGCCAGAAAGGTTTCGTAGCGAGTCTCTGCACTGTCGAGTAGGAATGCCCGTTCTCGGGCTTCTTTTTTAATGAAGCCCTTTTCCAATGCGCTAAGCAATAGTTTTTGCCAAATGGGTTTTCTCTCCAATAACTGCTGCCAGTCTTGATAGCGAATTTCTAATATGCTACTGTCTTCCAGGGCTTCCACGAAATAGGCGGATGGTTGCTGTCTTCTCATGGCCGAATAAGAACTGATAATACTACCCTCCAGCATGAAGCTCTTCGTATACTCATCACCACGCGGGGTCAGGTAAACATATCTATAGAGTCCTTCTAACACAAAGGCAAGTTTGCTGGGCGTCTCGTTTTCTGCGATGAAATAAGTGCCCTTTTGCTGACGCTTAGTGCGGCCCAAAGAGAGGAATTCTTGGGCATCCGCACGGGAGACGCCAACCGATTCCGTTAGGAAAGTTTCTAGTTGTGCCAGCATAATGAATTCACCACTATGTCTTAATGACCGCCACCACCACCAGATAGTGATGCATCTTCACCTACGTTTTGTTCGCGGACTAGTAACCATAGTACAGCTGAGACGGCCAAGGCCACAGCACTGATCGTATAGATCATTGTCTTTTCCTGGCTACCAATGAAACCTCCAAGGGTTGAGGCAATTAATTGCGGCAGTACAACAGATAGGTTGAAAAGCCCCATGTATAGTCCCATACGACTTTGGTCCACAGTTTCCGACATGATAGCAAAAGGCAGACTTACCACCGCTGCCCAGCCAATGCCAATAACGCCCATGCAGAAGAAGAATGGAATCATGGAGCCACCAAACAAGAGGAGCAGTACATAGCCCACTGCCATTAAGGCAATACAGAGCATATGGGTCTTAACCCGGCCAATCCGTTGCGTAAGCGGCTGGAGAACTGTCGCTGGTAAGATAAAGCCAACAGTGTTTAGAACTGCAAAGGCCACACCAGTAATAAAGCCGATCTCATCATTTTGGGCAGCGCTAAGTTCTGCGCTACTGTCAAACCCCATAATGACTTCCTTGATGTAGAAGAAAGTGTAGACAAACATCGTTTGTACCCCTAGCCAAGTGAAGGCATGCGCAAAACAGACCTTTAAGAACTCCGGTAGATCAGTTTTTCTTGCATCAGCACTCGCATCGTCATCTGCAGCTTCCGCAGCCAATTCGCGAGGCTCCTCAATATAGAAGGTCGGTAATATAGAGAATACGAGTACCAGACCTGCTCCAATGTAGATAAGGGTATAATTGCTGATGAATGCTCCGATCAGATAGGCTAGTACACCGAAGAAACCTGATATAGTCTGCATCCAAGTGTAGCCCTTAGTGCGCTGGTCTCCCGCCGGCGTAACATCGGCAATGACTGAACGTGTTGGGTTAAAACTGACGTTTATCGCAAGATCCAAGGTGAGGGCTACGGTAATAGCAATACCTAGGATGCTATCTAGACCGAGTGCCTTATTGATAATGTCAAGGTTGGGCAAGGCCAATAACATCAGGGCAGCGATGGTGCCTCCAATAAGAATAAAAGGCCTGCGACGTCCATTCCAAAACCACACATTATCACTGATCATCCCAATGATGACCTGTCCGAGGATGCCTGCTAAAGGGCCTGCTGCCCAGACAATCCCCACTTCATGCGGGTCAAAACCATACTTAGTATTGAGGATCCAGCTCAGTGCCGCAATTTGCACGCAGAGGGCAAATCCCATGGCGGTAGCTGGTAAGCTGAGTATAGTGTAAAAGGAATTGGTTAGTCGCTTTTGAATGTCAAGCATCGGTGGTTGGTTTGTGTTCCGTCTACACTAATTAAAGCATAATTCCGTAAAACCACTCCATTTTCGATTCAAATACTAGAGAAGAGAAGCTGCCGTATTCAGCAAAGGGCAGCCAAAATTTCAGATTTTAATTCTACTTGCCTTTACCTTGAAGTAACACGAGTAAGGTGTAGAACATGATCTTAAAGTCTAAGGCAAGCGACATGTTTTCGATGTAGAGAATGTCAAACTTGAGTCGCTGAATCATCTGATCTACATTACTGGCATAGCCGTACTTTACCTGCCCCCAGGAGGTGATTCCAGGTCTCACTTTCAGTAAGTGCTTATAGTGGGGCGCGCGTTCCACAATGAGGTCGATGTAGTACTGTCGCTCGGGGCGGGGGCCTACTAATGACATGTCTCCCTTCAGCACATTCCAGAACTGCGGTAATTCATCGAGTCGCCATTTCCGCATTACGGAACCCCAAGGCGTGCAACGGTTGTCGCCGTCAAAGCTCAGTTTTGGACCGCTCTGTTCAGCATCGGTGTACATCGACCGGAATTTAAGAATGTCAAATGGCTGCTTATTCAGACCTATTCTTTCTTGTCTGTAGATGATGGGGCCATTAGAAGAAAGTTTCACTCGCAAGGCCACGTAGGCGTAAACAGGAGAGAGAAGAATGAGCATTACCGCTGAAGCCACAATGTCAATGGTACGCTTAATGAGCCGTTGCCAACGGGGCATCAATTCACGACTGATTTCGATCAGCACCGCTCCAAAGACATGATTCATCTTCACAGTGCCCAGCATGATGTCGTACATGTCTGGTATGATTTTGACGAGTAGACTCCGATCAAAATCAAATAGTACATTCAGAATTTCTCGCAATCGGTTATGTTCAGAAGTCTCAATGGCAATGATTACTTCTTCAATTTGCTCTTGCTCAATGACTGCGGCAAGGTCTTCGATTTTTCCTAGAACTGGTAATTGCTTGTTCAGCTCGTTGGAGCTATTTCCATTGGCATCAATAAAGCCGATAAAGTGATATCCCAGACTCTTTTCTTGTGCAGTGATGTCTTCGTAGAGTTCAACGGCATTTTGGTTGCCGCCAATGATGAGGGTGTTGAACTTGACCTTTCCTGCTTTTAGCTTCCAGCTGGCGCGAGTAAGTAGTATCATCCGCACTATTGCCGTGAAGGAAAAATGCAGCAAAAACAAGGTAAGAAAAGAGGTGTAGTAGGTCTTGTAGTTGGTTACAAAATCATCTAAGATGAGTGTGAAGAACAAGAACAAGACACCAAATAGACTTAGAAAAAGGGTTCGCGCCAGCGTGGCCAGGCGAGATAAGCGATAGACATCCTGATACTGGTCAAAGATAGCGTAGAAGGATATCCATCCTAGCGGAATGAGCAAGCAGCCTAAGATGAAGTTCTGATCACTAAACACCTCATCCCAAGATATCGGCACACCTTCAAGTTGTTTCCGATAGATAAAAAAACAGCTCCAGGCTAGCAGTGCGGTTAAGTAGTCTGCTACCCGATAGATAAAAGTGTCTATTTGCCGTTGTTTATTCATCCGTAATCTGCCCAATACTCCCTAGAAATGCACCAATTTAATGTTATCCAAATAAACATTAGAAGAGTCAGGACTAGTTTCTGTTAGGAAGGCCTGAAGGGCAATCTTATAATCTTCAATCTGCGACTCAAAAATGAGTGGACTGAGGTTTAAATAAATTTTGTTCCATTCGGTACTGGAGAGGAATCCAGGGTCATAAAATTGCTCCTGACCAGCTGCGGTATTCCGAACTCCGGCAATACCCCAGGCTACCGGGGCATCAGATTTATAATTCACTTCCAAGTACACAAAAACGCCACCATCTTGCAAGCCGTTAAATTCCAATGCACTTGTTATTTCAACCAATGGCCGAGTGTCTCGTACCAATGAGAAATGACCGCTATAGTTACCCTCGAATACGTCAACCTGAGTACGTTCAAGATCGGCGTTTTCAAATATTGACTCTGTGAAAATCCGAGGACGGGTATCTTCAAAATCTTCGATGAAAGCAAACTTCGACTCCGCACTGTAGCGGGTAGTAGGCTGAATCGTTTCCGTTTTGTCGGCCTCTAAGTTTAGCGTCACGGTGTAGGGCTCGTAAAATGGATAAATCTCTGGAGTGTCGCTGATGCCATTGTCCTTGATTCCTGCTTCTAAACGAATCTCGGTAGGACCGTAATTCAACACAGGTACAGTTGCCGGCAAGTCGTAGACACCCAAGTAAACACCGTCTACAAATACCCAAACCTCTGTGATTTTTTCACTTTCGCTACCCTGGGCTCCAATGCTGGTGTTTAAAGTAAACGGTTGAACATCCAAATATGCTGGAACTTGTTCCTCCGGATTAATAATATCGCAGGAACTCAGGCCAGCAACAAAGCCGATAAGGACTATTAGGGATTGGATTGCTTTCATGCTTTTTTGGTTTTATGAGCGAGCGTTCGCCAAACTCTCTTCGATGGCTTCGGTAATCTGATATGCGAGTTGAAGCGCACGATAGCCATCTTCGGCGTTGACTTTGGGGCGGCCATCATTGAGGATACTTTCAGCGAAAGTCTCCAGCTCCATTTTTATGGCATTTACGGGCTCAATCTCTGGCATATCCATATGGATGGTCTTTTTACCATTATTGGTTTCCAATTCGAACTGTTGACCTTCGGTCGGTGCTGGCTCGTCTTGGTCGTATAGTCTGATCAACTGGGCTTGTTTTTCGAGCAAATCCAGACTGATGTAGGCATCGGGTTGGAAGAAGCGAACCTTACGCATTTGTTTTAGCGAGATTCGGCTAGTAGTAAGGTTGGCAATGCAGCCATTTTCAAAGGCTATTCGAGCATTGGCAATATCAACGGTGTCACTTACAACTGCCACTCCACTAGCATGTACTTCCTTAACATCACTTTTAACTAAGCTAAGAATGATGTCTAAGTCATGGATCATGAGATCCAAAACTACCGAAACATCTGTGCCTCGGGGGTTAAAGACGGCTAGGCGGTGAGCCTCAATAAACATAGGGTTCACCGGAGTGTTACCTAGTGCCAAGAGCGCAGGATTGAAGCGTTCGACATGCCCTACCTGAACCTTTACACCTTTCGCCTTAGCCATATCAACGAGTTGTTTGGCTTCCTCCAAGGTATGCGTAATAGGTTTCTCGATGAAGAGATGCTTTCCAGCTTCGATTACCTGAGTAGCGAGGGCAAAATGTGTGGTGGTAGGAGTGACAACATCCACAACATCCACGGCATCTATTAATGAGGCGGCGTCGGGGAAGGCTTTGGTGCCAAATTGTTCAGCTACACTAGCTGCTACTTCGGGGTTGGGGTCAAAGAAACCAACCAGTTCATAACTACTCTGAGCCAAGCCGATACACTTTAGATGAATCTTGCCCAGATGCCCGGTACCTAGTACGCCAATTTTTAGCATGGAATAGTTGCTTTTTGAGGCCACGGACATACCGCCCGCTAAATTGATAAACGTGTGGGAATCGTTAGAGCTGCCTGGATAAGAAGCCGGTCCGAAACGCCGGCTGCAAAAGTAGGTATTTTTCGGGCTTATGTACGGCCGTATTGCATGAGAATGCCACCAAAGAGAGTGATCAGGGCCAATAGCACTGTGGCCATCTTAATGGAATAGCGTAAATGTCGCGCAAATGTCTCGATTTCCTCCTTCATATGAGGGTATTTGGGCAGTACCTCCTCATTCATTTTTTCGGTGTTGAAAACATGACGAGCATTGAACTGCACCTCGTTTTGCACGAGTGCCTTGTAGGATCGAAGTACTTTAACTCGGAAGTACACATTGAGAAAAAGCATGGCCACGAATAGGCCTATCACAAGAGATGCCAGAACTGCGAACATGTGCTTTTTGCGGCAAAGGTATCATTTTCTATATGGCTATGCCGGAAACAAAAAAGAGGAACTATTTTGACAGTTCCTCTAAAAACACCTAAAACCCATATTCATATCATGAAAACCTTCTATCTCTTTATGGGTGGTGAAAAGGGAGGAACCCTAATGAGCTCCTCCTGAAAAACACCTAAAACCCATATTCATATCTTAACAGCTGGTTTGTGAACTTGGTGGTGAAAAGGGAGGAACCCTAATGAGTTCCTCCTAAAAACACCTAAAACCCATATTCATATTTACAAACCATACTGGTTATTATCCATAGTGTCAGGCCTTCTTGAGGCCGCTCAGAAACTCTTTTGTTTCCGTATTGTTCGTCCTTATGACGTCGGTTCGAGTGCGGGTCACTATTGTAACCTGCTTGTTAACCGATTTTAACGTTTTCTTAGCAAAAAGGTTTAGTAAAATATTGATTATCAAGGCGATGTGAGGAATTGTTTCTTTCGCTTGACCGGCTAATCGGAAAATATTCTTTTACACCTTTAGCTAACTACTAGTATTTCATTTTTCCCCTAGAGAAATGAAAAAATCTACCAACAATGGAAGTTTTTGGGCACTTAGACCAAATTTTAGACTATTCCTGGTCACAGCTCGCGAATGCCCCTAATCAGAGACGCCATTCTTGGCGCACTGCAGTTGTGGCTAATTTAGTTGGGCAGAGGGTATTACAGCGCACGGTTGTTTTACGAAAAGCGATTGCAAGTAAGCGATTACTAAGGTTCTATACAGATATACGTAGTACAAAGATACAACCTCTTCCGAATAATGGATCCTTTAGTTGGCTTTTTTATGATCCACGTCGTCAAATTCAGTTACGCCTCCAAACCAAAGCAACCTTAATTCAAGGTGATGAGGCACAGGAAGTATGGGGGCGAATAAATCCACATACGATAAAAGACTACGCTTCAATAAGTGCTCCAGGTACTGTTGTCGAAAGTGGTAGTGTACCACTGTATCCACGCAGTGAACAGGAACTACTTCAACGAGCGAAGGAGAATTTCGTTGTTATGGACTGTAAAGCTGATGAGATGGAATTCTTGCAACTACACCGGGACGGACACCGGCGTGCACGCTTTACCTGGGAGGAAGAAGCAGGGCAGTGGAACGCTTCTTGGTTGGTGCCTTAATCTCACGCAAGAAAGGGACTACTCCTGCTCGTTCCAACTAACGAGCAGGAGTAGTACTGAACACTATTGTTCGGACGACTTTAATCTAATCGGAAAGTCATATAGATCACTATCTCGCTGTACGCTAACCGTTACTTCATCTCCAGCTCGGTATTTCTCTAACGCAAGGTACAGGTCACTGTTATTCGTGATTGGGTCGTTATTCACCGCAACGATGATATCACCAAGCACCAGATTGCCGCTATTGTCTAAGGCAGTACCTCGAAGACCAGCAGCCTCCGCAGGGCTATCCTCCACCACGTTTAACACTACGGCTCCTTCAATATCACGCAGTGGCCGTGCCAGTTCCACTCCAATCAGTGGTCGATTCACTCTGCCGTATTGAATCAGGTCAGGAACAACCCAACTAACGACATCAACAGGAATGGAAAAGCCAATACCTGCACTCGCGCCTGAAGGGCTATAGATGGCCGTGTTTACGCCAATTAACTGACCAGATGAATTAAGTAGAGGTCCACCTGAGTTGCCCGGATTAATAGCTGCATCAGATTGGATAGCGTCACGAATAGGGATGCCCGCTACTGAATTGATTTCGCGCCCCAGGGCACTCACCACTCCCGTGGTTAATGTTTGATCCAAACCAAACGGGTTACCAATGGCGTAGACATTCTGCCCTACGCGAAGATTACTCGAGGTTCCTACCGGAATCGGGGTAAGCTTATTCCGAGGAGCATCGATCTTAAGTACAGCTAGGTCTTTTGCGGGCTCTTGACCAACTTTCGTGGCTTCGTAAGTGGTACCGTCACTAAGAGTCACAGTAGCTTTGTCGGCATTCTGTATTACATGGAAGTTCGTGACAATGTGTCCGTCTTTGTTCCAAACAAAACCCGATCCCGAGCCACTGGGTATTTCCTGTATGTTTCGGCTGTAGTAAGACCGGCGTAGGGTAGAAGTGGTGATAAAGCAAACGGATGGTGCAGCTTGTTCAAAAAGACGAATGGTATGTTCCTCTTGAGCAGTCATCCCTAGCGGCAAGGGTTCAGCAGCCGGTGCCAGGCTAGGGGCATCCTCTTCGGCTTCTTCCGTATTATTGACGAGTAGGGCGGAGTTGTCGTTCTCCGCGGCTGTTTCGTTGGTTTGTGTTTTCATGAGGAACATGCCGGCGAAAAAGCTGGCAACCACGAGTAAGATCCAGAATACTTTGCGCATAATGTTTTGGCTTTTGATGATTTTTGGCGAATGTCAGGTTGAATTACGAACAATATCTCAGCAAGCCATTCAAGCACTTTTGAGTGCCTGTGGCAAGCCAATTGGAGAAGGCGGTGTCCACAGTTGTTTGTAAATCCATTTACCTTCTGATATTTCCTTTTACTGGTTTTTCCTTAGGTTTTCCGTTCCTTCTTGCGGGCTGCTGGGAATAATACATTATTCAAAATCAGCCGATAGCCCGGACTATTTGGGTGGAGATTAAGGTCCGTTTCCGGATCATTCACATAGTGACGGTAATCCTCAGGATCGTGCCCACCGTAGAAGGTCCAGAAGCCCTGTCCAAAATTATTATGGATGTACCGGGTTTCTCCAGAGGGCTTATTCTCTCCAAGAATAAGGACGTCTGATTTTAGATAACGGTTGTAAAAGGCAGTCGTTTGACCCATAAATCCTTTAACCGTCCGTGTGTGGTTTTGCGTCAGCATAGTTGGTACAGGGTCCCACTTCGCTGAGAAATCAAATAAGGTGAAGTAGTCTTGCTTGGGATTCACATTGCGCTTGGTACCACTATCAATAGACGAAAACTCATACTCTAGTGGATCCCGGGTCAAGGAGAAATTCTCAAAGGCAAAGGTGCGCGTGAAATCCAGCTTCTGCTGGGCGGTAGGGTCCACAGGGTCTCCATCGTACATTGGAGCACAAATGTCTAAGCCTTCCGCGGCAAGGGCTATGTCGTAGGAGTCGGTAGCCGAGCACATGGCGAACATAAAGCCTCCACCAAATACGTATTCGCGTATTTGCTTCACAACGGATAGCTTCAATTGAGAGACTTTCGCGAAACCATTCTCTGCAGCGAGGGATTCTTGGTAACGAACCATTTCTCGATACCACGGCTGGTTGTGGTAGCCGCGATAGAAGCGCCCATACTGCCCGGTGAAATCTTCGTGGTGCAAGTGCAACCAATCGTATTCGATGAGCTTGTTGTTAAGCACATCGGTGTCATAAATGACGTCGTAAGGGATCTCAGCGTACGTGAGGACTAAGGTTACAGCATCATCCCACGGTTGAATCTTCCCGCCAGTGCGGAAATTGACATCGGGCGTATAGACTGCAATTTTCGGTGCCTTCTCTAGCTTCATCGCGTCCATATTGATCTCTGGGTTAGAAATCTCCTCCAGAATGCTATTAAACTGGGCGTCAGGAATAATTTCGAAGCTGATGTCACGGGTTAGGCATTCTCTTTCGAAAACGCGGCTGTGGGGAAAAGCAAATGATCCACCACGATAGTTTAATAACCACCAAGCTTCAATATCATTCTCCAAAATGAAATAGGTCATTCCGTAAGCCTTGAGGTGATTACGCTGCTCCTCATCCATCGGAATCAACATATAAGCGGCCTGCAACTGACTCATCATCAGGAAAAACAAACCGAGAAATAATATACGACGTGCCATCACTTTTGCTTTTGCGTTTCACTTGGGCCAACAAATTAATACACTTGCCCGTTCTGATTTAACGCACTAAATACAAAAAGGGATATGATTATTTGCAGAAAAAGGATCGTAGAATTCCGCCCTTTAACAAAATTGTAACAAATGCTATGCCTGATGCAGCCGACTAACTTGTTGCTGCTGTAACACGCAGTCGATAATGTCGTAGAATCTGCTACCTTTGTTGGCCGCGCGAAACGCCAACCGCTCATCCAAACAGAAAGCTAGAGAATTAATTGACACATGGAGGGAATCAGTTTTGCCTACCCGACTTGGTTTTTGCTCTTTTGCCTGCTGGCAGGCCTTGCCTACGCCCTGGTGTTGTACTTCCGCGATGGCCGCTTCAAAGAAGCTCCATCCTGGCTGACGACGCTTCTAGGAGTGCTTCGGTTTTTGGCCGTTTCGATCCTCGCAATGCTATTGCTTTCTCCCATATTACGTTCCATAGAGAGTCGTTCTCAAAAACCCGTGGTGGTATTTGCTCAGGACGGTTCGGAATCCGTGACGTCCAATTGGTCACCGGAAGACAGTTCCGCATATGCGCAGGATGTACTTAATCTTCAGGGACAACTTGGCGATGCCTACGAGCTGGTTAACTATACCTTCGGGGAAACAGTGCGCGACACTTTGGATTTGTCCTTTACCGATAAGCGTACCAACCTAGCCGGCCTCTTGCGGGAGGTTTATGACGTATATAGTAATCAAAACCTGGGTGCGGTTATCATCAGCTCAGATGGTATTTACAATGAAGGTGCGAATCCGGTATACACGGATGTGAAGTTAAATGCGCCGGTATACACATTTGGTTTAGGGGATACTACCCGTCGGAAGGATATAGTAATCAAGCGTGTTTTCCATAATAAGATTGCCTATTTAGGTGACCGTTTCTCCATTCAGGTAGATGTAACGGCCCAGAACGCAGCCGGCAGTACCGTGCCTTTGCGCGTAGCTCGTATTGAAAATGGAACTCGGCGCGAGTTGATTAATGAATCCATCAATATAGACCGAAACAACTTCTTCAGAACTCGCGAATTTGTACTGGATGCTGATCGTTCAGGCGTAAACCGTTATCGCATTACTGTAGGGTCCGTGAGTGATGAGGTGACTACCGCAAACAACAGCAGAGATATTTATGTCGATGTCTTGGAGGCACGTCAGAAGGTCTTAATTCTAGCGCAATCACCACATCCTGATCTTTCTGCGCTTAAGCAAAGCATCAGTGCTGGACAGAACAACGAGATTGAAGTAGAGTATCAAAATAGCTTCACTGGCAACATCCGTGATTATGACATGGTGATCTTGCATCAACTACCTGCTAGATCAACCAGTATTGCTTCGCTTCTAGAGCAATTGTCTGCGGCTCGTATTCCTACCTGGTTTATTGTGGGTCAGCAGTCTGGAATTCCAGCCGCAAATGATGCGCAGCAATTGGTAGACATCCGTGCTAACGGTCGTAATACAACGGAAGTAGAGCCGCGATTAGCACCGAACTTTAGTCTGTTCAAAGTTGCGGATGAAGTTCGAGACTTTTTGCCAGTTCTTCCGCCTGTCGTTTCTCCTTTTGGAGAGTACCTGGCCGGCGCTAATGCTTCTGTGCTCATGTACCAGCGTATCGGCCGTGTAGATACAGAATATCCGCTCATTGCATTGGGTGAAGAAGATGGTCGTCGCATGGCGGTAACCACAGCAACAGGCATCTGGAAGTGGCGTCTGTTTGATTATCTGGATCGGAAGAATCACGCTCGTTTTGATGAGCTCATTAGCCAAATCGTTCAGTACCTAAGTGTCAAGAATGACAAGCGCCGTTTTCGCGTTTCTTTGGCGAAGAACATCTTCGATGAGAATGAACAAATCATCTTTGATGCCGAGCTGTATAACGACAACTACGAATTGATCAATGAACCTTCCGTTCAAGCGGTAATCACCGATGAGGACGGACGTGAGTTTAGCTATACTTTTAATCCTACCGGAAATGCGTATCGCTTGAATGCTGGAGTACTGCCAGTCGGCAATTACCGTTTTCAGGCGAATGTCAATACGGGCACAGAAAGTCTCAATTATAGCGGCCAATTCAGTGTACAAGCAGTGCAACTAGAACGTTATGAGACTACTGCCGACCACGACCTCTTACGCTTACTGAGCGAACGCTTTGGTGGAGAACTGCTGGATCGCGCAGGGCTAGTTGGCTTGCCGCAATTGTTAGAAGAAAAGGGCACGGTTAAACCAGTCCTTTATGAAACGGCAACGACGCGTTCGCTAATCAACCTAAAGGGAATTTTCTTCCTTATCCTTAGTTTACTCACCTTAGAGTGGTTCCTACGGAGGTATTTTGGAGAATACTAGTTATGCCTTTTGTCGGTAGATAAAGAATCCAAGTAAACAGAATCCGCAGGCTGCCCAGGCACTGGCAATTACGCCAGTGGGGTCTTCTACGCTTTTTCCCAGCAGTAAGAAGGAAGGGAACAGGAGCAAGGACAGGCTAATTCCAACTTTCATCATGAAGTAGCGGACGGCATAGAACATTCCTGCCTGCTGCTTGCCCGTCTTGGCTTCATGATCGTGTACAAAGTCGGCGATAAGCGCATTGGGTACGATTCCAAAAGCTGCTAATGGGTAAGCAGAAAGCAATGCGATTCCGTAGAATAGTATGCTCTTGTCAATTGGTAAGGCTGGTAACAGAGCGGTAATAGCGAAGACCAGGCAGAATACCAAGAACGCACTCAATAACAGAGTTCTCTTTCCCCATTTTTTTACACCAATATTCACTGGATAGTATAGCGCAAAACTAGCGACAAAGCTTATCGCCAAGAAAGCGCTAGATTGTTCTTTTGGTAAATCGAAAAGTGCTGTTACATAGTAACTTATGCCCTGTTGGATAAAGGTTAACGCTAACCAGTAAAGTAGGTCGGAGCCCACGAAAATGCGAAAACCACGATTGGTGAATACAGACCGCAAGGATTCACGGGTAGGTGTGGCTTCTGCGTCTGTTTGCAAGGCGTAGGTCTCTTCATCGAGAAAGAAGGCCGGAATGAGCATCAAGGTCAAGGAGACCGAGGAGAATAGCGCTATGGTCCATTGAAAGGCACTGACGGAATCCGTAAACTGCTCGAAATACCCCTGTATGCCATAAGCCATACCACCCACAACAAAGCCTAACGCCCAAGTAATCGAAATCATAGTACTAATCCGCATCCGATCTGGTTCGTGGTGCCCAAGCTCACTAATTAAAGCATTGTAGGGTACCAGGTAGAGGGTAAAGAAGAGGTAATACAAAAAGACCACCACGATCAGCCAAATGGTATTGTAAATACTGAGTTGCGCTACTGGTGGATAGAAAAGTAAAAAGGAGAAGGCAGCAAAGGGGACTGCTGCAAGTCGCAGGAGGCCTTTACGTTTTCCTCCGGCTCGGGGCCGGCTATCTGACCATGCTGCAATTAGCGGGTCGGTAATGGCATCGAAAAGTCTTCCACCAAAATTGATAAAGCCAATTAGCGTCGCAATGCCTAGAATTGCCCCCTGGTAAATGAAGGCTGGAAAAACGGCCTGGCCATCACTTTCGGGCGGCAAGTAGAAGTAGACCAGTAGGTTTGCTGCACCAAAACTGGCGAGAGACCAACCGAATTGTCCAAGAGCGTAAATTATGAGTTGCGAAAGTGGTGGGCGCTTTGCCATAGAAAATCGTAAGTTACTGCCAGTTAGATCAGGAAGATAGACACAATTATCGTAAACTCAGGAAGATGAATTGCAAGGAATATTTTCGTGCGACCTTAATTGCATTGGTGAGCACGCTGATGTGCTGGACATGCCAGCCCATGACGGAGCAATCTGTAGACTTCGAGGTAGCACAAGATATCGGTGAGCCTTATTGCATCGTATTAGGCATTGCTCAAGATGCTGGTTACCCACAAGCTTCTTGTGAGAAGGCTTGTTGCAGTGCGGTGTGGAAGGGCGAAGCTTCTGCTAAAATGGTTAGTTGTTTGGGCATTGTTGATCCGCTTAGTCAAAAGGTGTGGATGTTGGATGCTACTCCTGATTTTCGGGAGCAGTGGCAAGATCTCAAGGATTGTCTTACGAGCTCGAAAGCTCAGCCTGATGGTGTCTTACTGACCCACGCCCATATTGGTCACTACACTGGCCTAATGCAGCTAGGCCGGGAAGTGATGGGAGCCCAACAAGCACCTGTTTATGTGATGCCAAGACTTGACAGTTTCCTGCGACAAAATGGACCATGGTCACAGCTTGTTGATCTAGAGAATATCAAGCTTCAACCGATAGCTGCGGACACCACCTTTGCACTGAATGATAGATTATCTGTAAAAGTGCTAGAAGTGCCTCACCGAGATGAATATTCAGAGACGGTAGGGTATCAAGTAAGTGGCCCGAATAAGAGCTTTCTGTTTATTCCAGATATTGACAAGTGGGAGCGGTGGGAGCGGAGTCTGGCTGGCGAACTAGCAGCGGTTGATTACGCTTTTCTTGATGCCACCTTCTTTGCGGACGGCGAACTTCCTAATCGAGACATGAGTAAGATACCGCACCCCTTCGTTACTGAAACGATGGATGCGTTGCAGGACCTGCCTTCGGACCAACGCCGAAAAGTGCACTTCATTCACCTGAATCATACAAACCCTTTGTTGCAAGAGGGTAGCGCTGCCCAAAAGGAAGTAAAGGACCGAGGTTTTCAAGTTGCGATTGAAGGCCAGAAATTGAGCCTGTAGGAGCTAAGAATGGGACGGACTAGAGGGGACTAACCCGTACCAGACTGTTATTGGATGATAACGCGTTCCTGTTGTAGTATATCCTGACCAGAGCGAATGCGAATCGCATACGAGCCCTTTGGTAAAAAGGCTATATGGACGGGCTGTTGATTCCACGTTTTACTAATCAGCAATTGCCCGTTAAGATTAAAGACCTCCACTGTAACTGTATTTTCAATCCCCCTAATTCCCCGGATAAGCAGAAACTCACTAGCTGGATTTGGGTAAATGCTTAGCTGCGGCTTTTCAGTCCATCGGGCAGAGACGATATCAGAGTAGCTGAAGGTGCCGTCGTAGTCGACCTGCTTAATACGATAGAAGTTATCTCCGGCTAGAGGTGCCTTGTCTTCGAAGGTATAAGATTGGCGTTCTTGAGTCGTTCCTGCACCGATGATGCGTCCAAGTGTTTCCCATTGGCGACTGTTCGTGCTACGTTCAATATCGAAGTGGGAATTGTTCGTTTCTGTGTATGTTGAAAAATGCAAAGTGATTTCTCCTGCTGTTGATTCAGCGCTGACTTTTTCAAATTCTACTGGCAGGGCCGACAAAGCATGGATAAACCCTGTAAAACCATAGTAGGAACCAGATTCATTTTTGTTGGCAAGTTGCAAATCTGCTTCTCCAACTCCTCCTGGCAATGCAATATCTACAAACCAATTTGCTCCTGGCTCCGTCATGTCATCAAAACTTCCATCAATAACACCTGAAAAATTGAAGCCTCCCATTCCATTGTCCCATCGAATTTCTGCAGATGCAAATTCGCCGAATGCTGTGTCGCTATCAATCCATACTCTTAGAGTGTTCCCACTATTAATAACTTCGTGAGAAATGTAATTTCGGTAGGTTGCTGCAGAAAGAAATAGTGGGGAAGTAGCAATAATCATTGCCACAATAGTTAGTAATAACTGTTTCATACTACGGTTCTTAAGATGTTAATAAATTCAATTAGCCTGGGTCTTAATAGGAGTCAGAGAACACGGTAATGGCAGGCCTTAGGCACTCCCTGGGAGAAGGCCCAATAGCATCAGACTGTTCGGTAAGAGGATAGGAGTATACTTTGCGTATACGTTGTTGTGTGCACTACAAGTCCTGGGCCAGACAGGAACCAGTATTCTTGTAGATTGTTTTCTCAATGGTGAGTAAAGATAATCGCTTCTTCTTATTTTTACACAACTCGCTTTTTCAAAAGCCCTTCTGAGTCCTGTTAAAACCGAAAATCATATTTGTAGAGGATTCTTTGCTGATCCTGGAGTGACATACTCCTTGTTGATCAACGAAGGGAAATTAATAGGACATGCGTTTACAACTACTACTTGTCGGTCTTTTTGCCAGCGGCCTGTTGATGGCACAGGATTTTATGATGCAGGCATGGTACTGGGATTACCCCAGCCAAAACTGTAACCCTCCCTCCAATAAATGGGCAGCTCGACTAGCTTCTCAAGCTAGTACTATGGGGAATGCGGGCTTTACTTATGTTTGGCTACCTCCACCAACAAAAGGTGGTAGCGAATGTAGCGTTGGATATGACCCAAAAGATATTTATGACCTTGGTGATTTCGGACCAACCAGAATGGGTACCCGTGCCCAACTAGACAATCTGTTGTCGGCACTCAATAGCAACGGTATGGAGGCCGTCGCGGACGTAGTCTACAACCACCGAGACGGGGGTGATTGGGAGGACAACCCCGCAGTAGAGGCTTACATGTTTAATTATCCAAATGTTGGCCATGCGTGTAATGGTGGTATAACGCCATACCCCATTAATGGTAAAGTGCGATGGCGCCTTCCGTTGGGCGGAACCACCGGTAATACAGAAGGATTATACTACATCAAATTCTCTTCGGC
Organism: uncultured Lewinella sp.; assembly: GCA_913057725.1. GTDB lineage: Bacteria > Bacteroidota > Bacteroidia > Chitinophagales > Saprospiraceae > Lewinella. Next base: position 25,249 of record CAJXOS010000087.1, read on the forward strand.
TTCCGCTGGTCCCGGCTTCTACGGACGTGGATACAATATCTATTTTCAGACTTCACAGGTGGGCTGGCAGAATCAGGCAGATCAGTCGGAGGTGGAACCTAATGGTGGATTCGACTGTGGTACGCCAAATGATCAGACCCAGATCACTTTAGGTATAAACATGTTGGCTACAGTTGATAACCTAAACAATGGGGAATGTGGTGTTGATGAGTTCTTAGTTAATCTGCAAACAGGAGATTTTGACCCTTCCGGGGATTTTCTGGAAATCTATGTTACCCAAACGGGAGGGGACGGCACCGGTATCGATATCAGGCCGTATGATATCTATGCGGCTCCCCGTGGTGCAAATATTCTCAATGAATTAGCATTACAGACAAGAACGGATTTCACGAACATGCCAAGTGGACAAGGTCCGATGACCTATCAAAATTTTAAACCGAATGGCACACATCCGTCCTGCCTTGCAGGTGATTGGGACTACCCGTACTTTTTCTTCGATGTGGACCAGCGTGAAAGTAGCACACAAGATGTATATAATGAATGGAGTGAGTGGCTAATTGGTGATGTAGGTTTTGGTGGGTTAAGAATGGATGCGGTTAAACATTTTGACCCTAGTATGGTCACTAACTTGCTCAATTACTTGGGAAGCCGAGGAATTGAACCTGGTATGATTGTCGGCGAGATATTTAACTCTGACCCCAATAGCCTAATTGGCTGGGTTAATGACGTAAACAATGGTCTTACGGCCACGGTAGATGTGCGAGCTTTTGACTTCAACTTACGAGATGCCTTGAAAGATGCTTGTGATCAGCATTACTTCAACTTCTTCTTTGACGTCAGAAATGTATTTAGCTCAGGGATGGTCGCCTTTGGAGCTGACCCATACAACGTCGTTACCTTTCTTAATAACCACGATTTTCGGGGCCCTAACGAGCCGGTTCAGGAACATCCGATATTAGGTTATGCCTATTTATTGACCAATAATAAAGTTGGCTTGCCTTGTGTGTATTACCCTGATTTCTTTAGCGATACGCCTCCTAATCATCCATCCACCGCGTTGCAACCGCAGATTACGGAGCTGATCGATATTCATCAGGAGCATATTTTCGGTGCTACTAGTCATTATTACCTCAACGATTTTGGTACGCCCTACGCGAGCAACTATTACTCTGGCAATGCTAATCAGTGCCTGATCTATCAGATTAGTGGCGGAGCTAGTGGCGATGATGTAATTGTAGCCATCAATTTCGATGATGAGCCATTGCAAGTAAATCATCAAGTTCAGTTAGGGAATTTAGGTTTTGGCGCTCGCCTTGATGATGTGGTTGGTAACTCTGATTTTCCCTATGCTGTGGTCGATAATAGTGGTGGGGTTCCAAATAATATCTATATCAGCTTGCCAGCTAGGTCATATTCGGTTTGGGTTCAACGTACAGCAGGTGTTCTGCCGGCAGAATTGACTGATTTTACAGCGGAACTAGACAAAGGAAATGCACTGCTGAGGTGGGAAACCAGCAGTGAAGAGCAGCTCAAGCACTATCGCATTGAACGCTCGGTAGATGGTAGGAAATTCACTACGATTGATCACGTACAGCCACTGGGTGGCCTGAATGTAGAGCAGTCCTACGCATATCTGGATCGACAACTTCCGCGCAGCGTTGATCGCGTTTATTACCGCCTAGCAATAGTGGATGAAGATGACTCCACCGATTATTCACCGATCCGCAATGTTACTCCGCCAAAGTCTGCTGCGAAAATGTGGCCTAATCCGGTTAATGACCAATTGTCCTACACACATATTCCGGCCGGAGCACTACTAGAAGTGATTGATGTGAATGGACGAATTATCCAACGCGAGGTCTTGAACGAAGAATCAGGCCGAATTTCCACATCCACTTGGAGGGACGGGATATATCACCTGCGAATTAGCTTAGGGAGGGAGATACTCCACCAGGAGCGCATAGTAAAGACAGAATAAAAAAGTCGACCCCTCAGGACTTGAACCCGAACCACGGATTTCAAAGATCCGTATGCTAACCGATTACACCAGAGGTCAGAAATGCAAAAAGCCTTCACGATTTGACTCATCGTGAAGGCTTTTTATCAACTAGCAAGGCTAGTCGTCACAATGAGGGACAACCGTCGAAAACCTGATATTGCTGTATTATGCTAGTCATGATATGGATCCTTTGCAAGTAGTAATAGATTTGCTGAATAAATAGTTCCGCCATTAATAGATTTCAACGGGAGCCAGGCCCTCGCTGAAATCACGTAGCTCAAAGAAGTTAGCACGAGGATTGAATAGTTGTCGGCCAAGGGAATCGATGAAAGTCAGTCCGTAACGGGTAGCTACTCTGGCTAGACCATTCTTGTAAGGCCAGGCCAGGTAATACTCTGATGCCGTCATGGTGCTTCCATCCGGGCGAAGATAGCCCCAAAGCTCTCGCTCCTGGTAAGGGGCAAAGCCTTCCGAGAATGGTTGAATTTCTGTATATGATCGGG
>CAJXOS010000088.1 GCA_913057725.1 uncultured Lewinella sp.
ATGATGCAGGTGGCCGGACGTGCTGGCCGAAAGCACAAACAGGGACAGGTTATTGTGCAGGCCTTTAACACTGCGCATCCTGTGATTCGCGAAGTCTCCGTAGGAGATTACCTTGCCTTTTATCGTCGAGAATTGAAAGAGCGCCAGGATTTTGGATATCCTCCCTTTCAGCGTTTGATTCGCATTACCTTAAAGCACAAGAAGCCTCAAGTGGTCAATGATGCTATGCGCTTGTATGCTCATTGGCTCAAACAAGACCTTGGTGAGTGGGTACTCGGCCCAGCCGTGCCATACGTCGGCCGTGTGCGGACATACTACCTAGTTGACTTATTGATTAAGCTAGATAAGGACCCACAAAAAATACGGTTTGCCAAGCGGCATATTCGCCAGGCCACTGAGCGCATCAAGCAGACGCAAGGCTTCTCAAACGTTCGAGTCAGCATCGATGTAGATCCAGGGTAATAGCGAAAAAAGATATCAACTAGCTAGTTGAACCACCCGAGTCACCAAAGGACACCTAAGTTTTTTGAACCATATGAGGCATGTAAGGACATATAAGAATCAACCCAACTAAATTCACTAACCCAACTAATTCAACCAACCAACCAACTAACCAACTAACCATCAAACCTCCTAACCACCCATGACCTTCCTAATCGTCGGCCTACTAATAATCGTTCTTATCGCTTTTGCCTTGAGCACGACCATGTCTGATGAAGATAAGATTCGGGCATTTATAGAAGAGCAGGGGGGCGAGTTTATTAGCTCGAGCCGAAATTGGAAAGCAGGGCGCTTTGAAGAGCGAGGTTTTCGATTCTACGACTGCAACTATCGCGATGCGGCCGGTGATTTACAAGATCAGCTGCTGAGAGTTGGTTGGGGAGAAGTCAAGGTGATTCAGTAAGAAACGACCTAGCCGATAGCCCTAATATCATCCTTAGGTAAAACTAAACCAAGACGGGTTTGTACTGTTAATGCACGGTGAAGATTTGCTATCTTCGCAGGCGAGTTCCTAACCATTCCAAAACTGTAACCCACAGTATGAGTAAAACGGCTTTTTTCGACCAGTTTGTGAATCGACACATTGGCCCCTCAGCGGAGGAAGCACAGCAGATGATTGAAGCGATTGGGGTTTCCAGCCTTGATCAGTTGATAGATGAGACTGTCCCTGCTGACATCCGTCGTAAGGATGCCATCCAGGTGCCAACTGCACAGACTGAGCATGCATACTTGCAAGATCTGCAATCCTTGGCCGCCAAAAATAAGGTGTTCAAGAGCTACATTGGTTTGGGGTATTACCCAACAATTACTCCGGCAGTAATTGCGCGTAACATCTTCCATAATCCAGGCTGGTATACCCAGTATACCCCTTATCAGGCTGAAATTGCCCAAGGACGTCTAGAAGCGCTACTCAATTTCCAAACCATGGTCAGCGATCTGACGGGTATGGAAATTGCCAACGCATCTTTGCTGGATGAAGGTACGGCTGCAGCCGAAGCCATGAGTCTGTTCTATGGTCAAAAGAATAAGCGCAATAAGGGGGAGGCCATCAATGTGTTGTTGGTATCTGACCAAGTATTGCCACAGACTATTTCTGTACTAGAAACTAGAGCTGAGCCACTTGATATCGATGTGCAAGTGAAGCCAGTATCTGAGTTTGAGCTGACAGATCAAGTATTCGGTATTGTATTGCAGTATCCAGCTGCTAATGGTGCAGTTGAAGACTATCGTGCACTAACTACCGAAGCTAACGATAAGAAGGTTTACGTCACTGTTGCTGCTGATCTGTTAGCACTCACCATGCTGACTCCTCCAGGAGAATGGGGAGCGGATGCAGTGGTTGGTAATACCCAGCGTTTCGGTGTGCCGATGGGGTATGGCGGCCCACACGCTGCTTACTTTGCTTGCCGTGATTCGTTTAAGCGTGCGCTACCTGGTCGGATTATTGGTGTGTCTGTAGATAAGCGTGGCAAGCGTGCATTACGCATGGCTTTGCAAACGCGGGAGCAGCACATTCGTCGTGAAAAGGCAACTTCTAATATTTGTACTGCTCAGGCCCTACTGGCTATTATGGCGGGTATGTACGCAGCCTATCACGGTCCTAAAGGATTAATGGCAATCGCTACACGTGTCCATACACTAGCTCAATTATTGGCACAAGCCGCTAAAGATCTAGGATATGAACTTGAGTCCGAAAGCTATTTCGATACCATTAGCCTTCGTGCTGGCCATGATACTCGCGACGCTATTCGCCGCGCGGCATTAGGTGCAGAAATCAATCTTCATTATACAGATACCTCTGTTCAGATCAGCTTGGATGAGACCACTACGGTGGAAGACATCGAGCAAATCGCTGGTATTCTGGCGGTAGACTTTGATCAAGATACAATTGCTATCTCTTCCGATGAACCTGCTGAGGTAGCGGTGCCGGAAGCATTGCGTCGTCAGACAGAGTTTATGACGCACCCTGTTTTCAATAGCTACCAGACGGAAACGGAGATGATGCGCTATATCAAGCGCTTGGAGAATCGTGATCTATCCTTGACACATTCGATGATCCCGTTGGGTTCTTGTACGATGAAGTTGAACGCGGCAGCTGAATTGATGCCAGTGAGCTGGCCAGAGTTTGCTAATCTTCACCCATTCGTTCCTAAAGACCAGGCAGAAGGTTACTATCAACTCTTCGCTGAATTAGAAGAGTGGTTAAGTGATATTACTGGATTTGCAGCTTGTTCACTACAGCCAAATTCTGGTGCACAGGGCGAGTACTCTGGTTTGTTGACCATTCGTGCATATCACCAAGCCAATGGTGATGATCACCGAACTGTAGCGATCATTCCTGATTCTGCGCACGGAACCAACCCGGCAAGTGCTGTGATGGCAGGAATGAAGGTAGTAGTGGTGAGATGCGATGAGGAAGGAAACATCGATGTTGAAGACCTCAAAGCGAAAGCAACCGAGCATGCTGATAATCTGTCGTGCTTGATGGTTACTTATCCGTCAACTCACGGTGTATTTGAAACGGGTATTCGTGAGATCTGCCAAATTATCCATGACAATGGTGGCTTGGTCTATATGGATGGTGCCAACATGAATGCACAGGTAGGTTTGACAAGCCCTGGTTTGATTGAATCAGATGTGTGCCACTTGAACTTACACAAGACCTTTGCTATTCCTCACGGTGGTGGCGGACCTGGCATGGGGCCAATTTGTGTAAATGAGAAGCTGGCGCCATTCTTGCCAAAGCACCCATTGGTGGAAACTGGCGGTGATCAGGGCATCAAAGCAGTATCTGCAGCTCCTTGGGGCAGCGCAAGTATCTTGCTTATCAGCTATGCTTACATTAAGATGTTAGGTCCTGATGGTTTAACAGAGGCAAGTCGTTATGCTATCCTCAATGCTAACTATATCAAAGCTCGTCTTCAGGATCATTACAATGTATTGTTCACTGGAGAGAATGGGCATTCTGCTCACGAATTGATTCTGGACTTGCGTCCGTTCAAGGATTTTATCTCTGCTGCGGATGTGGCGAAGCGCTTAATCGACTACAACTTCCACGCACCTACATTGAGTTGGCCAGTGGCGGGTACGATTATGATTGAGCCTACTGAGAGTGAAAGCAAAGCCGAATTAGACCGCTTCTGTGATGCAATGATTCAAATCCGGAAGGAGATTGATGAAATCGCTGCCGGTACAGCTGATGCTGAAAACAACGTGTTGCACAACGCTCCTCACGTGCTGGAATGGATGACGGCTGATGAATGGCCTTTCCCTTACACCCGCGAGAAGGCAGCTTGGCCGTTACCATACCTTCGCGAAGGGTTTAAATTCTGGGCTAACGTAGCACGCGTGGATAACGGTTATGGTGATCGTAATTTGGTGTGTACTTGCCCACCAATTGAAAGCTACGCAGAATAGATTGACCGAAATACAAGGTACTATCTCAAAGTACCATTGGCTAATACAAGAAATGCCCGCTTCCAACCGGAAGCGGGCATTCTAATTTTTTTTGAATGTGTGTGGGTTTTAGCCACCGAAACGGTAACCAATGCCAAGCTTGATCGTGAAGATCAAACCGCCTACGTCTGCTTCTGTCTGACCTGAATCGGTTTCGAACTTGGTGTTGTCGGCGATTACACGACCAACGTTTACGCCAAAGTCAAAAACTACGCCACTGCGTGATACAGACTTGGTACCAATACCGATACCTGCACCGAAACGAGATTGTGTGAAATCGTTGACGGCACTTCCATCAGTTTCCTCCTTGTAGCTACGGTTTACGTAACGCAAGAAAGCAGCTGCGTAGAACTTGTCCGCGCCATCGTCTGGGCTAAAGTAGTACTTACCTACAGCCTGAATTGGAACACCGGTGTACTTGAACTCGTTAGTTGTTCCGTCGAAAGACAAATCGTCAGTACGAGAGTTGTAACCAACGTTTGCTTCAATAGAGAACTCGTCTGCAAGAACGAAGTCGGCACCAACATTGATACCTCCAAATAGCAATCCAACAGGGTTGATGGTAACGTCCACTTGCGCATTAGCGCGGTAGGTAGAGAGCGTGAAAACGGCGAGGGCCAAAATCAAAAACTTTGATTTCATAAAGGTGTAAATTTAGTTTGTCAATGATTCAAAGGTATATGAATTATCCGGATGAGGACAATTAATTAAGTCAAATTTAACAATAGGTTGCCCAGTAGTCAAAGTGGTGTTAATACCGCCGATTCTTGATTACCTTTCTAGTGCATAGGATATGCGAAAAGAGAAAAGGCCTGCTACTGAATATTCAATAGCAGGCCTTTTGTTTTTGATTGTCAGTTGTTTATGGCTGTGGTGTATTGCCTAGCGAAATCAAATTGGTGAACAGGCGATACGCACCTGGTACACCAGCCGGCAATTCACGGAACCAAGAGTAACCGGTATAGATATAATGTCCTTTGCCATACTCCGCTACAAGCAGACCACCATCGCGAGCTGGTTCGCCAGGATCATTACTGGAAAGGATAGCGGTATACTCATCTGCCCATTCGTTCGGGAAGTATAGTCCGCGTTCCTGTACCCATCCATCAAAATCTTTATCGGTGATTTTATTAGGAGTATTGAGTACGGGATGATCGGGCGCTAGCATGCGCACCTCAGCTTCTTCCACGGTTACGCGGTCTCGGCTGATCTTCAATGGATAAGGTGCAAGCTCTTCCATTGGTACTTTCAGGCGCCGATTGGTATTGTATTGAACAATCAAAGTGCCACCTTCTTCTACGTACTTCATGAGTGCCGGTTGGTAATTCGGCATACGGTCCAGCGTATTGTAAGCGCGAACCCCTAAGATGACGGCATCAAAATCACCAAGGCGCTCAGCATTTACATCCCGGTCATCGAGAATTGTTACATCGTAGCCAATCTGCTCAAGTGCCTGAGGGATATCGTCACCGGCTCCCATGAGGTAGCCAATGTATTGTCCTTCGCGCTTGATATCTAATCGAACAACCTTAGCCGTGGCGTCTAGAATCAGTGTTTGCGTAGGAATATGATCGTATTCAATCTTAACGCGATCCTTAGTGTAATATTCGCCGTCCACTTCCAGGATAGGAGTGATAAAGTTCTCATCCTGCTGCTCCGATGGGTATAGGGTAAACTTAAAGGTTTGTTCCTGATCCTTACGGGTTAGTGCAACATCATATTGTTCCGGCTCCAGACGCCATCCATTAGGGTAGGCAAGCTTCAAGGTACCAGTTACATTACTTCTCCCTGCGGTAACTTTTACATCAATTACCTGAGGTTTAGGGTTTGCGTAGATGTAAGCCTTTTCAGCTACCCCTACAAAAGCAGGAGGGGTGATCTCAAAAGGACTGTACAATTCCCCCGCTACGGGATCTGTAGTTTTATAAACCAGTGGTTTTACGCTCTTGATCGCAAACCACTCTCCAGTTTTCGGATCTTGTACTTCCATCATGAATACCACTTCTACTGCTGGTGGTGTTTGCGGTAGGCCCCGCAATTTTTGATCACCTACGGGGTACATGCCCAGACTAGCTCTCTCGTTCAGCCAATAGGAATTGGAAATCGGGAAATTAGCTGGGAAGGAAATTTCATGCTCTGAACCAGTACCCTCATTGTAGGCAAGGACCATCTCTTCCTCTTGCAAGGCCAGATCTAATGCAGGAATATGTACGGAGTTGAGCTTGATGTTAAGGTGAGAGCGATTGATGGCTTCTAGCTCGATACCAATTGTCTCGCCAGGAGCAACATTAGCGTCTGCAGCTGTCGCTTCTAGGAAGAGCCCCATTACACCCTCAATAATGCTGTTAACCTCATCCAGCTTGATGCGTTTCCAGTGCCCATCTGGTAGGTTGTCGATCATATTGCGGATGGACAGTATTTCCGGTAGGTTGTTTTCAGGCTGGTCGAAGTCGAAGTTTTTGATTGCGGCTTCTACTGCTTCGCCAATTGGGGCACCGCCTGCTACCCGAGTCCAGGTGGTATTGATGCCGGCAAAAGGATCAGCAGCGCCTTCTGGCATACTTCCCTTTACCAATTCCAGGTATTCTTCCAAACTACCACGTGTACCACTACTACCAAAACCCTGGCTCTTGTGTTGGCTGCGGCTGGTAGCTGCGATTTCAGGTACCGATACACCACGCTTTGGTAGGTAGGTTCCTACGTCCACAGTTACCATGTTTGACTTATCTGCTTCGGCAAAGGCTTTACGGCTACCGTAGAACCACCAGGAGGTATTGAAGAAAATACGTTCTGGGCGCCAGGTCTCTGTATACTCCAATTGCTCAGGGTACACAGAAGGATCATTACTGAGGTTATAGGACTCAACGGATAACATAGCCGAAGCTGTGTGGTGTCCGTGTGTACGACCCGGAGAACGGTGATCAAAGCGGTTGATGATAATATCGGGCTTGAAGTTTCTGATAACCCAAATGGCATCGGCCATGACTTGGTCGCGATCCCAGATGTTGAAAGTCTCATCGGGATGCTTAGAGTAGCCAAAATCATTAGCGCGCGTGAAGAATTGCTTTCCACCATCAGTTCGGCGAGCAGCAAGTAGCTCCTGGGTACGAATGACTCCAAGTAATTCTCTGATCTCCGAGCCGATTAAGTTTTGTCCACCATCACCACGGGTGAGGGATAGGTAGGCCGTATTGGCGTGCCTCACATTACTGAGGTAAGCAATCATCCGCGTGTTCTCATCGTCGGGGTGAGCAGCGAAGTAGAGTGCGGATCCCAAGAAGTTCAATTTCTGTAGGGCATCATGCAATTCAGTACTTGTCCAGCGCTTTGGAGCTTGGGCAGGAAGGACGAGCATTTCGCCAATACCCCAAACGCTTAAAAACAGAAGAAGGAAAAGCCTTTTCATAAACAGCGAATTCGTTTTGTCTAGGAAGTAGACAAAGGTAGCTGGATTTTGGTTGAATTTTTCGCTGCAAATAGTAGCCCTTTCAGAAAGGAATTAGTTCCGGTTTAGACCGGGCTGAGGCGGACTAACAAATCCATATTGATAGTTATGCAGTTATCTACCTTTATTGCCCCCAGCAAGGCTTTTGGTGGGTCGATACCAAAATCGGTAAGGTAAATGGCTTGGTTTCCGATAAATCGATACAACTGATAACCAAGATGTGCTCCTTGGATTTCCATGGAGACTATCCTAGATACACCGGCAATACTGAGTTGCAAATCAATATTTATATTTGACCACTCTTCACATTTGGACAAGGCATTCTGAGCTAATGATTTTACCCGTAGGGGTTGAATGGCGATGGACGGGTACTGTTCTGCTTTGAGTGCGTCATACATGTCGCGATTCATCGGACGGTTCCCGCAGTCAAGTTCTTGTACTGGAATTTCTAAGGTGCTATTCTCGAAGAGATATCCTTCTGGTTTTAATCGAAATGAAAAGCGACCGTTGCCACTTGGGTCTGTGCAATCACAAGTGAAATCCACAACATTACTACTCCCTTCAAGGTAGAGCTTGCTATCCGGCTCGATAGAATAGTTATAACTGTTTGCCCACTGCTGGGATATTTGTTCTGGTTTTTGAGGTGTAGCGCAGAGCAGGAAGAAAGCCAACAGTGTGAGTAATGAAATCTTAAATGAAGCTTTCATGCTAGCTTTTTATGTGGAAGCCCCCTTACCTGCTGAACGCGGGAAGGGGGCTTCTCTTGTGTTAGAACCTAATTCTGTTCACTTAGAAGCCTACAACGGCCTCTACCATGATTCCCTTGAAGTATCCTTCGTGGAAGATGTTGTCACTTGGATAGTCTTGGTACTGCTGGTTCACGTAAGAGGTTTTGAGCAATAGGTTCGGAGTTGGGAACCATCCTGCTGAGACCTCCATGCGGTTTACCGTCAAGTCCATAGGCTCGCTAGTACTATCCATTACGCGGCTACTTAGTGCACCACTTACGGTATTGTAGCGTGCTCCTACATAGACCTGTTCGCGAGGTAGGAAGCGATAGATACCTTCAACGGCTACTTGAGTTACCGAACGCTTTTCAGGGTTCTCTGCACCTTCTTTGCGTGGATCGCTACTGGCATAACCTTGGGCTTGCTCGTAAGTAGCGAATAGCTCGAATCCGGCAACTTTCACGAATGGGCTAATTTGCCATGCCGTAACATTGGTGCTGAAGCCAGGATTCAAGCGTCCACTGAAGTCACGTTGGCTAGCCGCAGACTCCATGACTTCGTAGAAACGTGAACCGGCACGGTCACCACCAAAGAGTGTATTTCGACCAGATTCAGAGTTCATGTAAGTACTTGCAGATATGCGGAAACGAGTATTGTCGTTGACCTGCTTATCAAATGCTAGTTTGCTGTAGATCGAAGGTTTCCGTGTTTTCGAAGTTACATCACCCTTGATCAAGCCATTTGTGGCACCTACCATTAACATCAAGTTTTGGGTAGGGAAGGCGTATACCTCACCACCGATTTCGGTAGTAAACGCATCCATGATGTAGTTTCCTACGAAGGGGTTCCAAATGGCGTTACCATTGTCAGTACGACGGAAGTGTTGGTCACCATAGTTAACTTCCATGTGGCCAAGCTTTACACGTAGGTACTTGTCAAACCAATCAGTATTGTTGAACATAGGAAGCTTGTCTACCTGAACGTACCCTCCTTTTACCCAAAATTCAGAGTGGTGACGTGAAGACATGTAGCTTTCCAATGAAACTCTGATACCATCTTCGATTTGAAAGTCTAGTGCTAGGTTGGCGGTAGCCAAATTGAAGCCGTTACCCAGTGAATACAATTCATTAAGGTTTGTTTCACCATCGGGGCCAAATACTACATCGGCCTCATTACCATGCTCGAGGCCCTGGTATTGTTGAGTGAAACTACCACCTATTCTTACAAAAGGCTTGTCAAAGGTGGTGTTGAATTCTTTCGCTGGTTCGAAAATGTGCGTTCCGTTTTGATTGTATGGGCGGAAGTTCGACACCTGAGCATATGCCATTTGGCAAATAGCAAGAACGAGTAGTGTGCTCAGGATTGATCGGAATAATGTGGTGATTTTCATAACTCAGTTTTGTATCAATGAGTAAATGTGTAGTTAAATTATTGGTCAACGCCAAGGCGTCTTTATTGAGGGCTAAATATTAGTTTGAAATGCAAGCCTACCTCATCTCCGGTGGTAAGGGTGCCCAGTAAGGCGGTAGGCGGATCGATGCCGTAGTCCGACATTGTTAGACTGTAATCTCCCGTGGCAACCAATTGACCGTTTGGTAATTGATTGATGAGGATTTCAATTGGTATGGTTCGCGTAGTACCAGCTATTGTGAGGCGTCCTTTGGTGTTGGCTACCAGAGCGTCACCTTGTCGTGTCACTGCACAATTGCTAAGGCTGTAACTGATATTTGGATGTTCGTCCGATTGAAGTGCGCCGTAGGTTTTCTTGTCCATGATGCGCCCCTTGCTGCTGACGATTCCTTCTACTGGAATACTGACTCGGACATTATTGATGCTTTCCAGACCGCCTTCCGAGAATTGGAAGTTTCCGGACCAAGTCACTTTTGTTACTTGGGATTCCCAGTCATGGAGATTGGAAGTGCCAGTAATTGAAAAATCAGATTCAGTAAGTTGATAGGACTGACTATTTAAAGCTAAGCCAAGGCCAATAATCAGTGCTATTGTAAGAAAGAACTGTTGAAGTCTCATATCCTTTGCTGAATGTTTCGATACAAAGTTGCGACCCCATTATCTGTGAAAGCTTTACAATCATTACTGTTAGTAAATGACTTTTATCATTGTTGGAAAAATCTGTTGTTCTTTTTTATAGTGTTGTTTGTCAGGTGTTTACAAGGAAGTGTGGTGATTGGTTTAAAATTGACCACGTGGTGCTATGCACTACGGATTTTGTTAACCCTCTTCTCGCAATTCGAGTCTTTTTGGTATCTTGATAAGTGAACGGCTAGACTTAATAGTATTCTACGCTCTGTCTGATTTCTACAGAATACATTGTCTGGTTGCCAAAAGCTATAAACAATGAAATACGCTCTCTTCACCGCATTACTATGCGCTACTACGCTTATTCACGCTCAAATCACCTTTGAAGAAATTATTCCGCCGGAGGATTTTAGTTTGGCCGCCATTCGAAAGTCTCCAACGGGGGAATACTTTACCCAATCTATCAGTGATCGCTCAACGCTCTATTCCAGCACGGACGGAGAAACTTGGGAACAACACCCACTGCCCATTACGCAGACGCTAGGGGAGATGCAATTCTTTGCAGATGGTACGCCGGTACTCACGCATGAATACAGTGACCATATGATACGTCGAAATGGCACTTGGTACACGATGGATCTCAGTCCTGCATGGGGTGGAATAGAATCGAGTTTCGTAAAAGGCGATACAATTTTCGCCTACGAAAACGACAGTTTTGGATTTAGTACTGATAAAGGAGAGTCATTTGCTACACTCTTTACCTTCTCGGAGGGAATATATGACCACAGAACTCATTTATGGGTCATGGATCAATATTTGGTTTTGTATCACACCGTTGGAGCCAGCAACTTCCTCTCGGTGTTCAATCGTTCAGGACAACGGCTATTGTTTGAAGAACTTAATTTAAGTTTTGTGTCCGTAGCTTACAGTGAATGCGGAAAGGTCTTGATCTACGATTATAACAGCTACTATTTATTCACAGCTGAGGGATTGCATTTGCAATCTGGAAGTATGGAGACGCTAGTCAGTAACTTTTCTAGTGCTGATGTTATCTTTTCTGCTCAAGGCGATTGGTTTTTGAGAAAAGGAAATCAAGTTTATGGAAGTTCCGGGTGTGATATTTCCTGGACCTATATACTGGAGGCAGAACAGTTATCAAACCACTCTGAAGAGTGGATGAATGCTGCTGGTGATTTCTTAGCATACAATGTTAGAAATGACCATTTTATAGAAATTCGACTCGATAATGCAGAAGTGACGGAACTTCCCATTGATATCAATTATCCTACCCTGACCTTTGTTGATGAATCCTTGCAAGGGAATCAGATCATAGCTACCTCGAATGAGACCTATTCGAGTCCCTCGGGGCAGGAAAATTGGACACAGTTAATGTTACCATCCTACCAATGGATAGACGGCAGCTATACCTCTAACGGGGATCTTTATCTAAGCGATAGTCGGTCAATTTTCTACTCCGAGGACGACGGTGCCAATTTTACTGAAATAGTAGTGCCAGACAACGAGCCTTTTGGGGCCGTTGGTAATCTCCATGTCTTAGACAATGGTGTTCTTTTTCTATCTGGAGGTTTAATATTTAATAATCTCTACACACTGAATAACGGTCAAGATTGGATTCCAGCCAATGTGGACTTTTCTATAGATCCTGTAGTGATAGCATTAGTAGGTACAGATATAATCTTTGGGGATGTAAGTTGGCAGCCACAAGTTTCAAAAATCAATACGTTAACTGGCGCAGTTACGACTGAAAGTCTGGGAGACTTTTCTGATTTGCCAAGTAGTCATTACTCCGTGCGAGAAGATGGCACGATCTATTTCTATAAGGATGATTTTTTTGGTGATCAAATGGGATTGTACCGGTTCAAGATAGGTGAAGGCCTGACGTATTTAGGAGGATTCCCGGCCCTGGACAATTCGTACCTTATGAAACATTCAGGGTATGATTTATTCGCATTTCTCTCCAATTCCTATTTGGTTTTTAATGGGGTAGACTTTGATGAACGTACCTATAGTGGATTGCCTCTTAATGGATCAAAAAATTTCTGGATCACGGCTAATGAACATCTTTATGTATTGGTTGACGGCCATCGATTATTCCGCTCTACAGAGCCATTGAGCACCCCTCAGTTTGTAAAAGGTAGATTGTATCTAAATGAGGCTGAGAACTGTGTGCCTGACACGCAAGAAAACACATTGTCGCATTGGCAGGGGAAGATCGAAGGGGAATCTCACACCCAGGTCCGTACTACTAGTACTGGTGGGGATTTTGTCTTTTCAGTTCCGCTGGGCTCATATACCCTAAGTGCCCGAGAGGTTGATTCCAACTGGGAACTCTGTGAATCTTCCGTACATCTAGAGGTGGCTGATGCTGAGACGACCGTTACGCAAGACTTTCAGGCGAAGCCCCTTGCCGCTTGTGCTGCACTGGAACTTGACTTTTCTACCCCATTTCTCCGCCGTTGTTTCGACAATACCTATACCATCCGAGTTCGGAATACAGGACCAATAGCCAGCCATGACACAAAGGTTACTCTTGTATTAGATCCATTCTTTGATTTTCTAGATGCTAGCATCCCTTTCCTACAAGTTGATGATTCGGTGCTGGAGTTTGACTTAGGCGCTTTAGCTGTAAATGAGACGGTCCAATTCACCATCACCTTTAACCTTTCTTGTGAGGCCGAGCTCGGGCAGGATCACTGCTTGTTTGGTGAGCTAGAGGATGCATTTAGCTGCGAAACGACACGCCCTACTTACACAGAATGCCAGGAGAATATCGGTGCCTTTGATCCGAATGATAAACGGATCTTCAATGAAGATGGGGTCCAAACTGGTGTCATTGATACCAATCAGTATATCTATTATCATATTCGCTTCCAGAATACCGGAACGGATACCGCATTCAATGTGCGCATTGTTGATCCTTTATCGCCAATGCTGGATGTAAGTACACTGCAGATGCTCAGTGCAAGTCACCCGTATGAGTATGAGATCAATGATGATGCGTCTCTGGTTGTGTATTTCAATGATATTTTGCTGCCAGACAGTACAACGAATGAACCCGCCTCGAATGGTTACTTCAAGTTCAAGATTAAGCCACTACCGGAATATGGTTACGGTACGAGTATCAGTAACCTGGCTGGTATTTACTTCGACTTTAATGAACCGGTTATCACAAACGAGGCTATACTGCTCATTGAAAATCCTGTTGGTACGAGAGACCTGAGTGACCTCGTTCGCTTCAGCATATACCCGAATCCTACGGAACAATGGATTAATGTTGTCCTGCCAGATGATGGAGTAGGTGAGATAGAGTGGGTGGAGATTATAGATGCTTTTGGGCGGCAGTTATTACGCCAATCTTGGTCTGGTGCTAATGCTTTGGATGTATCTGATTTGCCGAGTGGGGTTTATCAGTTGATTCTACGTTCTGAGGAGCAGGTGATTGGTGTAAGCCAATTTGTGAAGATGTAGTCTGCTGGACTAATCTCTAGCAAGAAGCCCTTGGCAGACAAACGTTCGTCAAGGGCTTCTTACCATTGGTTCATCCTCAATATATACCTACTTATTCCCAAAAAATGATACTCATCCTACCACCGTCATCAATTGATGCCAAGTTGCAAAACAGTCTTGCCCTGGGCCGAGCTGAAACCTGACAGCTTTTATAACATTCTCTGATATTCCAAACATTCCCTACTTTTATGGTGAATGGCCATCCTAGTTTAACACCCTACGGACCCATTACGTGTACCTTGAGAAAACCGTAAGCAGACCCTGTAAAACATGCATTTTGCCCTTAAGTCCCTCGGGCCAGAATACCAATCTACTGATTGCTATTTCCAAATCCGAACGGAACAGCACACATTCTATAGTCCATTCTATTCAGATCAGCAGGCCGCTCTTGACGCAATGAGAGAGTTGGTTCTTCGCTTGCGTAATCGTAAGTCTACCAAGGTTGCTATTACTGAACATGCGGGTTTGTATCAACTTCAACTGTTTGGAAAGAAGCAAGTGCCAGTCGCTTCTGGTACGCCAATGGTGGATAAGATGGAAGCCATTGATGCATTGGACGCACTGGTCAATGCTGCTCCCGCCTTTCGTTTTCCGCTAGTGTATATGGAATTGCAAGACGATCTCGAAGAGGTAGTCAGCAAGGTGCAGGATCTGGTATTTAGTGCTGGAGATGAGGCGTATGAGTGGAAAGAAGTTAAGGAAAGCGCGCTAATCATTGAGCAAAATACGGCCACCAGAAGACGTGGAGCAGCGCTCTTAGGGCCTTCCATAGGAGTATCTCCTTTCATGGGGGGAAGCCCTTGTGAGCCGCTCTTTAACCTGCTGCAGCCGCAAATGGATGCAGACCTCCCATTTTTTATGGGACGTAAAGAAGATGCGGACGATCTCTTTGCGCTTACCCGCAATAATGATCTCCTATTGTTATATGGCCCTCCAAGAGTGGGCAAGACCAGCCTCATTCAATGTGGATTGTCAAACTGCTTGAAGCCTACCGCCAGTGAGTTGATTGTCCAACCGTGGAAGAATGGCCAGACGGAAGTTGAGCTTAGTGCCAAAATTAGAGCGGAGCTAGAAAAGATTGAAGGGGCAACAATTCCTGAAGAGGATGACCCTAAGGTCTTGCTGGCATCCTTGCAGTCACAATTGGATAAGCCCGTTTATGTCGTTTTTGATCAGTTAGAACGATTGTTTGATAAGGAAGTAGATGAAGAGGAGCGCAGTAGGTTCTTTACGCAAGTGGAGGAGCTGCGTACCGATGAAGAGATTCCTTGCCGCATTATACTGTCGCTTCGCGAGGGTTTTCTTGCTCCCTTAGCAGACTATGAGCATCAAATGCCTTCTTTGCTCTCCAATCGCTATCGGGTGCAGCCTTTATCCCGGCGGTCGATGATGCAGGTTTCGCTTAACCTGTTTGATATCTTCCAGGATCAGGGCAAACTCAAGGTTGATGATCCGGAAGAATTAGCGGAAAAAATGACCAGCGAGCTCGCTAATGAAGACGGAGAAGTATCGTTTCAGTGCATGCAGATCTACATGCATCAAATGCAGCAGAAGAGCTGCTCTGAATCTGGAGGCCAGACACCGCTATTAGACCCTGCGCTACTCGAAGAAATGGGTTCGGGCCGCAGCGTTATCGATGACTATCTGACCAAACGCTTGGCAGAACTGGAGTCTTCGCTACCAGAAGGAGACGAGCCGGCGGATCCGGCTGTCTTGGAAGAGATGGACCTTCTACGTGAGAGTCGGGAGCATTGTGGTTGTGGAAATGGCCATACCATTGTTCCGGTGGCTGCGGCTGCTGGAGCGGGAGCTGCTGTAGGTGCCAGCCAACGTTTACGACGGGTCATGTGGGTTTTACTATCCGCATTACTATTCGGATCACTTACCTATTGGGTGTTATCTGGCTGGGCCAAAAATCAGGATCCTTGCCATTTAGCCGTAAAGGCAGATTCCTGTGAAGCATATCTCAATTACCTAAGCCAATACGGGAATCAAGCTCGTTGTGCGGAAGATTTTCGTGCTATCCTGGAAGAAAGGGCTTGTGCCGTTTGGAGTGATTATCAGCTGATACAGCAAAATCCTACTTGCGGAACCTATCAAACCTTCTACGATAAGTATCGCAACACTGCAGTATCTACTGATCATATCCAGCGCCGATTAATCGAATGGGAATGCCCTATGGTACGAGATACAGTGGAGGTAGAGGTGCGTGACACCATTTACC
The DNA here is from genome assembly GCA_913057725.1 of uncultured Lewinella sp. Taxonomy (GTDB): domain Bacteria; phylum Bacteroidota; class Bacteroidia; order Chitinophagales; family Saprospiraceae; genus Lewinella. The sequence continues at coordinate 15,920 of CAJXOS010000088.1, forward strand.
AGCAGGGACCAAGTTCTTACGATAACGGTACGAATGGAATTGGTAGAAGAACGACTACGCCAACGAGTGGCCCTGGTTGTGCTCCGTTTGATGGTACAAACTTCAAGAAGGTCGGCCCGCTATGGTTTATGACCGATCCACTACCTGGAGGGCCATACTCTTGGGAGGAAGCCCTGGATGCCTGTAGTGCAAAGGGCTGGCGATTACCCTGCGTAGGCGAAGTCGATTTCTTGATCGATAATATCTACCGTGGCCAATCCAACCGGGCGTACCAGATGTTGACGGGGAGCGGAGAGTGCTATTTATTGAACCCATCTGAAGTACCAAATCAACGGATTGATTTTTGGACGGGAACCGAAGCGAATGATGCTTACGGTTGGACGTTCTATTTCGATACCAGCACCGAAACCATCGGACGAGAGTCTAATGTGGAAAAAGGAAAGCGGCTGCCCTGCCTGTGTGTAAAGAAAGATTTCGATAATCACACGACTGGACTGCCGCCTTGCTATAATAAGACTGTTGATCGGCAGTAATCACTACCGTAAACAGCTGTTCTTAGAAGTCGAACTTGATACCTTGAGCCAGAGGAATCTCTGTGCTGTAGTTTACGGTATTGGTCTGACGACGCATGTAGATCTTCCAAGAGTCTGATCCAGATTCACGGCCACCGCCAGTTTCCTTTTCACCACCAAAGGCACCACCAATTTCTGCACCACTGGTACCAATGTTTACGTTGGCAATACCACAGTCAGATCCTTCTGGTGATAGGAAGCGCTCTGCCTCACGCATGTTATTAGTCATGATGGCACTACTCAAACCTTGAGGAACCGCATTTTGCATTGCAATAGCTTCGTTCAAGTCATTGTACTTCATCAAGTACAGGATTGGAGCGAAGGTCTCGTGCTGTACGATCTGGTACTCATTGCTAGCCTCAGCGATACAAGGCTTCACGTAGCAACCACTCTCGTATCCTTCACCTTCCAGTACACCACCTTCAACGATGAAGTTTGCACCTTCCTCTTTCGCTTTCGCGATAGCATCCTGGTACATAGCAACTGCGTCGGTATCGATTAGTGGTCCAACGTGGTTGTTTTGATCTAGTGGGTCACCAATGCGTAGCTGGCCGTATGCACTTACTAGATTTTGCTTCACGGTATCGTAAACACTCTCATGTACGATCAAGCGGCGAGTTGTAGTACAACGCTGTCCACAAGTACCAACGGCACCAAATACAGCACCAGTCAATACCAGCTGCATATCTGCATCAGGTGTTACAATGATGGCATTGTTTCCACCCAATTCCAATAGGCTGCGGCCCAAACGCTGAGCAACGGTTGCTCCTACGATCTTACCCATACGAGTACTACCGGTAGCGCTCACCAATGGGACACGAGTATCCTTGGTCATGAACTCACCCACTTTGTAGTCACCGTTGATGATGTTAACTACACCCTCTGGTACGTTGTTGGCCTTAAGTACATCCTTGAAGATGTTCTGACAAGCTACACTACATACAGGAGCTTTCTCTGAAGCTTTCCAAACGACAACGTCACCACAAACCATGGCAAGCATTGCATTCCAGCTCCATACGGCTACCGGGAAGTTGAAGGCGGAAATAACGCCAACAACACCTAGTGGATGCCACTGCTCAAACATACGGTGACGAGGACGCTCCGACTGGATAGTAAGTCCGTACAACTGACGAGATAGACCTACTGCGAAATCACAGATATCGATCATCTCCTGTACTTCACCCCAGCCTTCTTGCAGGCTCTTACCCATTTCGTAGCTCACCAAGCGACCTAGTGGATCTTTATACTTACGTAGTGCCTCACCATATTGGCGAACGATCTCACCACGCTGTGGAGCAGGAATCATACGCCACTCCTGGAAAGCTGACTGAGCAGTCTCCATCATAGCGTCATATTCTTTACGGCTGGTCTTACTCACCTTACCGATCAGCTCTCCGTCTACTGGAGAGAAAGAAGAAATATATTTACCGGAAGTAGAGGTTTCCAAACCGGTGCTGGTGCCGTGATTGTTGATCTTCAGGCCCAGTTTTTTCAAGAAGGATTTGTCCATTATCTCGATGGTCTTTTGTTAGGAGCTGCAAAGGTAATAAGAACTACCGACCCGGAATAAGTAGGCGTTAAGAAATGACTACAGGAAATTTGGATGAGTGAAAAATTGCTAAACAATTGAATAATTGGAAATTGTGTACAAGTTATTCCCTCATCTTATCACAAATTTTCGGTAGTTGTTTTAGCCCAATTTCTTTATGAAGAAAAACCGGTATTTTACCAATCACCTATTGACAAGAGATATGAAGAACGAAGCAGAACTTCAAGAGCTCGTCGAAGCCGGTCTGCTGACCACCGATCAAGCTGAACAAATCCGTGCCTATTGGGCTGCCAAGCCCAATGTAGGGAACCAGCGCCTACTGGTCATTTTTAGCCTGCTCGGTGCATTGCTGGTAGGGCTAGGAATTATTTTGGTTGTGGCTCATAACTGGGATGACTTAGGGCGCCTGTCCAAAACGATCCTCGTAATTATTCCCGTGTTGATTGGGCAAGCTGCCGCCTGGTATAGTCTTCGACGAAAACCGGAGAGTGCCGCTTGGCGAGAGGGGAGTGGTGTTTTTCTCACCTTGTCTCTGGGAGCATGCTTAGCAATGATCAGTCAAATCTATCATATTGATGGAAGGCTCAGTGATTTTCTTCTAACGTGGATTTGGTTGGCTTTTCCAATCATGTATGTGCTCAATTCAGGAATATCCTCACTACTTATCTGGATGGGTATAACCTGGTACGCTTGCGAAACTGCTTACTGGAGTTATCCAACGGAAGTAGCCTGGCAGTATTGGATATTTGTGCTGCTGACTCTACCGTTCTACTATTTCAAGATTCGTCAAGAACGTGCGAATTCCAATTATCAGACTTTCCATGATTGGTTTGTGCCCTTGTCTTTAGTGATTTGCCTGGGCACTATAGGCAATGAATTGGTTGGCTACCTTTGGTTGATCTATCACCTTGCGCTGATCCTCTTTTATGTGATGGGTAAGTACTTACTCGAACAACGGAGTAGTATTCTTAGCAATGGCTGGCTGGTTATTGGTTTGGTTGGCAGTATCATCATGCTGTTGATTCAATCCTTCCGGGAGCTCTGGACAGAAGTACCTACTAGTTGGGCTAATATGGAGTGGCAAGGGCCAGAATTCTTTGTCTTCCTTATTCTGAATGTTCTGCTTCTTGCGCTCTTGACCCTACATGATCAGCGCGGAGGACGGGAATGGAGAACCAACCCACTCTGTTATCTGGGGCTGCTTATTTTCTTCTATTATTGGGTTGGCTGGTACGATGACATGATGGGAGCCGTCCTGGCAAATCTGCTATTGTTGGGGATAGGCCTGTATCACATTTTCCTGGGCACCCAGCGAGATCATCTTGGAATTCTGAATTTTGGATTGCTCATCATCACTTTCCAAATCGCCTTTCGGTTCTTTGATACGGAAATGAGCTTTGCCCTCCGTGGTATGCTCTTCCTACTATTAGGTGCTGGGTTCTTTGCTGCCAATAGTTATATCATTCGCCGACGTAAAAGCCAACAGTCATGAACATGCCTAAATACATAATGTGGGCCTTTTGGGGAATGGTCCTGTATCAATTGATTCTCCCGATTCGTACGGTGGTTCAAAATGAGACGGCCTTGCGCAGCGGAACTATGTATAAATTTCCGACGGTGCCGGTGGACCCCAATGATCCCTTTCGGGGGAAATACGTAGCCTTGAATTTTCCTGATTTACAGGATGATCTGCCTGCGGATGAACTTCAGGAGATAGCTAGTACAGCCTGGGTTGGGCAAGAGCTATATCTGTCGCTTTCCCAAAACGACGATGGTTACGTGAAGGCTACTGATATTGGTATTGATCCTCCTTATAATGGCGATTATGTCGCGGTGAGAGTTACATCGGTGATTTATGAACATACCGACTCAGCTCGAATTAGAACAGACTTCGATTTCAACCGATTCTACATGGAGGAATTTAAAGCGCCGGAGGCCGAAGATCGCTATCGTGATGCCCACCGTGAGGGTAAAGACGTCTATGCAGTTGTAAGAGTCAGCGGAGATGTAGCGCTTCTAGAGGATGTGCTCATCGACGGAAAATCAATTAATGACTAGCTTCTGTCAATAAATTCCGCGAAGGCGGCTTCTAATACACCGAAGGCTTCCTTCAGATCATTGCCAAAGGCGAATATGCCTTCCTCGTGCCCTTCCATAACGAAGAGCTTACTTGTTGGTAAAGCTGTTCGGTCCAGCAATTCATGAATGCTCTGCACCATTTCTGGTGAGCCATAAGGAGCATCTGCAGCGGTAGTAGGCACTTGATGGAGGGCTGCTTGCCAAAATGCCAGATGGTGTATGTGAATGACTCCGCCTACCCAAGCCAGGCGTTCGTACACTGCTGAATGGCTCATACTTTCGGAGGAAGCAATAATGGGGCCCGTACACCATAACTCATTCTGCTGTGCATCTACTTTATCGACTCTGGCTATGTGACTATCGGAAAGCTGAGCAATTCCACCCGTGGCAGAACCGGTGATATAAAAACACTCGTTTTGTTCGGATCGAATGGAGATATTACCAAAGCCGATTCCATTATCGTACATGCCGATCCAACCCTTGGAATAACAGGCTTGGCGCCAACGAATAAGGGGAGCCAATTCGGGCGTAGAGTAGGGGGGCGATGAACTCCAATGAGCCTGGAATTTGATATAACCTTCGTCCATTGTCTCGACAGATTCGTATTTTCGTCACTAGGTGTACTGCCTGCCTGAATCGAACTTGAATTCGATTAACTCTTGCTTCATCTTGGTGAAGAAAGAAGCAAAATCATGTGTGAGCTTAGTAGTTAGATCTGAGCCGAAAATTATTCGCTCTGAAGTGAAGCTGCAGAAAAATTTGAAACATATGAAATAAACTGATCGAAAAAAGCATTTCAAAGGCAGAACTCCTATTTTCTTAACATTTCCGGACCTTTCCGGATACCTACTTTTTGCACTAATTTTACCTTATGCTAAACAAAACCTTATTAGCCTGCTGCCTCGCCCTTGTGGGGCTGGTAGCCTATGGTCAAACTACCGACTTACGAATTGAACAACTAAAAGCACAGGTTAAGAAAGCGGCCGAATTGGATGGCCGATCTAAGGCCCTAGCCCTTGCCATTCTAGGATACGATAACCTGGACGCTGATAATGCGGATCTGCAGCGACTGTTGTACGAATCGTATTATGCCACCTCCGACTTCGATTTCTACGAAGAGGAGTATTCCGACAACAACTTTAACGACGCAGACTGGTCTCCAGATGGCAAACAATTGGCCGTAGCGCTAGCTGATGGCTCCATACGCCTTTATAACACGGATGACTATACAGACTTCACAGAAGTCTTCGTCTCACTTGCAGGCGGAGTCTTATCTGTATCCTGGTCACCAAATGGCAATACTTTGGCTTACGGTACTACCGAAGGTATGCTGGGCACTATCAGTCCTGGTAGTGGCGCCAGTAGCCAGGAGTGGTCTCACAGCGATTATATTCGTTCAGTGGCTTGGTCACCAGACGGAAAGCACATAGCAGCTGGGGGTGACGAGAATATCCTCTACGTCTATAATGTAGCGAATGGCGAACAAGAGCGTGCCTTTAGCTCTCATAACGACTGGATTAGAAATGTAAGTTGGTCAGCAGACGGCCAGTACGTAGCAGCAGCTAGTGATGATGCTACTGCAACAGTATGGTCCGTAACGGAGGGGAATCTGGTAAAAGCACACCGCTCCCATGATGACTATTGTCGTGACGTAGCCTTCGCACCTAGTGGCGATGCGCTAGTGACCTGCTCAGATGATTTGAATATCTACCTATATGATCCAGCTACGGATAATATCCCCAAGCAGAACCTTAAGGGACATGAAAGTTGGGTGATGGCTGTTGACTGGTCACCAAAAGGGCGCAGCCTTGCTAGCGCTGATAACGGAGGATCAATCATTGTGCACTCCATGAAAAATGGAGACCGGACTTTCTATAATTCTGTTGAGCCTGAAACAGCTTGGATGGATGTAGAATTTTCTCCTGACGGCGGGCAGATTGCCGCGGTGAGCGCATACGAACTGGCTATTTACGACTTGGGCGAAACGCGTCCGGTAACTCGCCTAACTCCTGACGGTACTGCCGAGGTAGCCAGCGAGGGCGATGATGGTAATGCACTGGAAACATTATTAGCAGAAATCTTACCTACTGCTAGCCAGCTTTATCCTTCACCGGATGAAGATTTGCTAGGCGTCATCGACGTAGATTACGGCTTGCAGGTCATCAATATGAAGGAAGGATCAGTTCAATATGCAATTAGTGATCACAGTGACTGGATCCGCGATGTAGCATGGTCTTCAAATGGTGCCTTGGTGGCTACTGCCTCTGATGATCAGATGGTAGGCGTTTGGGATGCCCAATCAGGAGAGATGCAGCATTTCTTGAGCGGCCATACAGACTGGGTACGTGGCGTTGCTTTTTCACCAGATAATAAAGTACTTGCCTCTGCAGGTGATGACGGTGTACTCCGTTTCTGGGATCCATCCAATGGGGACGAATTGGGCAGTACTGATCCAATTGGTTCTTACTTGATGACTGTGGCTTGGTCTCCAAATCAGAAGTATATTTCTGCGCAGAGCTCTGAGCAATTGCTCTACGTATGGGACGCTGCCAATAATGAACTCCTCTTTACCAGCGGAGAATCAACGATTGAAGGCTCTATGAGCTGGAAGAATGATCAAGCGTTGCAGGTCCGCCACCAAGACGGAAATCTGCTAGAGTGGAGCCCTGGAGGCGGATTGGACGCTGCCGGAAAAGCAACTGGCCTAATGGTAAGTAGCAGCCAAGGCAATAAGGCCCAGGCTAAAGGAGCATACATTACCTTGTCCGGTGCTAAAGAGGCCCTTTTAGAGGGGCACGAAGCTCAGGTGATTGATCTGCAATGGGCACCTGATGGTACACACCTGATTTCTCAAGGCGCTGATGGCAATATGGGAATTTGGGATGCTACCACTGCAAATCTTTTGGCCCTACTTCCACTAACGGATGGTACCACAAAGCAGTTGGTATGGTCTACGGATGGTGATGGTTTCTACTTGCCTGGAGCTCCTGGTAAAGTTTTGCTTAGTCCAGAATCACTTCGTGCCAGCATTTCGGCAGATAAGTACGATGCGTACTTTGCAGAAGGAGATGTACTGCGTTATCAGCTAGAGAAAATCTTCCTTGATGATTCAGCGACAGCCACTAAGGTCAAAGGATCAGCTGGTCCCCAGTTTCTTAATGCAGTAGCAGATTTCTACAGCACTCGCGCCGAGGTGCAGGTAAGTGCTGCAGCTAAGGAAGCTGACGAAAAGCAAGCCGCTGCATTTAGAGCAGCAATCAGAGAATAATGGGCATTGCGCCTAAGGCTTTTTAAAGCTCATTCTGTAGCTTTACATTCGTGGTATCCAGTTCGCTTTTGTGCGGGCTGGATACCATTCGTTTTGATCACCACAACTTTCTGAGTTATGATTCGTGCAGCCACTATCAATGATCTTCCACAATTAAGCCAGTTGTTTGATCAGTACCGCGTTTTCTACCGGAAAGAATCAGACTTGGCAGGTGCCGAGCTGTTCCTGAGTGAACGCTTCAAGGAAGAAGATTCACACATTTATGTGAGTGATGATGGTGGAGAATTACAAGGCTTTGTACAGCTCTATCCGATATTCTCTTCCACGCGCATGCGCCGATTATGGCTGCTAAATGATTTATATGTCTCTCCGGCACATCGTGGCAAAGGCCTCTCACTTCTACTCTTGGACGCTGGTAAGGACCTATGCCGCCAAACGAACGCTTGCGGAGTAATGCTGGAGACAGAGAAAAGCAATACCATCGGTAATCAGCTCTATCCCAGAGCAGGGTTCCAACAAAATGAGGCCAGCAATTTCTTTGAATGGACGCCTTAATCAGTAGTCTCTTCCGGGAATAAGCCTAACAGTCCTTGCTCACTCGCCTCACATACACCTCTTTCGGTAATTAGACCGCTCACCAGGCGAGCTGGCGTTACGTCAAAACCATAGTTTAATCCAGGACTCTTTTCTGGAGTCAGGCGTACATGACGTGTTTGACCGTCGTCCCAACCATATATGTGTGTTACTTCTTCGCCGCCACGCTCTTCTATCGGAATTTCACGTAGTCCGTCTTCAATACTCCAATCAATGGTGCTAGTAGGGAGGCCAACATAGAATGGCACTTGATTATCGTGTGCCGCCAAGGCTTTCAGGTAAGTGCCAATTTTATTAGCTACGTCTCCTTTGCGCGTTGTACGATCGGTGCCCACAAAAACGATGTCTACAAGGCCATGCTGCATCAGATGGCCGCCAAGGTTATCGACAATTACAGTGTGAGGTATGCCTGCTTCAGCCAGTTCATAGGCGGTTAAGCGTGCACCTTGGTTTCTAGGACGGGTTTCGTCTACCCAAACATGCACCGGAATACCATGCTCATGAGCCAAGTAAATGGGAGCTGTAGCGGTCCCGTAATCTAAGCAAGCTAGTTTGCCGGCATTGCAATGGGTCAGAATATTGACGGGCTCTCCCTTTTTCTTTTCCGCGATAGCCTGAATTAACGGTAGGCCATGCACTCCGATAGCTCGGCATTGAGCGGCACTTTCTCGAGCAAATCGTTGCGCAGCTTCTTTAGCCACTTCAATTCGATCTTGAAGCGGAGCTTGGTAGATAGTCTCACTCGCTTGCTTCAATGCATAGGATAAATCCACTGCCGTCGGCCGAGTGGCTTGTAATACTGCTATAACATCTTCTAGGTAGCTTCGAAAATCTTGCTTCGGATTGTATTGTCGTACGGCCAGATAGAGCCCCCAGGCAGCGGTAGCACCAATCAGCGGAGCACCTCGGACGTGCATTTCCCGAATAGCATGAGCTGCGTCTTGGTAAGTAACTAGTACTTCGTGCATCAACTGATGAGGTAATGCGCGCTGATCAATAATCCATACAGTAGAATCATCCTTAGGGTCGAGCCAAATGGTTTGCATAAGCTGAATGATAAATGACGGTACGTTGGGTTCAATCTTGACCAGCAAAGATGGGATAAATGCCGGAATGCAAGTGGGAATCTACCTTAAGCCTGAGTTAAAAATATTTGCTATTGGGTCTTCAGCAGGAATGGCTGAAGGAAAATACTATCGATCTGCTGGAAGGCTAAAGAATGTCCTTTTTCACTTAAGTGATCATCGTTTTCAAAGTATAATTCAGTGGTATTACCATAGGCCTTAAAAATGGGCAGTAAATCGATATAATCTACTCCTGTTCTATTGGCCCAAGTAGCTAGGCGCTCCTGAGGTGCTTTAGCTGAATGTAAGTCTGATCCTACCCTAAACTTGATTTTTCGATAGAAATCGTAGTGACTGCTATCTACCTGTACAGTAGAAGGGATACATACTACTTTGAGGTCCGCTCCAATCGATTCCGACACCGCTCTGACATCGTCTAATTTTTCTTCCACCACCCGCCATGCGTTCTGGCTTTCTGGGCTGTCGATCTTGTTGTTGTCATAGAGGTAGTTGGGCTTCCAGCTCCCCATCACGAGAATATGTGGATTAACGTACTCTGGTCCTATTTTTCCAGGATAGTAGAGGCGGTTTTTGGCGTAGGAAATCAAGGTGGAGTCAATCCCCTGCCGCTTAAATTCCTCCCAGTCAAAATCGTATTTGCGTAAGATCTCCTGTCGTTGTTCAGCCTCCAAATTGGGGCGGTTGTCAAATGGATCAAATTCTCTAGCTTTTTCAAATGCTTCGTTGGTGTATTCTAATTGTTTGATCCAGTGTAGTCCGGGCTCTTTTGGGCGTTGATTGGCTCGATACATGACATCTGTTAGATCGTTGCCGGCATAGTAGAAAAGAATTATGAGTTGTGGTCGGTAATCAGGCCCAATCGCTTGTACCCGATCCAGGTATTCAATCGGACCGTTACCACCCTTTGATGCATTGACGTAACCGATGTTATGATCATTGCAGAACCACCGGATATCTTCGTGCAGGCAATGGTCTAAATTCCACCAACTCAGCTGTGAATCACCGAGTAGCAAAATTCTCCGGTTTTTGGCTTTTCCAGTATCATATTCCCATCTGGCTATGATCTGATCACTCCACTGAAAACGAATAACTCCTGTGTAAATCAGGAGTCCAACAATGAGTAGAAAGACAAAGGTGAAGAATGCTACAATCGTGATCTTAAAAAGCAATTCTCGATTTGGGGTGCCAGACATGTAGTAAGGTGTCTCGTTTTCGTCGAATCTAAGTAGAAATTAGCACTGAGTTCCTATTCTTTAATAAGAATATTGTTCTTGATGAGCTCTTCTAGTTGGCTTTCCAGAAGTAAGGGGTGAAAAGCACGAGAATGGTAAAGAGCTCCAGGCGGCCCAGGAGCATAAGGAAGGACAAAAACAGCTTCACCTCATTGGATAACCAAGCGAAGTTGTCCACTGGTCCTACCTTACCTATGGCAGGCCCAACATTACCCAAAGAAGTGGCCACTGCACCGATAGCTGTCATGAAATCCAGACCCATGATAGAAAGAACCATTGAGCCAATGACAAATAGTGATAGGTACAATAACAAGAAGATGATGATGTGCGTGATAATATGCCCACGAACCCGTTCGCCATTCAACCGCAACGGTACCATAGCCCGTGGGTGAATGATGCGCTTAAACTCGATAATGGAGTTCTTGAAGAAGACCAAGTGCCGAATAATCTTTATACCCCCACTGGTGGACCCTGCGCAGGCACCAACGAATAGTAGAATAAAGAAAAAGAAAGTCAAGCCACCAGACCAGCTCGTATAGTCGGCAGACACAAAGCCGGTGGTTGTGATTAAGGAAATGATTTGGAATAGGCTATCTCTGAAGGATTGTTCCCATCCGTGAGCGGTAGCAACTTGTACTGCAATGGTTGCAATTACAGTGAACAGACCGACCAAAAGAAGGTAGGCTTTGAACTCCTCACTGGCCCAGACTCTCTTCAGTTTTCCCTTTAAACCAAAGTAGATGATCGTATAGTTTACGCCAGCCAAAAACATGAAAAAGCAAACCGTGTACTGAATAGTAGGGGAGAAGGCAGCCATACTGGCATTGCGGGTAGAAAAACCACCGGTAGCCATAGTGGTAAAGGCATGGTTAATGGCTTCGTAGGGCGTCATGCCCTCCAAATAAAGTACCACTGTTAGTACAAAAGTTAGACCTACGTAGATTAGCCAGAGCCTTTTGGCGGTTTCACTGATTCGTGGATGGAGCTTGTCACTTGTTGGTCCTGGAGCTTCTGCCACGAAGAGTTCTACACCGCCGATACCTAAGAGTGGGAAGATGGCTACCGTGAGAACGATGATTCCCATACCGCCAATCCATTGGGTAAGGCTTCGCCAGTACAGTATTCCAGGTGGTTGCGCCTCTATGTCGGTAATGACCGATGCTCCAGTGGTCGTCATTCCGGATACGGTCTCGAAGAGTGCAGAGGGAATGCCAGGAATGACGTCGCTAATGATGTAAGGCAGCATACCGAAGATGACCATGGTAAGCCAGCCAAGGGCAACGATAAGATATCCCTCCCGCTTACGAACGGAGCGATCTTTATCTAACTTAAATAGTCGTAGGAATGCGCCTGCGCCGAGGCAAATTAGACCAGACCAAACCAAGGCGTCCAAGTCGGAAGAAT
>CAJXOS010000089.1 GCA_913057725.1 uncultured Lewinella sp.
GATTCAAGGTGCAACAGGTGTACTAAGCTACACCGTGAGTACTGCTGAATACACGGCTACGAAGAGTATGATTGCTGTGAAGTAAAGATCCACCCCTAACCCCTCCCTCAAGGGAGGGGGATTTATCCAAAAATGGATAGGGTGATGAAATAGAAAAGTCCCGGATGGCGAATGCTGTCCGGGGCTTTTTAATTGGCGGGTCGGTGTCAAAAAAATGAGACTCGCGGTGTAATTACAACAACGCAATAACACTAAATTTTCACCCCGAATACAGGCGCCAATTTTCACTGAATCTTAGCTTGTTAAAGTACAAATGCAGCACTACCAATTAATACCTTAACACCACAATTTAGTACCAAGCCCGCGCTAGGGGTGGGAAGGGACGCACCACCGGTGGGTGCCCTGACGCAGGAGGGGCCGATAGCCCTGGACGACCCGACCCAGCGTAGCTTAGCAGCGTAGATGGGGAGCGCCCAAATAAGTACCAGCTTTATACCTTCCGACCTTCAGTATTGTTTTTAGAAATGAAAAGCCTTCTTGATAGAAGCCCTGCTCTGCTGAGCACTCGACAAAGGAGGAGAAGATGAGTTCTAGTCTTGTAGTAAAGCGTTCAAGGATAAATAATCATCAATATTTTCCCGAATGACAATGTTTATAGGGAGGTAGCGCGTGCTTTGAAGCGCTTTGCCGTAGATAAGGTGATCAAAGATCATTGACATGCCAAGCTTTCCTTGTGCATAGGGCTGTTCATCCAGAAGGTAGTCGATTAGGCCATCTTTCAGTAAGTTGATGTTCTCTCGAACTAAATCAAATCCTATTACTTTCGGAGCTTTTGATCTACTCTTAAAATACCCAGATGCATCGATGAAAGGCTTTGCCCTTGAATTGGTGAAGAATATGCCTTCTACAGATGGATGTTGTGCTTCAATGGCTTGGCAACTGGCCTTAAGATCTGCTTCGTTTCGAAAAGCCTCAATCGTCACTGGAATTAAATCAAAACCCGCTTTGTATTCCCGATCAAAAGCTTGTAAGCCTTCCATTTTTCTCTGAATATGAATGGCATTGCTACTGTCATGTCCCAAGGTTAGACATAGGATCTGCTTTTGGATGGATGGAATGCTGTTGTGGAATAGGTTTCCTGCAATTTGCCCCGCCTTGAAGGAGTCTTGCCCAACGTAGATCATTTCTGAGTTCTCACCAAATTCAGAATTGATCGCTAAAAATCGAGCTCTGTCCTTGGGGAGGGTCTTGAGAAACGAAAGCGTTTCTTGCGTAAATACAGGAGCAATCAGCACAAAATCAGATGGTGCGGTACAAGCTTGTTCCAACTTCTCTAGGTAATCCTCGACTGAGTGTAGATTGAACTGAAAGAAGTGCAAAGAGAGATTGAATTGCTGCAGCATTCCGTCAGTAGCAGATATACCATCGTACACCATCGTCCAGAAATGATCTTCCTGGTGCTGTGGGATGATTATATGAATGGTCCATTCCTGATTTAAGGCCAGATTACGAGCGACCATGTTTTTTTTGTACCCCAGTTCGTCCGCAATCTGAAGAATATTGGCCTTTGTTGCTAGGTCAACCCTACCACGATTATTGAGGACGCGATCCACGGTTCCTCGTGAAACCCCAGCCATTTGGGCTATATCTCTGATGGTGACCTTACTTTTGGGCATCTAATAGTTGGCTTACCGACGAATAAAGACTTCGCAATATAGCATATCTATTTCGTTAAAATGGGTACATTTGTCTATTGTGTGCACGAGCACGCAGTATATTCACTTGAAAAATCATAAAATTTCAAAATATGAAATGGGGAAGTTTACTCTTTGTTTTGATGCTGTGCACCGTATTTGGATGGTCTCAAAATAGTGCGCTCTCTTTTGACGGGCAGACTGAATTTTTGACCGTAGCACACGATAATGCCTATAATATTGGCGATGGATTCACGATAGAAGCGTGGATTTTTGCCGAAGAATGGAGAGATGCTATTTGGCAGGGGAGTATCGTTGCCAAAGACAATCAGGGGCCAGATCGAGGCTTTTCCTTTCGTTGCGGCAGTAATGGTGCTTTATCATTTGTAATGTCGATCGACAACACCTGGGAGGAAGCCTTCTCCGGAGAGATAATGAACGCCAACCAATGGCATCACGTAGCAGCAGTGGTTGATGACAGTAGCATCAAGTTGTATGTAGATGGCCAGCAAGTGGCAGAACATGCCATTTCAGGAAATAACTCACACTCTTCAGATTTGGACATTAATATCGGTGCTTCACCTGGTTTTGGCGGCCGCAACTTTAACGGTGTCATTGATGAAGTAAGGATTTGGACGATGGCACGCAGCCAGGCCCAGATTGCGGATAACATGACGGTTGACTTAACAGGTAGTGAAGACAACCTCGTGACTTATTTGCCAATGAATGAAGGCATGGGGAATGTGGCTGGTGATGCAACCGGCAATGGCAACGCTGGCGCCTTCAATGATATGGACGATAGCAACTGGGTGGATGGCTACACTTTGCCAGACTTTGATGTCTCTGTACAAAATGTCTATGGCGTAGATGTGGTGAACATGATTACCCGTCCAGTTAAATTAAAAGTTGATATCCAGAATACCGGCACAATGCCGATTACTAATATCAACTTGGCAGTTAGCATTGATGGTGAACTATACAATGAGGAAACCGTATCGAGCACTATTGCTGCGGGCGATGTGTTGGCTTATGAATTTGAGCTTCCAATCGATTTGATCGGTTTGACGGACCCTGAAGTGACGGTGGAAGCATCACAAGCAGATGATGGCAATAGCCTCAATAATGTTGGTAGCCTGGAAGTGAAAACGGGCAGTACTGACAATGTTGTTGTGATGGATCAGGCCTTTCATAATGTGGGGCAACTACAGAATACGGTCAGTATGACCTTGCCAAACGACCTTCATCGGTATGAGCAGGTTCTACTGAATATTGATCTCAACTGCCCTGCTGGCGGTTGTGGTATCTGGGATGTTCTTGCTGATTTAAAAGCAATCACTAGTTCTGGTACTTATGAACTTGCACGATACATCACACCATATGGTATTGCTTGTGGTGGATGGGTGGTCGATATCACCGATTTCAAAAGCGTATTGGGCGGTGAAGTAGAATTCCTCAGCAGTATTTTTGTGTACACTTCGGAGGGATGGTTACTGGACATGTCCATCGATTTGATTGATGCAGAACCAGAGGATACTTTTTCAGTCATAACTACTCTGTGGACCGAAGACTATCATGTCTACGGTGATCCTGGTATCAATGATGACCTGGCTCCACAGGAGGTGAGCGTACAAAGTAATACGGAGCAAAACCATGTTCGGATGACCATTACCGGGCACGGACAAGGAAATACAAATAATGCAGCGGAGTTTTTTGAGGTAGATCACTCCTTCCAAATTAATGGATCAGAGTTCGCTAACCATCACCTCTGGAAAAGTGATTGTGCTTCAAATATCTGCGATGACCAAAATGGTAGCTGGCTGTTTAGCCGTGCTGGGTGGTGCCCTGGTGAGGCGGTGATCCCATTTGTGATCAATACAACTTCTGCAGCGGTCGCATCAAGTACACTTGACATGGATTATGAACTGGAGGATTATACCAACCTCCTGAATACAGGCTATAATAACAGTACTCACACGGAGCCCTACTATAAGATTTACAGCTACTTTGTAGAAGAATCAAGTTCTGCGTACGAAGACTATCGCAACCTTGCTGCTCAGAGTGCAGTACCTATGATCGTAGACGGTCAAATTGAAACGGTTGCCGTAAACATCCTCAATAATGGCCTGGAAAGCCTTGATGGATACGCCATCAATCTCTACTACGACAACACCTTAATCGCAACTGAGAATTTTGATGAAAGCATTGCAGTGGATGCAATTGCGGATCAAGTGATTACGGTAAATGCTCCAGTTAACCCCAATATTTCTAGTGCTGTAATGGCTGAGGTAGTAAACGCCTTGGATAATAACCCTGGTGATAATGTGATCAAGTCTGAGGTGATTACGGATGCTAACGAGATTCTTGCTAGCTATCACTTTGGTGTGTTCCCTAACCCAACGGGAGACGGTCGTTTGTCTTTGCAGTTCGATGAGTACTGGATGGGAAGTGTACTGAAAGTTTATGCTGCCAATGGCGTGCAGGTAAATAGTGAACTATTGACTTCATCTACCAACTTCGTACAGTTGCCTCATCAAGGAATATACTGGTATGTACTTACCCATCCTACGGAGGGTGTGAGTGTATCCGGTAAAGTGATTTTTGTAGATTAATCTGTTACTTCGCTCTGTCCATCTTGGTGCGGCGGCTAAAAGGTCGCTGCATCAGGATGGTGTTTTACACCTGTTACGATCGAAGTTCAGTCTGTTAGATTAATGCGGTGGCAACTTCATTTATCGACCTTTTACCTCCTGTTGGAGGCATGGTATGGTTGTCTCTAAATTCCTTTCGCATGCGTATCGTTTTCAATTTGCTACTGCTTGTAGTAGCCTTAGTGTTTCTTACCAATTATGCCCAAGCTCAGCATATAGTTCGGGGTACAGTGGTGGAAAAAGGAACTGATGAGCCACTCATCGGGGCGACCGTCTTGGAGGTAGCCACTGGCTTGGGAACCTCTACCGATGTTGACGGTGGTTTTGTATTAGAAACGGAATCAGAAGCACCCGTTATCCTGATATCGTATACAGGCTATGGCGAACTTACCATGGAAGCCAAAGCGGGAGATGATCTGAAAATATCACTAGCTCCTGATGCGGTAAACCTAGACCAAGTTGTTGTGACTGGACTGGGCATAAAAAGGCAACGCCGGGAATTAGGATACTCTACTGATAATGTTTCTGGTAGCCAATTGGCTTTATCCAACGCCCCCAATATCGTCAATGCTTTAAGTGGCCGCTCAGCAGGTGTGCGCATTGTCTCTCCGAATGGAGTAGACGGCGGAAGTACCCGAATTGTAATTCGCGGTAACAATAATATTACGGGGAATAATCAACCCCTGATTATAGTTGATGGTGTGCCAATTGAAAACCCACCAGGACTTACTTCTATTGGTAGAGGCGTAGACTGGGGTTCAGCGATTAATAACATCAATGCGGAAGATATTGAGGAGGTAAACATCCTTAAGGGGCCTACCGCTTCCGCTAAATACGGGATGCGTGGTGCCAATGGCGTGGTGTTGATCACTACCAAAAAAGGGCAGGAGACACAAGGCCTAGGCATTAAATATACCTTTATCTCCAAGGTGATTACTCCTTTCCGTTATCGGAAGGTGCAGAATAAATATGGTGCTGGCGGACCGATCTCATTAGCTGAGCCTAGCTTTCGCACTAATGCAGCCGGCGAGTTGGTGTACCCGGCAGATGTACACAGCAATAATGGCCCTTATGGCCGCCCCACTACAGAACAGTTTGGCTTCTATTCCACTGGAGTATCCTGGGGCCCCGAAATGCTGGGCCAACAAGTACGTTGGTGGGATGGAGAGCTACGTGACTACAGCCCTCAACCCGATAACCTAAAGCAGTTCTTCCAAACTGGAATGACCAATACGCACAATGTAGCCTTGTCAAAGGGTGGTGAATTTGGCTCTATTCGGACCTCCTTAACCTACCAGGATCATGATGCGGTGGTACCGAACTCGAATTTCTATCAGTACACTGCGAATGTGGGTTCTCAGTTGAATATCAGTGATAGGGTAGGGGCGGAAATCTCTCTTTCCTACATCAAGTTTCATCGTAAGAATAGTCCTTCTTTGGGGGATGACAACAACGCTTCTTTTGGTAAGGGAATCCTCTACAGTTGGCCTCGTTCCTACAAAGGCTTAGAGCAAGAGTTGAACATCAACCCAGACGGTTCTCGCTTTAACTACAATGGCAATTATCCTTTCCAATTTACCCCTCAACACTTGTGGTGGAATACCTACAACCAGAATACCTACCTCGATCGGAATAAGTTCATTGGTTCCATTGCGCTGAATTATCAAGTGACCAATTGGCTGCACGCTACGGCTAGAACGGGAATTGATTTCACCAATAATGAATTCGAAACTCGTAACAACCCGATCGATGTATTCGGTATTAATGAAGCATCCTACGGGCATGAATTGGATCAGAATATCGTACACAACAGTGAATTCCTATTTACCGCTACTAAGGACAATTGGTTCAACGGTAACTTAAGCACGAGCCTTTCCGTTGGAGGTGCTCGTTGGTACCGCGATCAATACGGACTTAACGTATTGACCGATCAGTGGGTCAACCCCTGGTTGTTTGCGTTCTCTAACTATAGTGGAGCAGACCAGGAGCGTTTGCCTATTCCAGACGAAATACGCTACGAGAAGAAGATTAACTCCTTATTCTCCTTCCTGAATTTGGGCTACCGGAACATGATCTTTCTAGAATTATCGGGTAGAAATGATTGGTCATCGTCTCTACCGATCGACAATAACTCCTATTTCTATCCATCAGCTTCATTGAGTTACATCTTGTCAGAACAGCTCAACCTGGATCGCCTCCATATGGACTTCCTGAAACTCCGGTTCTCCTACGCCAAGACGGCTAACGATACAGATCCCTACCAATTGGATTTTGTCTATGACGTAGGTACGTTTAATGGAAATCAAACAGCTGGACTTCCTAATACACGTCCACCCTCTGGATTACGTCCGCAGCAGGCGGATTCTTACGAGGCTGGTGTGACCATTGGCCTGTTTGAAAGCAAAGTCAATATCGATTTCACCTACTACCAAATTGAGTCATTCGATCAGATTCTGGAGTCTCCGGTACCAACTTCCTCAGGTGTGAGTTCGGTACGGATCAATAATGGTGTACTGCAAAACAAGGGCTTCGAAGGAGCTATTAACTACAATGTATTTAGCACGGCAAATGGTTACCTGAAAGCAGGCCTGAATTTCAGTCGGAATGAAAACAAGGTGGTCAGCTTAGGCGATGGAGCCAATGTGCTGGAAATCGCTGAAATCTGGGGAGACTTTGGTCCAAAGATCATGGTGCAAGAAGGCGAAAGCTACGGTACTATCTACGGCTATGATTTCATTCGCCACGAGGACAATAATCAACCGATCGTCAATGAACAGGGGACGCATTATCTCGTGACGGAAAACCACGTGCCAGTAGGTAATGCAGCTCCAGATCTATTAGCTGGGTTTACGCTGCAGGCGCAGTATAAGAACTTTACGTTCGGTGCATTAATTGACTCCAAAATTGGTGGTGATATTTATGCTGGATCCTATGTGATCGGTCTACAGACCGGGCAGAGCCCGGAAACGCTGCTGGAGCGCGAGGGTAATGGTCTTCCCTGGACGGATCCAGATGGTAATGTCCGAAACGTAGGGATTGTATTACCGGGCGTACAGGCGGACGGATCTGAAAATACAGAGGTCGTACATTACTACTACAAGTACCTACCTAATGCCGGTGGTTGGGGTAAAATCCTCACTACACCAGGCATTCTAGACAATACCTGGGTGAAGATGCGCGAGCTATCCGTGAGCTATAGCCTGCCGGCAAAACAGTTGGCAAAATGGAAGTTTTTGCAAGGTCTGAACATCAGTTTGGTGGGCCGCGATCTATTCTACCTCTATAGTTCACTACCGGATAATGTGAACCCGGAAGGAACGGGAGGTGCCGGAAATGCTCAAGGCCTGGAATGGGCCTCTTTTCCGAGTATGAGGTCTATTAGTTTCAGTATTTCTGCACAGTTTTAAGCAAAACCCAAGATGAAGCAATTAGTACTATTCCTAAGTATAACACTATTGTTGTTTACTGCCTGCGATGAGGGTTTTGAAGAACTCAACGAAAACCCACTCGCGCCTACGGAGGTCAATTTTGAGGCCATCTTTAATGAGCTGACCAACTCACTCCGCTTGGGTTGGAATCGCCAGCTATTTATCCACAATGAGATTCTCTATGATGTGACGGAGCTTGGTGTGGTTACCGCCCAAACTTTCGGTAATGTAGATGCTGGGGCAGAAGAGATATGGAGCAACTATTACGCTGCCTTAAAGAATGCCCGGCAACTGGAAACCAATTTGGATATAATCGCCGCTGCTGACCTCGCTGCAACGGATATCATTAAGGCCCAGATCAAAGTGTTGATGGCCTATAAGACCTTTCAACTCTTAGACCTCTTTGGAGATATTCCTTATTCAGAAGCAGGCCGGGCCTATGGAGAAGAAGCTATTGTGCGGCCAGTTTATGATGACGGCCGTACCGTTTACCTTTCTGTACTTAATGATTTAAAGGAAGCTAGTGTAGTTCTACTCAATGCTTCGGGAAATACTCCACAAGGGAACCCATATCTACGAGTGGGTGTCTATGATGCCCTCTTTGCCGATAATTTGGGCTTATGGGCTAAGTTTTCAAATTCCTTGCAGCTCAAATACCTGGTGCGTATTCATGATCAAGAGACAGAACTGGTGAATGCAGAGGTTGCCTTCATGCTGGAAAATGGCTATGAATTCATCACGCCAGGAGCTGATGTAGTGATGTTACCCAATGATCAGGGCTGGTCTAATCTTGGAGTGAACTGGTCTTTTCGCGAGCACAATCGCCTTCGGATGGGGAGCACCATGTGGAACTTTATGACCGAAAATGACGATATCCTTGACCCTCGCGCAGAGGTCTTCTTCGAGACCAATAATGCTGACGAGTGGGTTGCATTTCCGCAGGTGTCAGACGCTGATACCCCTCAATCTGGCGGGGCTCCCTACAATAAGGATATCCGTGATAATGTCTACGATAATAAGGGGGCGGAGAATATCTACTCGTCTTTCAACTTCTACCTGGTCAGAGATGAACAAGATATTCCAGAAATACTCTTCAGTGCTGCTGAGGTGAAGTTCCTGTTGGCAGAGGTATTTTTGAAAGGTATCGGTACGCCGAAAGATGAATTCATTGCGGGTTTCCGCTATCAAGAGGGCATGCTCACCTCCATGGAGTTTTGGCAAGACATTGCTCGTAATTCTGCCATTTGGGAAAACAAGCCTGCCTTTTTCAGTACGGGCGAATTATTTCAGGTAACTGAACTGCCGCAATACAAATTTGAGATTGGAGCAGACGAGGATGCCAATCTGGCAAAGATATACGCCCAGCGCTGGGTAGACTACTTCCGGCAACCCTGGGAGGCCTTTTCTCTGATGCGACAAACGGACTTGCTGCCTAGAGAAAAGCCTGCCAACGAGTTCTTCCGATTACAATACCCAATTTCTGAGTCGACCTTCAATTTCGATAACTGGTCGGCACAGGCGGCTCGTATGGGGGCGGATGCGAATAATATTAAATTGTGGTGGATGGACTAACCATCTGCCACTATGCTTTCTAGCTAGGTACATTATCGACTCATCGAAGAAAGCAGCCCAACTGATCAAAGAATAAAACCAACGAACAACTTGAAAAATCTAGTCTCTACTATCCTAGGGAGCAACGGCCTTTTAGTAGCCCTGAGCTTGCTCCTGGTTTTTGCCTGTGAAAGGGAAAATACCAATCCAAGCAGTTTCTCCCCAGCGGATGATCCCATACAATACGTGAATCCGTTCATCGGTACTGGAGGTCATGGACATACTTACCCGGGTGCCAGCTATCCCTTTGGTATGATGCAATTGTCGCCAGATACTCGTCTGACGGGCTGGGATGGTTGTTCGGGCTATCACTATTCAGATAGTATCATCTACGGGTTTAGCCATACCCACCTCAGTGGTACTGGCGTTTCTGATTACGGCGATGTCCTTTTGATGCCCGTGAATAATGGAGCCACAATAACTTCCGCTGCCTTGGACTATGAAGCTTTCCAGAGCCCATTTTCGCATGACAAGGAAAAGGCTACGGCGGGCTATTATGAGGTGTATTTAGATCGGCCTGAAGTGCAGGTTGCACTCACCACAACCACTCGTTGTGGTATTCATCAATATACTTTTACCGATCCGCAAAGCCCCGCAGTTGTACTTGACCTGGAGCACCGGGATGAAGTACTTAGTTGTGATTTTAAACGGGTCGGCGATCGGCGGATTGAAGGCTATCGACATTCAAAAGCGTGGGCCGAGGATCAGCGCTTGTTTTTTGTCATCGAGTTCTCTGAACCCATTGTTGATTTCCATTTGCAGCCACTTGCTGGAACACGCTCCAATGCCAAGGGCGTTTTCCAATTTGCGGAAAGCACGGAACAAGTCCTGGTCAGAACAGCCATATCAGCAGTTGATCTAGAGGGGGCTCGGAAAAACTTCGATGCAGAAATAGCCGGCGTTTCCTTTGAGACCGCACATCAACAAAGCCTGGAGGAATGGCGAACGGCTCTTAACAAGATCAAAGCGGTAGCACAGTCAGAAGACGAGCAGACCGTTTTCTATTCCGCCTTATATCATTCGATGTTGGCGCCCAATGTGTACTCGGATGTGGATGGTCGTTATCGCGGAATGGATTTGCATGTGCATCAGGATGAGGATAGAACCCATTATACGGTCTTTTCGCTTTGGGATACCCACCGTGCGGCGCATCCATTATTCACCATTATCGATCAGGAGCGTACTTCGGATTTCATTCATACGATGTTGCAAAAGTACGAGCAGGGAGGTATCATTCCTATCTGGGATCTATCCGCTTGCTATACGGGTTGCATGATTGGCTACCATGGGGTGTCTGTTATTGCGGATGCCTATCAGAAAGGAATACGGGATTATGATGCGAACTTGGCGCTGGCAGCCATGGTAAACAGCGCAGATCAAGAGCATCTTGGATTAGATGATTATCAACAACTGGGCTTTATTGCGCTAGAAAATGAGGCCGAATCTGTATCCAAGACTTTGGAATACGCCTACGACGATTGGTGTATTGCACAGATGGCTTCTGCCTTAGGAGAGGAGGAAACCTACCAACGCTTTTTGGGCCGCAGCCTGAACTACCGGAATATCTTTGATCCAGAAACCAAGTTCTTCCGCCCGCGCGTACAAAACTTCTGGAAAGCTCCTTTCGATCCCTTCGAGGTCAATAGTAACTACACAGAGGCCAACGCTTGGCAATATGGCTTCTCCGCTATCCATGATATCACCGGCTTTGCTGATCTCCATGGTGGGAAAGCTCGTTTGGCCGATGCCTTGGATACGCTCTTCACCGTGACGAGCTCTACCAAAGGGCGAGACCAAGTAGATATCACCGGCCTAATTGGGCAGTATGCGCATGGAAATGAGCCTAGCCATCATATCGCCTACCTCTACAACTACCTTGGACAGCCCTGGAAGACCCAGTCGCGCGTGCGTGAAATTCTAAGTACTCAGTATCACAATGAGCCGGATGGTGTTTCTGGAAATGAAGATTGTGGCCAAATGAGTGCCTGGTATATTCTCAGCTCAATGGGTTTATACTCGGTTTTGCCGGGTAGCGATTACTACGTCATTGGTAGTCCCTCGCTACAATCCGCCGAGCTTCAGTTGGAAAACGGTAATGTATTTCAAGTAAGCACGGCCAACAACTCAGCAGAGAATATCTATGTGCAATCCATGACCTTAAACGGTGAGCCCTACACTAAGGGATACCTATTGCACAACGATATCATGGCTGGCGGTACACTTCACTTCACCATGGGAGCTGAACCTAATTATGACTTAGGAAGCAATGAAGAATTTGCGCCAAGCTCTACCGTGAACGATGCTGGACTTGTCCAAGTGCCCTATATTGTCACCGGAGATTTGAGTTTTATTGACGAGAATTCTATCACACTCAAAGCTTTCGGAGAGCAGGACGAAATCTTCTACAGCATAGACGAGAGCCAATTCAGTGCCTATGACCCCGCACAGCCAATCTTAATGACGGAAAGTGGAAACCTATGTATCTATGCCCAGCGTGATGGACAGCAATCTGCAACACTTTGCACCTATTTCACTAAACGAGATGGCTCCTTGTCTATTGATTTGAAAAGCGAGTACGCAGCTATCTATGATGGTGGCGCACCCGATGCATTGATTGATGGGCTAAAAGGAGGAGAGGACTATCGCACCGGAACCTGGCAAGGATTTGAAGGGCAGCACCTAGAGTATACCGTAAGCCTGGAGGAGGCAAAAGCTATTGGCAGCATCAGCTGTGGATTTTTGCAAGATGAGAACAGCTGGATTTTCTTTCCTTCTATGGTGGAGTTTTACGCATCATCTGATGGCGAAAACTTTGAATTAGTGGGGACAGCAAAACCAACGGTAGCTCCAAAAGAGAGTGGTGTTCACCTCGAAGAAATGGGCGTTTCGCCCGGAGGATTATCTGCTAAATACATCAAGGTGAAGGCCCACAGTTTGTTGAAGTGTCCAAGTTGGCATAAAGGCGCGCTGTACGATGGGAAGGCCTGGGTTTTCGCTGATGAGATTTCGATACAATACGAGTAGTGCAAGCTGAGGAATTATCCTCACCATATTCTTTCACTTTATGAACCACTGAATCTAGACCTAATGACTAATACTACACGCTTTGGCGGCGCCCTTTACATGCTGATCATGTTGTTTTTCATGTGGGGCTTCTTGACATCCATGAATGATATTTTGGTGCCTCATTTGAAGTCAGCTTTCACCTTGAAAAACTGGCAGGCGCAGCTGATTCAGTTCTTTTTCTTCCTGGCCTACTTTGTTATGAGTATTCCTTCCGGGATTTTGATTCGGAGGTTGGGGTATCAGAAAGGGATTGTTGCTGGCCTGACGCTGATGGGCTTAGCTTGCTTGCTGTTTATTCCGGCTAGCTATATTCAGGTGTACGGCTTGTTCCTGGTAGCCTTGTTTCTTCTAGCCTGTGGCATCACGATCTTGCAGGTAGCGGCTAACCCCTATGTGGCCATACTAGGTGAGCCAGAAACCGCCGCTAGTCGACTCAACTTAGCACAAGGCTTTAATTCCCTGGGGCATACCATTGCACCCTTGATTGGCGCCTGGCTGATTCTTCAAAATACAGAAGAGGTGACGGTAAGTACGATTCGCCTTCCGTATGCTTTCGTAGCAGTGAGCTTGTTCGTCCTGGCGGTATTTTTCAGCTTTATCACCTTGCCAGATGTACAGGAGCAGGAAGACACCACACAGAAGCGCTCCTTTAGTCTCTGGGACTATCCGCATCTGTACTTGGGAGCTGTCGCCATCTTCTGCTACGTTGGTGCAGAGATCGCAGTAGGTAGTTTTCTAGTGGAATACTTCCGGAGCGACCCTGGTATCGGATTGGATACGAAAACGGCGGGGACCTATGTCGCTTATTACTGGGGCGGCGCTATGGTTGGCCGCTTCTTAGGAGCGATCTCCCTTTCGGGGAACAAATCATTGGTTAAGATGGCGGGGATTCCACTCCTGGCTATAGTCGTAGTGAAAATCGTGCTGTGGTTGAATGGCCAGCCGTTGTCAACCTCTCTAGGGTTTGACCTTATGTTGGTGGTCAATTTCTTGGCCTTCTACTTTGGTAAATCCGTTTCTAATCGTCAGTTAGCGCTTTTTGCCGGTGTGAATGTAGTCTTGTTACTGACCACCATGTTCTCCTCCGGGCAGGTGGCGATTTGGTCGGTGATTGGTATCGGCTTATTCAATTCTATTATGTGGTCGAATATCTTCACTCTGGCGATTGATAAGCTAGGCGAGTTTGCCAGCCATGGTTCCTCCATTCTGGTGATGATGATCGTTGGTGGTGCTATTCTACCACTCTTACAGGGCATTCTTTCTGATATTCCTGCTATCGGAATTAAGTACTGCTTTGTGTTACCCGCTATCGCTTATCTGTATCTGGTCTACTACGGAACACGCGGCTACAAACAATAGTGAGGTCCGAATGAGGAGGTTTTTACCAAAAGATAAAAACCTCCTTTTTCTCTCCTGCTTTGTCATCAAGTGGAACGACAAGAGGGCGCGTTTTTACAGATATGGATTTTATTTCCACTGGTAGTGCATTTGTTTCCAGTGGTTGGGTAATGGCGCTACGACGCTGTTGTGTCATTTCTGCCTTTGTCAATGATCCACTTTGTGTAGGCACAACATCAGTCGAGTAGTCGTCTGTCATTGGTGCTGCTGATTCAGTGGTTAAGTCACTAGTGTTTTCACCAGTACCGGCTGGATAGATACTCGTTTTCTCCTTCTCTTGAATGTTTCCCATTGACTTTGCCGAATACAGCTGCCAAAGTAGTGTTGTAGATAGGAGAAGAAATAGTATACCCAACAGCAACCAGGATTGCTTAGGCGGAGCTGCTTTCGGAATGTCCTCCTCATTATTGTCACTGGCAGCATCAGCAATCGTATGACCAGCAAGCTGGTCTGAAAGTTGTTGCCAATGCTTTGGGTTGTATTGTATTTCTAGCAACTCAGACTGCTGCAGGAAATACTGATCAACCGGATGGGAGTTTTCATTATGTTGATCTTTCATAATGCTGCGGTTTGTTGTAAGAGTTGCTTTAATTTTTTACGAGCGCTGTGCAAGTGCCATTTGGCGTTTGTTTCGGTAATATTCAGCAGTTTGGCCACTTCCTTATGAGCATAGCCCTCAATAGCAAATAGATTAAATACCAGGGCTGTAGTGGGAGGTAGCTGCTGCAGTAAATGAAGGAAGTTTTGATTCTCGATCATTTGTTCGGTAGCCGAAGAGGTGGAGCTGGACGGCACTTTTGCGGAAAGCTTTCGTTGGTCCCATGATTTTTGAGACCGCACGAAGTCGATCGCTTCTCGTACCAGTATTTTCCGGATCCAGGCGCCAAACTGCTCCATCTTACCTTGGAAGGTGGTGATTTTGGTGAAGACCTTGAAGAAGCACCGGTTGAGAATATCGG
Source organism: uncultured Lewinella sp. (assembly GCA_913057725.1). Classification (GTDB taxonomy): domain Bacteria; phylum Bacteroidota; class Bacteroidia; order Chitinophagales; family Saprospiraceae; genus Lewinella. The sequence goes on from CAJXOS010000089.1 coordinate 14,805, forward strand.
CAGCATCTTGCTCATTGGACGTGTAGCGCATAGCTACCCGCATCAATGGCACGTAACACTGCCGATATAGTGCTTCTTGGGCTTTGGCATTGCCCTCACAACATTGGTCAAATAACTCCTTGGATACTTGCATGGGGGCTTAGAACATTACGGTTCCTCTAATAGCGATGTTGTCAAAGTTGCGGTTGAAGAGTCGTTCCCCGCCACTTTGGCTAAAATAAGTAGCGGTGGTGAGCTGGTATCCAAAATCTACCATAAAGCCGACCTTCTTGAAGACATCCCAACGGAAGCCAACGGATGGATTCAGGTAGAAGGTGTTGCCGGTTGTGGCATTCCCATTGATGGGTTCGTAGTAAAAGTCTTTGTTGAGTGGGAAATAGTAGCCGGTGGCCACGGAGATGTAGCCCATTCTTTTTTTATCGGCAGATTGTCCGTAGCGCCATTTCACGTCAACCGTGATCGCAACATCTTGCTGATCCACGAATGGCCTAGTATTGACTTGTCCAATATAGTGGACTCCACCCCCAATTAACCACTTATTCCCTACTGGTTTGCTAAGTGTTAGACCCATACCCCCCAGGGAGTAGTCACCACCGCCAATGTAATAATGAATCTGAGAGAGAATCTTTCGACTTTCTGAAAGCGTTGGCGCTTCCGCTACTGGTTGTTCTTCTGTGTTTTCTATTGACCGCACGTCTTTTGTGATCTTGTCAACATCCGAGTAAGAGAATTGTAGGGTGTCTTGCTCTGGGAGACGCAAGAGTTTTAGGTGGCTGCCAGGTTTCTGTTCGATAATAATACCGGTGTGAATAGTTCCATCCTTAAGGTGAACCTTATCCTGGTCGGTATGCTGGGCATTGACTGAAAAGGGGAGGGTGATTAATAACAGTAGGAATAGCATCAGGTGTTTCATGATTTCTTTGTTTTGCCTATAAGACGGATGCTAGAACGGAAACGTTAGTAGCAACTGAAAAAAATGTGCTCGACGTAGCGATGTTTGAAAATTCGACTTCCCTATTTAGGGAGATTAAAGTTAAAATGCTGCAGCCTAAGTTGAGAACAGTGTCGGAAGGAATAGGAGACGCCACTGTTAAATTCTACTGAAAATGAACCAGTTAGTCCATGATTGTAAACAATGACCTAGGCCAAAGGTGTACCTGTTGCCTCTAATTTGTGCTTGGTCAGCCACCAGACTAGAATGAGTCTGCGGCGCAACAGAATTAAGGGTAGTTTCATAATAACAAAACCCTTATCTAATGAAAAACGCTTTCTTTCTTACTCTCGTATTGCTCTCTATTTCCGCTCTTCTTTCTGCACAAGGCATTGGAATTGTTGATGGAGTTTCTGGTAACTATCTTGAAATTGTCGAGACTCGAACGGCGGTTGAGGTCCGAGATCAAATCGCCATTGTTACTTCCTCGCAGGTATTTCGAAACAACGGATCTGCCACGGCTTTTAAGTATGGCTTTCCGTTGAACGAAACTTCCAATCCGATTGGACTACGCTGGTATATTGACGGTCAATGGAAGGCTGCCGATGTAGCTGCTGGCGAACAGGATAATACGGTGCCGGGTGGTGGCAATCCCGGCGATCCTGTCGACCAAAACTTGGTGAATTACCTGGGGGATTTCCCAATTTTCTTTACACCTAACGATACGCTGATGACGGACTCCTTGATAACCATGGAGATCACCTACGTAGAACTACTGCCGTATTTCTTAGGCAAAGTGAGTTTCTCCCAGCGCAACGCCTACGGTGCATTACATCCTGGCATTGTAGTAGACCAATATTTCGACTTCACGCTTTACTCAAACCGAGAAGTACTTAGTGCAGATTTACTAAATCTAGATGATGAAGTCGACATCAATTCTGAAGGCGCTACCGTCAGCTACTACGCTGGTGAGGCGGTCGCGGACTTTGATTACGAACTGGAGTATGAGCTCTCCTCGGATGGCTTAGGCATAAATTCCCTGAGTACGTATCTCGCAGATCCTGCTGCGAGCTGTGATGATATTCATAATGGCTATTTCACCTTTATAGTAGAGCCGGAGTCTAATGTAGATACTGATGTGATAGAGAAAGCCTTCACCTTGGTGATCGATCGATCAGGAAGTATGAGTGGAAACAAAATTGTGCAAGCTCGTGATGCAGCGACATTCATCGTGCAAAACCTCAATTATGGGGATAAATTCAACGTAGTGGATTTCAGCTCTAGCGTAACGAGTTTTGCAGATAGCCATGTCGACTATACGAATGAAAACCGAGATGCCGCGCTAAGTTATATCGATGGAATTTCCGCGGGCGGTAGTACGAATATCTCAGGTGCTCTGACCACCTCCATAGAACAGTTTGGTGCCGTTTCGCCTGATAAAGCCAATATCATCATATTCTTTACCGATGGACTGGCCACAGCTGGCACGACCGACACTCCCGGTATTCTAGATGCAGTGGCGGACGAGGTACTTCAGAATGAAACGAATGTCTTCTTATTCACCTTTGGTGTGGGCCAGAGTGTGAACGAAGCACTATTAACCTTACTGGCACAGCAAAACAATGGTTTGGTGAACTTCATCGAACCTGAAAACCTGGAGAGCGACTTGACCACTTTTTTCTTGTCAATTAACAATCCAGTCCTGCTCAACACGGAGGTGTCTTTCAGTCCAGATGTGATTACGGAGGTGTATCCCTTCCCTTTCCCTAATCTTTATCAAGGACAGCAACTTATCGTATCGGGGCGTTATGAGGAGCCTGTAACCATTAATGTACATATCACGGGTCAGGCATTTAATGTGCCGGTGACTTATGATTTTGAAGTGGACTTAGCAGATACGGCGAATCTCGCCTTCTCGTTCTTGCCCAAGATCTGGGCCAAACAGAAAATCGATGCACTGCAGTTGGACTATTACACCGCAGATTTTGAAACACAACAGCTGATCCAGGCAGATATTGATAGTCTGAGCGTGTGTTATGGCGTCGTTGATATTGAGTTTAGCAGCTTCGAAGACAACAATCCTACAGAGGTAGATGAACTAGAAATCGCCGGAGATTTAGACCTATTCCCAAGTCCATTTACCGATCAGTTGAACTTCCGTACGCCAGATGAATTGCGAGGTGAAACAGCTACCGTAAAATTGATCAACGTATGGGGACAAGTGGTATGGCAACAGGTCGGAATACGGCTACTTGAAACAGTACAATTGATGGATTTGGGAGACTTGCTGCCGGGTGTCTATCTGTGCCAATTGGAAGTAGATGGGCAAACATTTATTGGCAAAGTAGTGAAGTTGTAGGATAATCTCCGTAGAACAGGTGGGAATGGCTCACAAAAGATTATTGTTTCCAAACACTGAAAATTAGGCGGTTATGCGTTAAAAACCGTTAAGAGACGAAAAAAATTCGACCAATACTTGGTTGTTTGGAATCGATCCGCTTATATTTGAGCCATCTCCACTACGGAGCAGTTTGCGATTTTTCTAATCAAATCATTTCTATAGCTCGTAACTTCTACACTTAACGTTTAGCAACAATTTAAGATTGTTGTAATCCCATTTTATAGCTAAATCGTTACGTCATGCAAGTTACAGCATTAAACGACCAGCAACTTATTGCTTGTTATTTGGAAGGAAATGAGCGCGCCTTTGAAGAACTGCTCAACCGTCATCAGCAAAAGATCTATACTTCTATCTATCTGTTCGTTAAGGATCAGTCCTTAGCTGAAGATATTTTCCAAGAAGTTTTCATCAAGATCATCGACACTTTGCGTAAAGGCAAATACAACCACGAGGGTAAATTCCTACAGTGGGCCATGCGTATTGCTTACAACATGTGTGTTGATCATTTCCGTCGCAACAAGCGTCGTCCACAACTTTCACCGACCGAGACTTTCGATATTTTCGATGTATTGAAGTCACATGACCTGAACGCGGAGCAAAACATTATCCGCAGCCAGACTCATCAGAAAGTGCGCAACTTAGTAGATATGCTTCCTCCAGAGCAACGCGAGGTTGTAATCCTACGCCACTATGCTGATATGAGCTTTAAAGAAATTGCGAAGCTCACCCGCGTAAGCATCAATACTGCACTAGGCCGTATGCGCTACGCTTTGATCAATATCCGTAAGATGGTCGAAGAGAAGGATATTGTTCTTCAATAGAAAACGCTGACGAACGATTCGTTATATACCCCAATTCTTACCAACTGAAACCCGAGGCGAGCAGTTTTATACTGTCTCGCCTCGGCTTGTTTAAGCTATATACCTTATTTTTGCGGCTAAATAAAAGCGGACATATATGTTTATCATTCCTCCCTATATTCGATTAGCACTGATTGTACTAGGCATTGGTGGTGGTGCGGCGCTGTGGGCAACTTATGGATTCTGGTATGGTTTCTTCTTTGTGCTCGTAGGGGTGATATTACTGCTAGGGCTGGTTTTCTTGGGTACGGTTGGCCCAGCAGCGCAAGCTTTGCAAGATTCTGATTTTGATAAGGCAGAGCGTTTGCTCAACCTGACGCCAAGTCCGAAGTTGCTTTACTCGACGAATAAAGCCTACTACTACATGCTGAAAGGCTCTATTGCTATTTCACGCAAGGACGTAGCAGAAGGAGAGCGCTACTTGAAAATGGCAGAAGAGGTAGAAGTACCAACCGACAACGAAAAAGCGATGCTACAGATTCAGTTGGCCCAGATTGCGTTGAGCAAAGGCCGCGTGAAGGAAGCGCGCATTCACTTCAAAAAGGCAAAAGGTCTGAAGATTTCAGAAGGCCCATTGAAGGATCAATTTCGTCAGTTGGAACTTGCCATGAATCAAAGTGGTCAGATGAAAGCCGCTATGCGTCAAGGCCGTGGTGCCCATGGCATGGGAGGCGGAAAAGGCAAACGCCGTCGTCCAAAGATGCGCTAAGGGAGAGCAATCTCACTCATCTTGGATTCCAATTATCCACAATCATTCTTGAGGAGTAAATGGCTACGGTATCTGTTAGTGGTACTGCTGCTGTTTCTTTTGCGTGGTGCGATCTTTCGTCTTTGTGTACGCTACGAGTGTACGCAGGACGTGCATATCCCCAGTATTCAAGATCCAGCTTTAAAACACATGCTGCAGCAAGCAGCAGTTGAGCTGCCTGAGAATGACGTTCAAGCGCTGATAGATTTCTCACAGTCCATTACCGCGGAAAACTTGCATTTTCGCCCTTCGGCTAAAGAATCTCACCCCGATCGAGTTTGGTCATTAGGGGAGGCCCACTGTATTGGTTATGCAGCTTTGATGGGAGCAGTAATGCAAGAACTCATCACGCTCAAAGAAGAGACACTGACTGCCCTGCCAGAAATTAACCAGTGCAGAGGGGATATTTACTTGTTCGGCATCCGCCTAACAGGCCCCAATCGTCCGGCCTTCTTCCGCGATCATGATTACATTCAGATCAACCACAGTACTTCTGCGGTAGGAGGAGCCTATGATCCTTCCGTTTACGATTATCTCTGGATCTCCAGCGTTCGAGAAGGTTCTTAGAAACTTTCGGCAATACCCAAATAGAAATTCCGGTCACTTTCCGTGCCTAAGCCATAGGCATAATCGAAGCGAATGTTGAGGTTTTCAGATTTCACAACTGTGATGCGTATCCCGGTACCCAGCGAATACTTTAGATCGCCGAAGCTGAGTTCATCTAATTCTGAGCTTACTTCACCGGCACCAGCGAAAAACACAAAGCCAATACGGTCTAGCGCTTGCCAGCGATATTCCGCTTGTGTGAAGAACGCATAGCTATCGCGGAATCGCCCTTCCTGAAAGCCCCGCATAATCTCCGGACCTCCTAATGCTGAAAGCTCTAAGGGAGGGGTGCCGTTCCAGGCTAACCTGGAGTAAAATTGGAATGCCAGAATATCTGGTCGTTGATCCCAGACTTTGAAGTACTGTCGGTAATCTAGTTTGGTAAGCATGAAATCATGCGTACTTCCGATAGCCTCATTATAGAGACCATGTGTGAATTCAGCGAATATTCCATCACTGGCGTTCAGTACATTATCCCGATTATCAACTGTGATTGCCAGTTCCACTCCTAAGGATGTAGAACCTAGTTCGTCCTGTAGTGGTGTTCCTGCGGGGGTATCGCCATGGTCTTCATTGAGTTTCACACCGCGATAGGTATTGTAACGAACACCACCACCGAGGAAAAGCCCGGGCCTGATCTTACGTAATAGCAATGGCTCAAAAAGGAAATTGGTATAAGTAATCTCCTGGCTATTCACTTCCAGCGTGTTATTACCAATGCCAAAGTATTTCAAAGGAAATTGAGAAAATTCCAGCGTCCCTTTCAATAGGTACTTTTCGTGATCAAAGAAGACCGTATAACCGGAGGAGAAGATGACCTGATTCCTTAAGGTATAAGTGAAAGAAAAAGGAATATTAGAGGTACGGGTGTCTGCTCCTACTCCGCGAGGTTTGAAGAGTATTTTACCACCAATACCAAGGCCTAAGCTGGTGGCAGGTTCGTATTGGGCCACAGGGGCTAATACCATCTTACTCTCAAACTGGGTAGAGTCCTGTCGTTTACCAATGGGAAACTCAAAAAACTTAGAGATACGTTCCACAAATGCTTGTGCTTGCAAGCTACTGCCAGACAGGCAAAGTGCAAGCATCATCCAAAGAACGCGCTTCTGATTAAGGATCATTTCAAGTTTGATTTTTTGGGGGTTCTTAGGATTTATAGGCTTGGAACACTATTAATGATGCTCAGGTTGAGGTCTTCCCCCTATCCCGCATGTATTTAACGTTTTGAGGAGGAACATTGCCTTCAAGAATTCAGCGAAATTTCGCTTATCTTCACCGTCCACCAAAAATCAGTATTTGTATGTCCAGATTTGACCTCACGGGTAAGGTAGCAATCATCACCGGGTCTAGTAAAGGAATTGGGCTTGCGATGGCCGAAGCAATGGCCGAATGCGGCGCTAAGGTTGTCATTAGTAGTCGCAAGCAGGAGGCAGTGGATGAAGTAGCCGCCGCGCTGAAAGAAAAAGGCCTGGAGGCTATTGGTATTGCTTGCCACGTCGGGGATCAAGCCCAACGTCAGCAGCTCGTGGAAAAGACGGTTGAGACCTATGGTAGAATCGACGTACTGGTCAATAATGCGGCCATTAATCCCGTATTTGGCCCTATTGAAGAGGCGGAAGAAACCGTTTTCGATAAGATTATGGACATCAATGTAAAAGCACCGTGGCACCTGTCAAATTTGTGCTTGCCCTATCTTAAAGATGGTGGTGGTTCGGTAATCAACGTTAGCTCTGTCGAAGGCCTACATCCTGGCTTTGGCTTGGGGCTGTACAGTGTAAGCAAGGCCGCTGTTTTGATGCTCAGTAAAAATCAGGCCAAGGAATGGGGCAAGTTTGGCATCCGCTCCAATGTAATTTGCCCGGGTTTGGTGAAGACGAAACTGAGTGCCGCGCTATGGCAAAATGAAAAATTACTTAATCAATTGGAAAATCACATCCCTGCTGGACGCATGGCAATGCCGGAAGAAATGACTGGACTAGCTCTACTTCTGGCTTCTGATGCCGGCTCTTACATGACCGGTGGTGTATACGCAGCTGACGGAGGATATCTGATTGCTGGTTAATTGACAAGACGATAAACTTTTCAGACAAGTTTTACAAAAACGAATCAATGAACTTTGAATATACAGATAAAGTAAAGGGACTCATCCAGCAAGTACAGGACTTCATGGATCGGTACATCTATCCGGTAGAGCAGGAGTTGAATGCCTACTACACCATTCCTGAAAACTTCTGGACTGTTCATCCTAAGATTGAAGAACTAAAGGAGCTGGCTAAATCTGCCGGCCTTTGGAACCTCTTCTTGCCGAAGGAATACGGTGAGTTAAGCCCAGGGCTTAGCAATCTAGAATATGCCCCGCTAGCCGAGCTAATGGGCCGTTGCAAATGGGCTTCGGAGATTTTCAACTGCAGTGCGCCGGATACGGGCAATATGGAAGTATTAGCCAAATATGGCAACGCACAGCAGCAGAAGCAGTGGCTAGAACCTTTGATGAATGGTACGATCCGTTCTGCCTTTCTGATGACTGAACCAGATGTGGCCTCCTCTGATGCGACTAATATCGAGACTTCGATTAGAGCCGAGGGTGACGAGTACGTCATTAATGGTCGCAAGTGGTGGTCTTCTGGAGCCATGCACCCCAATTGTAAGGTGGCCATTGTAATGGGCAAAACAGATGCTAATGCCCAGCGACATATCCAGCAAAGTATGATTCTGGTGCCAATGGATACACCAGGCTTGAAAATCGTTCGACCATTGAATGTATTCGGCTCCTATGATGCTCCAGAAGGACATGCTGAAATCTTGCTCGAAAATGTACGCGTGCCGAAGAGTAATATCTTATTAGGCGAAGGCCGTGGTTTTGAAATTGCACAAGGGCGACTGGGCCCAGGTCGGATTCATCACTGTATGCGCTTGATCGGTGCTGCTCAAAGAAGTTTAGAGTTGATGTGTCAGCGTGTGGCTAGCCGGCAGGCATTTGGGCGTACGATTAAAGACTTTTCCAGTATCCGACAAGATATCGCGCGTTCTCGCTGCGAGATTGAGCAAGCGCGCTTACTAACGCTCTCTGCCGCAGATAAGATGGATCGACACGGTAACAAGGTGGCGAAGGATCTAATTAGCATGATCAAGATTGTGGCGCCTCAGATGGCGCAGACGGTTGTAGACCGAGCTATTCAGGCACACGGTGGTATGGGCGTATGCAGCGACACACCGCTACCAGGCTTCTTTGCCTATGCACGAATTATCCGAATTGCTGATGGTCCAGATGAGGTCCACATGTACCAACTTGGACGGAATACGGTCAAGGCTATGATGTGATAAAGTGCTGATTTAGTTGCAAGTATTAAATTTAATCAATAATTTGTTTGTTGCTTGCGAGAGCTCAAACAACTTATCCACCCATTTAATACTTGATTATGTTTCCGACTAACTTTTACATGTACTTTATAATAGCGCTGGTCCCTATGATTGTTGGGGCGGCCTATTATCATCCTGCAGTGGTAGGAAAGGCCTGGATGAATACCAATGGTTTTACCATGGAATCTATGCAGGGAGGTAACATGGCTAAAATTATGGGGTTAGCATACCTCTTGTCTTTTATATTCTGCTTTGCGCAAACGCCTTTAGTATTTCACCAGTCAGCTGTCATGTCATTGATGTTTCCGGAAGCAATGGAAGCAGGGAGTGCTGTAAGAGCAGATATGGTAGAATTCATGGGCAAATATGGCGATCGACATATGTCATTTAGCCATGGTGCTCTACACGGTTTTCTCAACTCCATTTTCCTGGTGCTACCTGTAATTGGCATTATCGCCAATTTTGAGCGCCGTGGATGGAAGTACGTGCTAATCCACTTCGGATATTGGGCCATTACGCTTACAATTGTAAGTGCGTTGATTTGTGGCCTAATGACCTATGCTCCATTGACATAGGAGTAGAGATTAGATTGCTAGACCAAGGAAAAGAGGTGTTGTAGATACAACACCTCTTTTCAATTATACCAGGCTTTCCTCTTATTGCGTAGTGATCCCTTCCAAGTCTATCCACCTACCCTGAATAGCCCAACCGCCGAAGTTTTCAGAGACTGCTATCCAAAGTTCATTCTTCCCTTTCTTGAGCGGGAGGTACACGGTATCATGATAGCCAATGGTGCCGAGGTAGCGATAATCACGCGTTCGGAAACCATCATTACCAGAAAACATAAGTTGGCCGTTCAAGAACACCCGAGCTCGATCACTGAAACCAAACTGTAGCGCTTTAGTGTGTTTTTGGGTGGCGTCTATGGTATAGCGTACAAATACAGTATTGGAAGTTTCTCGTTGGAAGGGCGTTACGGTAGCGATGTTACCCAGGCCACTCACTTCTGTCTGTAGTGTTTGCCAGCTCATGTCCATATTCCAATCGGATAAATCGGTAATGCCGTCCAACTCCGACTCATGGAAACCCTGAGATACTTCCCATTGCTTGATGGTTGCGGGGTCGGGTAGTGCGGCCTCAGGTGCAGGGTTAACCAATTTTGGTGGATTGTTGTCCATTGCCTGGTAGGAGAAATTGGCAAAATACACCGGTGTACGTGCGGCGTAGAGGTATAGCCCTCCAGCGGTGGGTGTGTGCTTCAGCTCGGGGATATGTAAGAGCGGCTTGTCCATATCTTTGATATACACTTCTGCACGACTTCCAGAAATGACCATCTTCACATGAAACCATTCATGGAACGGGTAATTTATCACTGCGGAATAGGCTTCGCCATGATAGAGCTGCCAGCTGGCCAGGGTGTTGTCTACCGGACAATATTGGTTAGCATCGGGGTTTCCGGATTGGTGCGGCCTTAGGTAGAACTCTTCACTATTGGCCTCGTCGATCATGCGAAATCGCAAGCCAGAAAAGCCACGGTTTGGCGTGAAGGCCATATCCCATTCTACTATTCCGTCTTGGAATTCTACACCCTTCAATTGGGCTACTGCTCCTTCTAGGGTGAGTGCCTGCTGGCCTTGGTAGACCGTAAACTGGTGGAAGTTGCCTTGAACGTTCCAATTTGTCGTATCGAAGGGAACCGTGTTTTGCGCGTAGGAGCTGATAGCAAAGAGGGCAAGTAAAGTAATTAGGTGGAAGCGAGTCTTTAGATACATCTTAATTGAATTTGGGTTTGCCGGGGCGGGCAGTCGGGTGATTTTGACTACCGCCCCGTGCAAACAAACTTTACACATACTGAAACAAAGGACGTCGCTGCGGCGAATACCGGCAATACAAGCCTTGTACAAGTTGGTACAAGTTGGCACAAACACGGAAAACTAGTAGTAGAAGCTTATTTTTGTTCTAGCATGTTGAATCATCAGACTGAATTAAAAAACTGCCTGGAAGCTATTGAGGCTAAGCTCAACTGGGGGCCATCAAGTGGTTGGACTCACCAAGACTTTCTGCGCCTTAGCGATCAGGTATTAGAAGAGACCGGGCAATCATTGAGCTACGTGACGCTTAAGCGCGTGTGGGGTAAGGTGAACTATGAAAGCAAACCGACTACCAATACGCTAGATGTTCTTGCTCAATTCCTGGGGCATGAGAGCTGGCGACAGTACGCTGGAACGATCAACCAGCAACAGCAACAGGTCGTTTCAAAACCGAAATCTTTTGAAATCAACTGGAATCGCTGGGGGCAATTCGCCGCTATTGGAGGTGCGATTGTGATACTTCTGCTGTTATTCCCCAGTTTGGAAAACGAACCGCAGTTCAATCCGGATGATTTTCATTTCTCTAGTGCAACCGTACGTAGCGTTGGTCTTCCCAACTCCGTCATCTTTGATATTGACGCCACGAAATCTCCATTCGATTCTGTAGAAGTACAGCAGTCGTGGGATAGCCGTCTGCGCAAGAGATTACCAAAGGGTCAGAAGCAGCATACTTCCATCTACTTCTACCCAGGATACTTTCAAGCCAAACTGCTGATTGGTGGAAATGTGGTGAAGGAGCATGATATACACATTATGTCGGAAGGATGGTTTGCTGCTGTGGCCAAGGAGCCTGTGCCGGTTTACTTTGAAGCGGATGAACTGAGGGCTGGCGGCAAACTGCAACTAACCCAAGAAGCCCTTGCCGAGAAGGGAATCAAAATGCAACCGCAGGCACCGATTAGTCGGATAGGTATATCACAAGATTTTGAGCAACTTAAGACAGACAATTTCTTTTACCGGGCTCGGCTACAGCACACTTACAGTGAGGGCAGTGTTGCCTGTCAGCAAACCTTCGCATACATTTTGGCGGAAGGAGGAATCCTGAAAATTCCGCTTGTAAACCCTGGTTGTGTTTCCGCCGCCAGCTTTCGCTTAATGCAGTATTTCTGGCCTGGTGATCAGCATGATCTTTCCGCCTTCGGCGTCGACTTTTCGGAAACGGTGGAGCTGGAGATTGAGGCTGTTCGTGGCCAGGTCACTGTTCGCATAAATGGAGCCGTTGCCGGGCAGAGCCCTGGGCAGGTACCTGATCGTTTTATCCGCGCGCTGGATTTCCGTTTTGAAGGCCTGCTGGAACTGGAGGAAGTCTATCTAGGCGGTAGAGAAGGGGAGTGGGTCTTGGCGGAAGATTTTGAGTAGTGGTCACAATCTAGTCGATTTGTGCTTATACATGTAGGGACTTTATAAGTGATCACAATAAAGACTAGAATGAAACTAACAAAGTCTAGGATAAAACATCTAATCTATGAGGTGACGGGCGCCGCAATTGAGGTACATCGTGAGATTGGGCCCGGACTATTGGAAAGTGTGTATCAACGATGTATGGCTCGAGAATTGCTATTGAGGGGAATTGCTTTTTCTAGTGAAATGAGTGTCCCTGTAAATTATAAAGGGGTAGAAATTGAAGCCGCGCTTAGATGTGATTTCTTTATTGAAAATGCCCTAGTAGTTGAGCTAAAGGCAGTTGAAACGATTTTACCAGTTCATGAAGCTCAAGTATTAACCTACCTCAAACTTCTGAACGTTCCAAAAGGCATCTTACTCAATTTTAATGTAAGCAACATAGCAAGAGAAGGGCAGCGTGCTTTTGTTACTGAAGGTTATCGTGACTTGCCATGGTAGGAGCGGTTTATTTTAAACCACCTAAGACTCCCAAGGACACCCTAGGAGTGTAAAGCTTAGGTGCCCTTCGGTGACTTAGGTGGTTCAAAAATCTAATTAGCCCCCCATTTATATCCTGTACGGGCTTCGATAGATCTGTTTCAATTAATTTCTTGCAAACTATCGCTGGTAGTCTGTAGAAGCTACTTGTTGACCATATAAGGCATGTAAGGACATATTAGAAAGCTCTTCAATGTCCTTACATGTCTTACGCGAATCAAGGGCTAAAAAAGACGTAGA
>CAJXOS010000090.1 GCA_913057725.1 uncultured Lewinella sp.
TCAGCTACCCAGCCTTACATCTGGTGCACTACCCTTAAACGAGCACAACCCTTTTATTACTGACTTTGAAGCTTACCAAGAACAATGGGCCTGTTATGATCTCTTGCAATTGACGCAACAGTTGATTCGCGACAGTATTCAGTCCGGAGCTCTACCCCATTTTCGAGATCTCTCTAATACCGCCAATGGCTGTGATACTTGCTTTGTCGATTTGGTACATTACAGTAGCACCTTTAATAATGTTCTCGCCAAACATATTCTGGAGGACAAATCGAATGGTGAATAAGATGCCGTTCCAGTAGTTTCTTCATCCACTATGGTTTTAAAACACTAAAAGCAGCGGGTACCTCCTCCTGTCCAAAATAGATGGTCTCCATACCTTGGTGATCTAAGATTCGTAGGTACTCATCCCCTCGCTCATTAAAGTAGATCCACTGCTCCACTGGTATACCCTCTGCTCGACGGGGAATGTATTGGTTCCCTACTTCTTGCCGATGAAGTTCATAATGTGCTCTTTGATAATCCAGTGTCTTAGGGGCAGGGCGACTTTTGAATTCCAGGGCCATCTGCTGTGCCCTAGTGAATTCTACTTCGAGGTAGGTCTTGAAGAGGCCTTTGTCCTGGTGGATGTAGAGTAGAGCATGCTTACCATCGGCAGCAGCTAATTGGAGTAGTCGATCAATATTACCGTCATTCCAATCGTAGGTACTCACATACGAAACCTCAAAGGTTCGACTTTCATAAGTAATGAAGTCACCAACACTGGCCATTTCAATGCCAGGACGCCCTGAATAACCAGGAGCGGGAGCAGGACGCGGTGAGCTAGGGATATCTGAACCAGCTCCTCTACGTGCCTTGGCTACGCCTTGCATTTCTCCAACAACTGGGGCATCAATGATTCCTACATAATCTTCGATCGCCCGCTCTAACTCTAGGAGCGTTTCTGCTGGCGCGTTGATATTTCCTAGAATTGTGAGCTTTTCGCCATTCTTGAGCATCGCACGGAAAATGTGGTATTTACTCCCCTTATTCCCGGTTTTCTCCTCCACGAAAAGCTGTTGCAGGTCAGATACCTGAATCTCTTTATTACCTCTTGGCCAAGGTAGCGGCCCATGCCGAACGGTGAGCATACGCTGTGAAGCGCTAATGTAACTTCGGTTTACAAACAAGCAGATGGTATAGTAAGTCAAGCCAATCCCTACCGCTACATGAATCAGTGGAAACAGAAAGAATACGGCAGGCATATCACCCGTCGCTAAACCGATACCATACCAAAAGACAAGAAAGCCATCCCAGAAAAGGCAAAAAAACAGTAGGAAGAACGCTATTGGGCTAAACCACCGATATCTGATATTGAGTTCAAATGAGCTAGGAGTAATCTCAAGGCGTTTCATAGGGTATGGTTAAGGACTTACGCCAGTGCAATTGTTGGGTATCCTGATGTATCGAAAATCATTATTCAATACTAAGGTAACAAAACAATCGCAGCACTGGTCACCTCAAATACCTCCCCGGTTGACAGCTCCATTCGTACTTGTACTTGGAAGTTGGAATCTAATACAGGAGCTTGGTTTAGACCTAGGTTCATATCTTCAAAGCGTAGCTTACCTACTTTTTCCTCATCGAGGAACTCCGTTAAAGGTTGGCTATTCTGTTCCCAGAAACTGCCCTCATGCCGCAACAGGTCATTGATGCTACTACCTGCGAGATGATCATCATCGAAATCATTGATAGTAGTAACGGTGAAGTCTATTAATTCTTCTTCTTTTGAACCTTCCCATCCAGTCAAGCAACTACAGCCGTAAGCTGGGGCCATTAGTGTAAATGACCAATCATTCTTGGGTTGTAAGCTAGCATGATAGTCCGCAATATAATCTACATGAAAGCCAGCAAACTCAACCAGGGTAACCTGTTGATTGGACTGAATCCGCGTTTGTGAGTCAAAGTCTGATACTGGATCTATGGTAATGTCAGTTACATCGAAGAAACGATAATTACCACAATTACAATCCAGCCCTGGATCGACAAGCTCACAAGAAGGAACCAGGATACCAAGGAAAAAATATAGCGTTAGGAGAATGGTCTTTACACTTTTCATGCGTAGTCATAGTTTTGATCAACAAGTCTTAATCCTCAGCTGGTAAAGACCGTTGAAATAGTCGATATCGTTGGGTCCACTTCTTGATTAAATAGGCATAAAACGCATACACATTATGGCGTATTAATCAGTTTCAACTCCCATTCATCAATCCGCTCCGCACACATCTGGATTGTTTCATCCCGGAGCTGATCATAGAATTTAGTCTTGAATTCCCCTACTGCAAAGTGATACGGGCACGGCCGTTCATCAGAACAGTTATCAAGGCCCAGTACACACTCTCGCATTTTACTCAAGCCGTCAATGGCCTCTATGACATTGAGTAGAGTTTTAGAGCGATCCTGTTTCGTCAGATAGAACCCACCATTCCTTCCCTTTAAAGAAGAGATGATTTGATGTTTGGTTAATTGCATTAAGAGCTTTGCCAGAAAATGCTTCGGAATATCCAGAGCTTCAGCAATATCCTCCACCTTTACTTTCTTTTCTTCATCGGTATGTGTTGCCAAGTATAAGACTGCTCGAATGGCATACTTGCAAGAATTGCTGAACATATTAACGCATAGATTAGGTCAATCACTAAGAAGGCAGTAAAATGGCAACTAGTACCTCTAGACATACATCAGTTTGCCAATAAACAAGTAAGATAGTAATCATCTTGGATCGCACAAACACATACTAGTACTCGCGCAATCCAATAACGAAAAAAGCCAGCTGGAGAGACCAACTGGCTTTTCTTCTAGGCGTCAACTAATTCCAATCTAAGAAGGAGGTAATAGTACTTTATCAATGATGTGTACATATCCATTCGATGCCTTTACTGTGCCTATTACCTGAGCATCATTGACGTAGGTGACACCGTCTTTTACCACAACTTCGACGCGATCTCCGGTGGCTTGACCAATTCCCATAACGCCTTTTATATTATCACCAGTATAGCTACCGGGAGCAGCATGAAACGTGATAATATTAGCTAGTGTAGCCTTATTCTCTGGCTTTAGTAGATCATCTAAGGTGCCTTCTGGTAATTGCTCAAAAGCAGAATTGGTAGGTGCAAAAACGGTAAGTGGTCCCGCATTAGTGAGTACATCTTGCAAACCGGCTGCCTTTACACCTGCCACCAGTGTAGAATGATCAGGAGAACCTAAGGCAATTTGTAAGATATTTTGCTCGGAGACATCATCTTGCACTCCTGACTGTCCTGCTAATTGGGCCTGGTCAATGCTGCTTTCTTCAGCACCAGTATTTTCGGTATTTGGCGCTGTACAAGCAACAAGGAAGATGCTGACAATCAGTAGGAGGAAGGAATTTCGTTGGTTAATCATAACGAATACATTTTATTAGAAGAACATAGCTCTCGAATGTCAATCCGGCTAAGGCCGGCCTCCAGCCTGAGTGGGTGCTTGTTACCAAATGTACAGGTTTATTACTTAAATAAGATAAACAAATCTTTTTATCTTAAATAATTTTTGTCAACGTCCATCATAAAATTGTTTCATATCAGTACACTAAAGAATATCTACTCTCTTTTTGAAAATCACAAAGGCCCCAAACCTTGCTAAAGCAAGATTTGGGGCCAATTGTTTCTATGTTTCAATAGGCAGAATACCTACATACCTACCTATTAAAAATCAATCTCCTAGTAGTCTTCGAGCTCTTCCATCTCTGCACGACGTGCTTCCCAAGCATCTTGGGCTTCTTTAGTCGTTACAAATAGACGGTCGTACTCGCGCATTCCTGTACCTGCAGGGATTTTCTTACCAACAATTACGTTCTCCTTCAGACCCAATAATTGATCCCGCTTAGCACCAATAGCCGCAGTACTCAATACCTTGGTCGTTTCCTGGAACGACGCAGCTGAAATCCAGCTCACCGTACCTAGAGAAGATTTGGTAATACCCTGTAGGATTGGGCTAGACGTAGCAGGCATCGCATCACGATACTGAACTAGCGTCTTATCACTGCGCTTCAGATAAGAGTTCTCCTCACGCAACTGGCGTAGTGTCACCAACTGACCAGCACGTAGTTTGGTTGATTCACCTGAATCAGTGATCACTTTCTTATCGTATACCCAGTCATTCATTTCTAGGAAATCGTAACGCTCAACAGCTTCGCCCTCCAAGAATGATGTATCACCAGCATCCTCAATTTGTAGGCGGCGCATCATCTGACGCACGATAACCTCAATGTGCTTGTTGTTGATGGTAATACCCTGTGAACGATATACTTCCTGTACACCATTAACCAGGTAAGTCTGTACCGCGAATGGTCCTTTGATATTCAGGATATCGCGAGGTGCAATAGCACCATCAGACAACTGCGTACCGGCCCGTACGAAGTCACCTTCCTGAACTAGGATGTGCTTCGATAGGTTAATCAGGTACTTACGACGCTGACCATCCTTAGCCGTAACGATAACCTCACGGTTGCCACGCTTGATCTTAGGACTGAAGGCAACTACACCATCAATCTCAGAAACCACAGCTGGGTTAGAAGGATTACGAGCCTCGAACAGCTCAGTTACCCGTGGAAGACCACCGGTAATATCTGCAATCTTACCCATCTGACGAGGGATCTTAACGATCTTCTCACCAGAAATTACTTCCTGGCCATCTTCGATTGAGATGTATGAACCTACAGGTAGGTTATAAGAACGTAGCTCCTCTCCTGTCTTACTCAAGATCTTGATGGTAGGAATCTTACGCTTCTTCTTAGAGTCAATGATTACTTTCTCTGCGTAACCCGTTTGATCATCACGCTCGATACGGAAAGTAACACCTTCCTCGATATCTTCGAACTTAGCGACACCGCCAAATTCAGAGATAATCACTGCGTTAAACGGATCCCACTCACAGATCAAGTCACCCTTCTTCACTTTCTGGCCATCCTTCACGCCCAATACGGCACCGTAAGGAATATGGCTAGAACCATACTGACGACCTGTCTCTGCATCAAGGAAGCGAACCTCACCAGTACGTGAAAGTACTACGTTCACTTTGTTACCTGCTTCGTCAACGTTCTCCGTTACGCGGATACCGTCAAACTCAAGCTTAGCGTCGAACTTAGAGGTCAACTCAGACTCTGTCTTACTTACACTTGCGATACCACCTACGTGGAACGTACGAAGCGTAAGCTGTGTACCCGGTTCACCAATCGACTGAGCAGCAATGATACCGACAGCATCACCTTTCTCCGCGATCCGGCCAGTAGCCAGGTTCTTACCGTAACACTTAGCACATACACCACGCTTCGTCTCACAAGTGAGTACAGAGCGGATATATACGGTCTCAACACCCTCCTCCTCGATGTAACGAGCAGTTCTAGCGTCAATGTATTCTCCAGCTGCAAGAATCAAGTCATCCGTTACTGGGTGCTTGATATCTTCCAGCGTATAGCGTCCTTCGATACGAGAAGTCAAAGCTTCGATTACCTTCTCGTTATCTTTCAGAGCACTTGTTTCCAGGCCACGTAGTGTGCTACAGTCTTCTTCCATTACTACTACGTCCTGAGAAACATCTACCAGACGACGAGTCAAGTAACCCGCATCCGCAGTCTTCAAGGCCGTATCGGCAAGACCCTTACGAGCACCGTGCGTAGAGATAAAGTACTCGAGTACAGACAAACCGTCAACGAAGTTCGAAAGGATCGGGTTTTCGATAACCGCACCTCCAGCATCACCAGATTTCTTCGGCTTAGCCATCAGACCACGCAATCCACACAACTGCTTAATCTGCTGCTTAGAACCACGTGCACCAGAGTCAAGCATCATGTACACAGAGTTGAATCCTTGCTTGTGTACAGAAAGCTCTTTCATCAAAGTATCTGTAATACGGTTATCCGCATATGTCCACTTATCGATGATCTGGTTATAACGCTCGTTATTGGTGATCAGACCCATGTTATAGTTATCCCACACTTCGTCAACTTCTGACTGCGCTTGCTCAAGCATGTTAAGCTTGATAGAAGGCGTAATCAAGTCACCTAAGTTAAAGGACAGACCACCTTTGAAGGCCCACATAAAGCCCATGTCCTTGATCTTGTCAAGGAATGTAGCAGTCACACCAAAGTCGGTACGCTCCAGGATGTCGGCAATTACCTTCTTCAAGTTCTTCTTCGTCAACAGTACGTTGATGTAAGGAACCATTTCAGGAACTGCTTTATTGAAGAGTACTCGTCCAGTCGTTGTATCAATCAACTTGTGCACGAGTTCCTTTTCTTCGTTTTCTACCCGAGCCCGTACTTTGATCTTAGCGTGTAGGTCAAGCTGACCTTCGTTGTAGGCAATCATTACCTCTTCTTCAGAGTAGAATGCCCGGCCTTCGCCTTTCACTTTGATCTCATCCGTAGAGCTGCGCTCTTTGGTGATGTAGTACAGACCCAATACCATATCCTGTGAAGGAAGGGTAACCGGAGTACCGTTCTGCGGGTTAAGCATGTTGTGCGCTGACAACATCAAAACTTGCGCCTCAAGAATAGCGGCTTGGCTCAATGGTACGTGTACCGCCATCTGGTCACCGTCAAAGTCGGCGTTGAAAGCACCACATACCAATGGGTGAAGCTGAATTGCCTTACCCTCAATCAATTTAGGCTGGAAGGCCTGAATAGAAAGACGGTGAAGCGTCGGAGCCCGGTTAAGTAGTACAGGGTGTCCCTTCAAGATGTTTTCCAGGATCTCCCAGATGATTGGCTCTTTGCGATCAACCAATTTCTTAGCTGACTTAACCGTCTTAACGATACCACGCTCAATCAACTTACGGATCACAAAAGGCTTGAATAGCTCAGCAGCCATTCCCTTAGGAATACCACACTCGTGTAGGGAAAGTGTTGGTCCTACCACGATCACTGAACGACCAGAATAGTCAACACGCTTACCGAGTAGGTTCTGACGGAAACGACCTTGCTTACCTTTCAGAATATCACTCAATGACTTCAGGGCACGTCCACCTTCTGCCTTTACAGCATTAGACTTACGAGAGTTGTCGAACAATGAGTCAACAGCCTCCTGAAGCATCCGCTTCTCATTACGCAAGATTACCTCTGGCGCCTTGATCTCCAATAGACGCTTCAGACGGTTATTCCGGATAATCACCCGGCGATACAAGTCGTTCAAGTCAGAACTAGCGAAACGACCACCATCAAGTGGTACTAATGGACGCAGCTCTGGTGGAACAACTGGTAGGTATTGGATAATCGTCCACTCAGGGCGATTCTCCACACGTGTTTGTGCATCGCGGAAAGCCTCTACTACGCGCAAGCGCTTAAGGGCCTCAGATTTACGCTGCTGGCTGGTCTCGGTATTCGCCTGGTGACGAAGATCGTAAGACAACTGGTCCAGTTTAAGCCGCATTAGCATATCGCGAACGGCATCAGCGCCCATCTTAGCGATGAACTTGTTTGGATCTTCCTCATCCAGCATTTGATTCTCAGCTGGTAAGGTATCGAGGATATCCAAGTATTCTTCTTCCGTCAACAGTTGGTTTACTTCGATACCTGCTTCGCCTTTGATACCAGGCTGGATCACAACGTAGCGCTCGTAGTAAATGATAGACTCCAACTTCTTCGAAGAGAACCCTAGCAAATAACCAATCTTGTTAGGAAGGGATTTGAAAAACCAAATATGTACAACAGGCACCACCAACTTGATGTGCCCCATGCGCTCACGCCGCACCTTTTTCTCCGTTACCTCTACTCCACAGCGATCACAAACAATGCCCTTATAACGGATACGCTTGTACTTACCACAGTAGCACTCGTAATCCTTCACCGGGCCGAAAATCCGCTCGCAGAAAAGGCCATCACGCTCCGGCTTGTACGACCGGTAGTTGATGGTCTCAGGCTTCAACACCTCACCATAAGAACGTTCCAGAATATCATCCGGAGACGTCAAGCAGATGGTGATGTTGTCGAAGTTCTGCTTCTGTATAGGATCATTCTTCTTGAATGGCATATGAACGATTTTGAAAAACCTATTTAATTAAATTCAGGATGTTTGCGCCCGCCAGCGCAAACGTGGGACTTCTCAATCCTAGTCAAACTTGATATCCAAAGCCAGACCACGCAATTCGTGCATGAGTACGTTAAATGACTCTGGAATGTTTGGCGTAGGTAGATTGTCACCTTTCACGATCGCCTCGTAAGCCTTGGCACGACCCTGGATATCGTCAGACTTCAGCGTCAGCAACTCCTGTAGGATGCTACTAGCTCCGAAGGCCTCCAGTGCCCATACCTCCATCTCACCGAAACGCTGACCACCAAACTGCGCTTTACCACCCAGCGGTTGCTGAGTAATGAGCGAGTATGGTCCAATCGAACGAGCGTGCATCTTGTCATCCACCATGTGAGATAGTTTCAACATGTAGATCACACCTACCGTAGCTTGCTGGTGGAAACGGTCTCCCGTCTCACCGTCAAACAGGTACGTCTGACCCAAGGATGGCAGGTCTGCCTTCTGGATGTAAGACTCGATCTCATCCTGGCTAGCACCGTCGAAGATTGGTGTCGCGAATTTCACGCCCAACTTCTCACCGGCCCATCCCAGTACTGTTTCAAAGATCTGTCCCAAGTTCATCCGCGAAGGTACACCTAGTGGGTTCAGTACGATATCTACTGGAGTACCATCCTCTAGGAACGGCATATCCTCCATACGTACGATACGCGATACAATACCCTTGTTACCGTGGCGGCCCGCTAGCTTGTCACCTACTTTCAGCTTACGCTTCTTAGCCAGGTATACTTTTGCTAGCTTCAATACGCCAGCAGGAAGTTCGTCACCAATAGAGATGTTGAACTTCTCACGCTTGTGGCGACCGATTTCCTCGTTCACCTTGATGCTATAGTTGTGCAGCAAGCGAGCAATCAGCGCGTTCTTGTCTTTATCTTCTGTCCAGTTAGTATAGTCAACCGTTGTATAATCCAACTCACGTAGGATCGTCTGGTTAAACTTCTGACCTTCTGGAATCAGCATCTCACCGTAGATGGTCTTAACACCCTGTGATGTCTTGTTGTTGCCGATTAGAACATTCAACTTATCCACCAGGATAGTCTTCAGCTCATTCAACGCAATCTTATGCTGATCCTCCAGCTTAGCCAACTGGATTTTCTCCTGTTCTTTCTGCTTCTGGTCTTTCTTCGCACGTGCGAAAAGCTGCTTATTAATAATAACGCCCTTCAATGATGGTGGCGCTTTCATTGATGCATCTTTAACATCACCCGCCTTATCACCGAAGATCGCACGAAGCAGTTTTTCTTCCGGTGTAGGATCACTTTCACCCTTAGGTGTGATCTTACCAATGAGGATATCACCTTCCTTAACCCAGGCACCAACACGGATAATACCGTTTTCGTCTAGGTCTTTGGTAGCTTCCTCACTCACGTTTGGAATATCATTCGTCAATTCCTCTTCACCTAGCTTGGTATCACGCACATCCATTTCGAAGTGCTCGATGTGTAGCGAGGTAAAGATGTCTTCACGTACAACACGCTCAGAAAGTACGATGGCATCCTCGAAGTTGTAACCCTTCCAAGGCATGAAGGCCACTTTCAGGTTTTGTCCGAGTGCCAATTCGCCCTTCTCAGTAGCGTAACCGTCACAAAGAATCTGGCCTTTCACTACGCGCATACCGCGGCGTACGATCGGCTTCAGGTTCACACAAGTACCTTGGTTAGTACGAAGGAACTTGGTGAGCTTATAGGTCTTACGACTGTCTTCGAAGGAAACGAGTTTCTCTTCGTCAGTACGGTCGTAACGAATTACAATTTCGTTTGCATCAACGTAGTCAACAACACCATCTCCTTCGGCATTGATCAACATCCGTGAGTCACGCGCTACCTTACCTTCCAAACCTGTTCCTACAATAGGAGAGCTTGGACGAATCAGTGGTACTGCCTGACGCTGCATGTTAGAGCCCATCAAGGCACGGTTGGCGTCATCGTTCTCCAAGAAAGGAATCATAGAAGCAGATACACCCACAATCTGGTTAGGTGCAACGTCCATGTATTCGATTTCTTCTGGTGTCAATACTGGGAAGTCACCATGCTCACGACACTTAATACGGTCGCTTTCGAAGGCACCTTTCTCGGTTACAGGGGCGTTTGCCTGAGCAATACGCTTGTAATCCTCTCCCTCAGCTGACAAGTAGATAGGATCACCGCTCATCACTACATTACCCTCCTCAACGGCACGGTATGGAGTTTCGAGGAAGCCCATCTTATTCACCTTGGCGTGTACACACAAGGTAGAGATCAGACCAATGTTCGGACCTTCCGGTGTCTCAATCGTACAAAGACGGCCATAGTGACTGTAGTGTACGTCACGTACCTCAAAGCCCGCACGCTCACGACTCAGACCACCAGGTCCCAGAGCTGAAATACGACGCTTGTGCGTGATTTCTGACAGTGGGTTGGTTTGATCCAGGAACTGAGATAGCTGACTGGTACCGAAGAAAGAGTTGATCACACTGGACAGTGTCCGCGCATTGATCAAATCAACCGGAGTGAATACCTCGTTGTCACGTACATTCATCCGCTCACGGATCGTACGAGCCATACGAGCTAGACCTACACCGAACTGAGCGTAAAGCTGCTCACCTACGGTACGAACACGACGATTAGACAAGTGGTCGATATCGTCAATCTCCGCTTTCTGGTTCATCAAGGCTACCAAGTAAGTAACGATAGCAATGATATCCTCTTTCGTGAGAACAAGTACTTCTGTTGGCGTATCCAACTCTAGTTTACGGTTGATCTTATAGCGACCTACCTCACCTAGGTTGTAACGCTTATCAGAGAAGAAGAGCTTGTCGATAATACCACGAGCTGTTTCTTCATCTGGTGGATCAGTACCACGCAGCTGCTTGTAGATGTACTGCACGGCCTCTAGCTCAGAGCTAGAAGGATCCTTCTGAAGTGTATTATAGATGATGGAGTAGTCCATATCGATTTCCTCCTTCTGCAAGATGATGGTATCCATCTCTGCGTTTAGGATCAATTCGATATTCTCTTCGTCCAGAACGATATCCCGCTCGAGGATGATCTCGTTCCGCTCAATGGTTACTACCTCACCAGTATCCTCATCTACGAAGTCTTCCGTCCAAGAACGCAATACCCGCGCCGCCAACTTACGGCCTAGGGATGCTTCTAGACTTTCACGTGAAGCCGATACTTCATCTGCCAGATCAAAGATATCTAGGATAGCTTTATCTGAGTCGAAGCCGATCGCACGTAGAAGCGTCGTAACTGGGAATTTCTTCTTACGGTCGATGTATGCATACATCACCGTATTGATATCAGTAGCAAATTCCATCCAAGCACCTTTGAAAGGAATTACTCGCGCAGAGTAAATCTTGGTACCATTCGGGTGGAAAGACTGACCAAAGAATACACCAGGTGAACGGTGTAGTTGAGATACAATAACCCGCTCTGCACCGTTGATTACAAAGGTACCTTTGGGGGTCATGTAAGGAATGTTACCCAGGAATACATCCTGAACGATAGTCTGGAAGTCGACGTGCTCTTCGTCATTACAAGACAACTTGAGCTTCGCCTTCAGCGGTACGCTGTAAGTCAGACCACGTTGGATACACTCATCAATGGTGTAACGTGGGGGGTCAACAAAATAATCTAAGAATTCAAGGACGAAAATATTCCGGGCATCCGTGATCGGGAAGTTCTCCTGGAATACTTTGTAAAGTCCCTCATTCATCCGATTCTCTGGGGTCGTTTCTAGCTGGAAAAATTCCTGAAACGAACGCAGCTGAATCTCGAGCAAATCGGGCGAAGGAGAGCCTAATTTGATTTTACCGAAGTTTACGCGTGCTTCTTCGGCCTTTAGCAGCTTGCCGTTTGACGTCATGTGCAAATTGCGTTTTTTATACCCTATCCGGTCCTGCACCGGGGCGGGATGATTTTGCTAGATTTCTAGACTGATAGAGTTATGGGGCTGTGGAATTCCGGGAACAGTTTTCTCATAACTCATGTGTTCAATCCATTGATTGAACGAAGCCAACTAGTTTATACAACTTTTGTCGTAAAAAAGTTTCCCTAGACGGCATTTTTCTATACGACGATAGGCTTAGCCATAGGAATGCACCCTAGCTAAGCCTCGGTGTACTTAGTGGCCAGACTTTTCCCAAAGAAAAGCCTGGCTACTGTACAAAAACGGGAAGTAAATTACTTCAGTTCAACAGAAGCACCAGCCTCCTCAAGAGCGGCCTTCATGCTTTCTGCTTCTTCCTTAGGTAGTCCTTCCTTGATTGTTGAAGGAGCACCGTCAACTAGTTCCTTAGCCTCTTTAAGACCTAGACCTAGCAAGTTCTTTACTTCTTTTACAACCTTTAGTTTTGCAGCACCACCAGAGGTCAATACTACATCAAAGTCGGTCTTTTCAGCAGCACCACCAGCGTCACCGCCAGCACCACCAGGACCAGCAGCAACTGCAACAGCAGCAGCAGCAGGCTTGATACCGTACTCTTCCTCCATAATTGTAGCCAACTCATTCACTTCTTTGATAGAAAGGTTAACTAACTGTTCTGCAAACTCTTTAAGATCTGCCATGATAAATTTATTTGTAAGTGTTGGACGATTAAAATAATCGTGCGCAAACAGCTTGGAAGCCAAAAAATTGATGAATTAATTTATGCTGCCTTTGCAGCACTATTTCTTATCCTTCGCGCTCTTCTAGTGCCTTTAAAAGACCAGATAGCGTATTGCCACCTGAGTTCAATGCACCCATAACGTTGTGGATAGGAGCTTGGAGTAGACCCAACAAATCGCCCAATAGCTCTTCCTTAGACTTGAGCTCTGATAGGGTGCCGAGTTGGTCATCTCCAGCATAGATCGCAGTATCGATATAAGCCGCCTTCAAAATTGGGCGCTCTTCTTTACCACGAAACTCTTTGATAACACGAGCTGGAGCGTTAGCCACTTCTGTGAACATGATAGCGGTAGGACCCGTCAAAGAGTCAAACAATTCACTATAATTATTCTCTTCTGGAAGTGCTTCTAATGCTTTACGTGCCAGTGTATTTTTAACAACCTGCATTTCGATGCCTTTCTCGAAAAGCATGCCACGCAGTTTATTTACTTGATCTACGGTGAGCGTCGACGCATCAGTAACGTAGAAGAATTCAGTGTTCGAAAACTTCTCCTTCAGCGCTTCTACCGCAGCTACTTTCTCTGTTCTGGTCATGATTTGCCTGTTTTAGAAGTTAACGAATTGATTTTGGATCTATCTTGATACCTGGGCTCATAGTAGAAGCCACAGTTACACTCTTCATGTAGATACCCTTAGCTGATGAAGGCTTCATACGCAATAGCGTACCTAGCAATTCATTAGCGTTGTCTGACAACTTCTCAGGAGTGAAAGACACACGGCCAATTGAAGAGTGAATGATACCAAATTTGTCTACCCGGAAGGAAATCTTACCACCTTTTACGTCAGCTACTGCTGCACCTACGTTTGGTGTTACAGTACCCGTCTTAGGGTTAGGCATCAAACCACGTGGACCAAGGATACGACCAAGACGACCAATTTTGGCCATCACTTGTGGCATTGCTACCACTACGTCGAAATCTGTCCAACCACCAGTTACCTTCTGGATCAAATCGTCGAGGCCAACGTAGTCGGCACCCGCCTCTTTGGCTTCTGCTTCCTTATCAGGCGTACAGAAAACCACAACGCGCTTTGTCTTACCAGTACCATGCGGTAGGGTGACGGTACCACGCAGTGCCTGATCGGCTTTACGTGGATCGATTCCCAGGCGAACGTGCACGTCAACCGAAGCATCAAATTTGGTCAAGTTAACTTCCTTGATCAAACCCATCGCTTCGTCCAACTCATAGAGCTTGGCGGAATCCACCTTAGCCTCAGCCGCTGCTCTTTTTTTGCTGATCTTTGCCATGAAAAATATTTGAGGTAGTAACGTCCCGAAAAATTCTCAGGACTCCCTACTGTTTAAGAATTAAGTCTAATTAGTTCTGCTCCCAAGGAGGAGTACCGTCAACGGTTACCCCCATACTACGAGCCGTACCTGCAATCATCTTCATTGCAGAGTCAATAGTCATAGCGTTCAGGTCAGCCATCTTATCTTCAGCGATAGCCTTAACCTGATCCCAGGTTACAGATCCTACCTTGTCACGGTTAGGTTCAGAACTACCCTTTTTAAGCTTAGCAGCTTCCATTAGCTGTGCTGCTGCAGGGGTAGTCTTGATGATAAAGTCGAACGACTTATCCTTGTATACAGAGATCACCACGGGAAGAAGCTTACCCTGAGAATCCTGAGTAGCAGCGTTAAAACGCTTACAGAATTCCATGATGTTCACACCCTTGGCACCAAGTGCTGGGCCAACAGGAGGAGCCGGGTTGGCTGAGCCGCCGCGAACCTGTAGTTTGATGAAAGTATCGAGTTCCTTTGCCATTGCAATTTTCTTTTCGGAAATAGTTGGTTGTTTAGCTTTTGGGAAGCGTCTCTACTAAGTAGAAACCTGAGCGTCACAACTGTATCTCCTACCTCAGCACCCACGAAGAAGTACTCTAGAGGTCTTTAATTAAAATATTTAAGAGGTCTTTTCAACCTGCATAAAATTCAACTCCACTTCGGTACCACGACCGAAAATTTTCACAATCACCTTCAGCTTCTTCTTCTCTTCGTTCACTTCTTGGATATCTCCAACAAACTCGCTGAAAGGACCGTCAATAATCTTCACTGTCTCACCCACGATGAATGGCTCGATCAGTGATTCACCCATATCCTGAGACTCATCTACTTTACCCAGCATCCGATTAGCTTCGGACTCCCGCATAGGAATTGGGTTAGTCTTGCCCAGAAAATGAATTACGTTTGGAATATTAGCGATTGCCTGTACGATCTCTCCTGAGAAACGACCAGGAACTGCTTCTACTAAAATATATCCAGGAAGAATGTTACGCTCAGAAATGACTTTTTTGCCGTTTCTGATCTTGTATACTTTCTCGGTTGGTACCAATACTTGGGTTACAGCATCTCCCCACTTCGAGCGATGAATTTCTAACTCGATGCGTTCTTTAATCTTGCGTTCTTTCCCGCTGATTACCCGAAGTGAGTACCACTTTTTTTCCTCGGACATAATATTGTGCTCGTGAATAATATAAATTAACCGATACCGTAGATAAGGTTGGTAGCAAACTTAGACACTGCGTCCATACCCAAGATTAGAAGGGCGAAAATGATGGAAGCAACGATCACGAGAATGGTGTTACTCTGCAGCATTGGCCAAGTAGGCCAGGTCACTTTGTGAACCAGCTCATTATAGCTTTCGCGCAGGTACAACTTGATCTTATCCATTTCAAATAAACTTTGTTGCACGGGTAGAGAGACTCGAACTCCCAGCCCCTGGTTTTGGAGACCAGTGCTCTACCAATTGAGCTATACCCGTGTATATTTTAAACGTGAGAAATCGGGAGGTGAAAAATTCACCTCCCGACTCCTTCTATCTTATCACAAATAATCGTCCCTAAAATGGGGAGGGATTATTATGAAATGATTTCTGTTACCTGACCAGCACCTACGGTACGACCACCCTCACGGATAGCGAAACGTAGACCTTTGTCCATTGCAATCGCAGTGATCAAGTTTACTTCCAAAGTAACGTTGTCACCAGGCATTACCATTTCAACGTTCTCTGGCAACTTAACATCACCAGTTACGTCAGTGGTACGGAAGTAGAACTGAGGACGGTAGCCGTTGAAGAATGGTGTGTGACGACCACCTTCATCCTTACCTAGTACATATACCTCACACTTGAAGTGCTTGTGTGGGCTAATTGAACCAGGCTTAACAATTACCTGACCACGCTTAATTTGCGTCTTTTCAATACCACGTAGCAACAAACCAGCGTTGTCACCAGCTTCACCACGGTCAAGGATCTTACGGAACATTTCTACACCAGTTACGGTTGAAGTCAAGTTCTTCTCACCTTCTTTCATCAAACCAACGATCTCAACTGGATCACCAGTGTTGATTACACCGCGCTCGATAGAACCAGTAGCAACAGTACCACGACCAGTGATCGAGAATACGTCCTCTACAGGCATCAAGAATGGCTTATCTACATCACGCTCAGGAAGAGGAATGTGCTCATCTACAGCAGCCATCAACTCTAGTACCTGATCTACACCGCTCTGGTCACCTTCGATTGCTTTCAAAGCAGAACCAGCGATTACAGCTGCGTTGTCACCATCGTACTCGTAAGAGCTCAATAGTTCACGAACTTCCATATCTACAAGCTCCAACATTTCTTCGTCATCAACAAGGTCAACCTTGTTCATGAATACTACAATGTTAGGTACACCTACCTGGCGAGCCAGAAGGATGTGCTCACGAGTTTGAGGCATAGGGCCATCAGTAGCAGCTACAACAAGAATTGCACCGTCCATCTGCGCAGCACCCGTTACCATGTTCTTTACATAGTAGGCGTGACCAGGACAGTCAACGTGTCCGTAGTGGCGACCTTCGGTTTCGTATTCTACGTGAGCTGTATTAATGGTGATACCACGCTCTTTTTCTTCTGGAGCAGAGTCGATGCTAGAGTAATCTTGAACATCTCCTGATCCGCCGTACTTTTCGTTAAGTACTTTACTGATTGCCGCAGTCAACGTTGTTTTGCCGTGGTCAACGTGACCGATGGTACCAATGTTTACGTGAGGCTTTGTCCTCTGGAAAGTTTCCTTAGCCATCAGTTGTTTTTTTTGGAAACAAAAATTAATAATTAATTACGTTAGTTCGAGCAGCGCTTAAACTACTCGGCCACGAACAAACGTGGCGGCAATAGAGCCAATGGCGAGATTTGAACTCGCGACCCCTTCCTTACCATGGAAGTGCTCTACCCCTGAGCTACATTGGCTTAACTTTTACATTCATGAAGCTTGCACTTCCATCCTGCTACTCTTGCCAGAGTAACTTCGGTATCAGGCAGACGCTCCTTGCCGTGACCGGCTTATTTTTTGTGCCTGCCTAAGCAAGACACTTATCAATATTTCAGAAGAAGAAGATCAGGTTACCTTATTCTGATGAAGGGCACTCCCCTATTCTTCATGTTTTCCCAGCAGTCTGGGAAAATTAGAGCGGGCGACGAGACTCGAACCCGCGACCCTCAGCTTGGAAGGCTGATGCTCTACCAACTGAGCTACTTCCGCATTCATCCGCCGAAGCTTTAGCATCGTAGTTGATACTACTTCAGCCAAACTTTTTCGGGGGTAGCTCGCCATAGCCTGTGCGAAGGCGAGCAAAATGGGGGTGATAGGATTCGAACCTATTCAGCCGAAGCACTGGATTTACAGTCCAGCCCGCCTCTCCAACTGCGGCGCACCCCCGATTTTCAAAGAACATTACGTTGCTTAGAAAGAGCCAGCAGAGGGATTCGAACCCCCGACCCGCTGATTACAAATCAGCTGCTCTGGCCAACTGAGCTATGCTGGCTTTTTGACTCTTTTCAAGTGTCTTTTCAAATACCCTTGAGATCATTTTCTCAAAGCGATTGCAAAGATATAGCTATTCAGTAAAAGAAAAAACTTTTGTTCACTTTTTTTTAGCCTATATCTCAGGATAAATTCCTGGCTTGAAAAAGCTCCGCAAACATAGGAAAAAAAAAGGGCAGCATCCTATGGATACCGCCCCAACTAACGTGATTATTTTTTAAATAGTTTCCCGCATTCGCTCCTTATACTTGATGAGCTGTCTTTTAAGTACATCTGTGATCTTATCGATCGATGCCTCAAAGGTCTTATCAGTATGCTTAGCAACAAGGATATCTCCGGGAACACTAATTCGTACTTCGGCAATTTTATCCTTAATCTGACCGGAGTTTTCTAGTTTAAGATTTACGCGTGCTTCAATAATGCGGTCAAAAAACGTGTCTAACTTCGACAGTTTCGTTTCGATAAATTCAATCAGCTTCTGATCTGCTGTGAAGTGGTTTGATTCTGTGTATACTTTCATAAAGGTTACATTTTGCGAGTTGACTATCCTCAACTCTTTTCCTATTAATTTCGAAAGGGGCAATTCCCTTTTCTAGTCATTTTGCTGGGCCTTGGGGTGTGCTTGGTTATATGACCTTTTCAATTTCTCAATCGAATTATGTGTATAAACCTGTGTAGCGGCTAAACTACTATGGCCTAGTAATTCTTTCACTGCATTCAAGTCAGCTCCTGCATCCGATAAATGGGTCGCAAAAGAATGCCTTAATACGTGTGGACTTGCTTTCTCCAAATAGGGCACCGTACCCAAGTATTGTTTGACCTTATTATAGAGCCACTTTGGGTAGGGAGCTTTCCCCTTATCTGTTAACAGCAATTGCTGCCCACCAGGGAAGGTCGCTTCCCGTAATTCCAGATACTTCTGTAGTGAACGTTTAACGGCAGGACCAAATGGCACAAGGCGTTCCTTATCGCCCTTTCCCTTGATTCGCAATCGACCTTCTGATAACGACACTGCACTTAATTGTAGTGCCAGGAGTTCAGATCTTCGAAGTCCGGTTCCGTACAAAAGCTCAAGTATCAGTTTATCCCTCGCTGCTGCGAAATCTGGTTCCGCCGGAAAAGAAGTCAACAACCGTTGGATAGCAGTGGTATCTACTGTTACTGGTAATCGCTTCTTTAACTTCGGTGTCCGAATCCCTTTGGTCGGATCTTTTAAGTCTGGTTTTGACCGGCGCCAGTACCGATAGAAGGTTTTTAATGTGGAAACCTTTCGCCTGATACTAGCAGGTGCTTGTTCGTGTTCCAGCAAGAAAGCCATCCACGAGCGGACCTGGCTCGGTTGTACAACCGACCATTCACAACTCCCGTATATTGTTTCAAGGAAATCCTGGAACTGTTTCAGATCGGTAGAATAAGCCGTGAGGGTGTGCTCGGAAAAGCGTTTTTCGTATTGCAGATAATTAATAAACCCTCCTACATCCATATATTCTTCCCTATCTTTAACTATGGATAAGGTATAGCAATTCTCCTAAAAAAGCAACCCTCATCCATGAAATAATTGACTCGATTTTTTCCCATGAAGAAGGAACGCAAACCAGAAAGTTTTTTACGTAAACCTACTTACAAAGGAGGCCCTAAAGCCATGCGTTCTTTCCTAGCTGAGAACCTGCGCTATCCGGCACAAGCCAACGAGCACAAAATAGAAGGTACCGTCCGCCTGCGTATGGATATAAATCATCAGGGCAAGGTGATTTCTACAAAGGTTCTAAGCGGCCTTGGTTACGGTTGCGACGAAGAAGCCGAACGCGTAGTAAAGCTACTTAAGTTTGAGATTCCTAAACTTCGCAAAGTCCGAGCCACCTTTCACAAGACCATAAACATCCATTTTCGACGGCCTAAACAAAAGGATACTGGCCAGTCTGCAGTCCAATACACGATTACCCCCTCTCAAACATCCAACACTGATAAAGATGTTGAAGGTGATAGAGGCAGTGGCTATGAATACACTATAAATTGGTAGGCAGCTGCCTTAGAATATTTCTATCAATATCGACACGCGAGCGGCGACCAAGCAGAAGATTTGGTAGCCAATGAATATCGATCTCGTACATTATTCCATCGCACCAATCTCGTTCTTCCATTTCCCAAAGTGTTCTCCCTTGAAGACGACGAAGATCCATTATACGATTCCCTTCTCGGTTATAGAGGGTAAGAAAATAATCAGCACTATTGAAGGGTACGTCTAGTGTGGAGTCGTTTACCAGACTGTTGTTCGTAAAATCAAGACGCCACTTTCCATAAATGCCGTTCCGCAAAAAGAAGGTTTTGTCCTGTAGCTGGAAATCCTTCCCAATAGAGGGTGTTTCGATATACTGAGGGATGGAACCCGAGTATCTATATTGTTCTTGTCCTTGGAGTAAAGTGCACTGCCAATTCATTAATAATAAAACTAAAGCTGGCCAGAGAAAACGCTTGTGTAATTTCATTGGTGGTAGGATTATAAGACTAACAAATTAAGTATAACTCTATAAATACAAGGGTTGAGCCCTGATAAATGTTCGTCTATAGCCAAGCTGAGCAAGAGATTGATTCCCTAAACGCAAGAAGCGCCCTGCCGGCAATGCCAACAGGACGCTTCTTCTTCAAGGGCCAGTAAGAGACTTACTGTGGCCGCTTCTTAGCTGAGTAGTTCACTTTCAGCTGTCCGGATTTGCGCAGTTTGATTTTCACATCCTGCACAATTCCCATGGTTACTTCACCGTCAACCCGAAGTGATGAGGTAATACGTGCACGCTTATTCTCAGGCACTTTTACCTTATGCTTCTCCAGGAACAGCGGAATATCATCAA
The DNA here is from genome assembly GCA_913057725.1 of uncultured Lewinella sp. GTDB lineage: Bacteria > Bacteroidota > Bacteroidia > Chitinophagales > Saprospiraceae > Lewinella. The sequence continues at coordinate 20,396 of CAJXOS010000090.1, forward strand.
CCGTAGCGAAGGCATCACCCAACTGCATACGTGGGCGCGTACCGTAAACGCTTTGGTATTTAGCTTCCGGCCGACCGATATAAAGGTAGTTTACCAACGACTTTTCCTCCAGCTTCGTAAGCTCCGTAGCATAAGGAGTAGTCACTTTTACCTTCAATTCTGCATCACGCAGTACGGTTACTACCATAAAGAAGAACAACAACATGAAGATGATGTCCGGTAAGGAAGCGGTAGAGATGGCTGGTTTAGCCTTTCCCCTCTTTTTTTGAAATTTAGACATTCTTTGCGTTGTTTTTACAACCCGTGCCTTACGGTGCGGACTGCAGTATTAACGAATAAACAACTGGTAGTTTAAGACGTTACGATGCGCGGTGATTATTCCTCACCAAAGCTGGTCGGTTCAGCCTCCGAAATTACAAATGGAATTTCTCCTTTGATTACCTTTTGCTGTGCAATAGGCATCTCATCGCTGTAAGGGATACCAAATTTCTGGCGGCTTAACTCATCCCAAAGTTGGTAGTAAGCTGCTTTCAATTCGTTATACACCTCCAGATAAGTACCGTAGCTTGTACCACGGTCATTCTTCAGAGAAATGATAGCCTTGTTAGGTGCTTCAGCCAAGTCTTCTCTATTATAAGGATTAGAGATAAACTCAACGGTCTTGTCCTTAAGGTCATCAAGATCCATTTCTTCCCCGCGAACGAGCAACTTGTTCTGGGCATTTACCAGTACAGAGTATACGTTACGAGTCTTCAACTGTGTAATATCGGGTTCTTCATCCGACCATGGCGGTAATTTCACCAGGATACCTTTATCCTCGGCGATCGTAGTGGTTACCAAGAAGAAGATCAGCAGCAGGAAAGCAATATCGGCCATAGAGCCTGCATTGATTTCATTGCTCATCCGATCTCTGGAACTCGTCTTTGCCATGATACAGTTTATTTAACGCGATTAATAATTGGGGAAACTAGTGGCATCACGATCAAGGCTACGAAAGCCAAGCCAGCCATAAGAAGTCCCATACGGATTGCACTACTGATCCATTTGAGGTTGCCCCCAGAGATCATACGACCTTCAGAAGAAGACTCGTAGTTTTCGATAGCTCCCTGAATAGTAGCGTGATCCGCTTTGTCAGCGGCCATGGTATAGAACAGGAACATCAAGGCAGCAATGACTACAACGCCAAGAATACCTTTGATAGAGCCCTTTGGATTAGAGGCCACGTGATACAAACCGAACAGGATCATACCTGCTGCACAGATTACAGTTAGTGCGATAGCAGCGGCGATACCAAAGTTGAAGATGTTAACACCGAAAATTTCAGCGTCTTCCATCTGATCAAAGTAGTAATCCCCTGCACCGGGAACAGCAATGGCCAAGAAAATCACAACCAGAACCACTCCCACTAGAAAAGCAACTAACTGTCCGTTCTTGCTTAAGAAATTATACATGGAAGGTTAGATTACAGGGTGATTAAAATACTTTGTTCTTAGCCATGATGTCAACCAGAGAAATAGAAGCATCCTCCATGCGGTTAACAATGCCGTCAATTTTGTTTACAATGTAGTTGTAGAAAATCTGTAGGATAATGGCTACGATCAGACCGAATACAGTAGTCAAAAGTGCCACCTTAATACCACCGGCAACAACCGCTGGAGAAAGGTCACCTACTGCCTCAATCCGGTTAAAGGCCTCAATCATACCAATTACCGTACCCATGAAACCAAGCATCGGTGCGATGGCGATGAATAGAGAGATCCATACTAGACCACGCTCTAACAAGCCCATTTGTACACTACCGTAAGAAACGATAGCCTTTTCTACAGCCTCAGGACCATCACCGCTACGGCGTAGACCTTCGTACAATACGCTAGCTGTTGGGCCAGCAGTAGATTTACAAACCTCCATGGCTCCGTCTACATCATTAGCAGCAAGGCGCTCGTCGATGCGCTCTAGCAACTTATCAGTATTGGTTGTAGCCAAATTCAATGTGAGGATACGCTCAATACAGAACGCAAGACCAAGAATTAAGGTAATTAATACCAAAGACATGAACTTCCAGTCACCATCAATGAAGTTCTTCTTCAATACTTGGAACATGGTAGGCGCTTCGCCTTCGCTCACAGTAGTAGTAGCTTCAGGAGCTGCAGGAGCCTCTTCTTCTACCATTTCTTCTGCAGGTGCAGCTTCTTCAGTGGCTTCATCTCCAGCTTCAGTAGCTTCTCCTTCCATCTGCTCGGTTGCTGGTTCTTCAGCATCCTGAGCTTGTACGGTGTTCACCGTGAAAACTGCCACGCTCAATACAAGTAGCAGCGCAAATAATTTTCGCATAGCCAACGAGGTTTTACGATTTTGTTTAAAGTAAGTTTTATTGTTTTGCTGCGGAGAGGAAGGGATTCGAACCCTCGAAACGGGGTTACCGTTTACACGCTTTCCAGGCGTGCCTCTTCAACCACTCGAGCACCTCTCCGTAGATTTCACACAGGGTTGCCAGTCGTTACTAGCATTCGCAAAAATTGTAAAAAGAACCTAATAATCAAAATTTTTTTCGGTTCTGGCACCCTACCCCGTAGGATATATACAATTTTCTGTTCCTTTTTCCGAAGCCTTATAGTTCGGGGCCAGGAGCTAATTGAAATAGGGTCTGTGCGTTAAGGCTGGTAATTGAAGCCACTTCTTCAATTGGCAACTGCTTGATCGATGCTATTTTATCGGCCACCAAGCTTACGTAAGCGCTTTCATTACGCTTGCCTCGATACGGAACAGGCGCCAAGTATGGCGCATCTGTCTCCAAGATAACACGATCCAGCGAAATTTCTGCTAAAGTTTTATCCAGGCCCGAATTTTTAAAGGTAAGAACCCCACCAATACCCAAATAAAACCCAAGCTCCATGATCTCCTCTGCCTGACGCTTATCGCCCGTAAAGCAGTGGAACACTCCCCTCAATTTCGGATCATCAATCTGCCGAACCAAGTCAATCAACATGTCAATAGACTCTCGCGAATGAATCACGATAGGCCGATCTTTTTCAATAGCCCACTCCGATTGTTGGATAAAGGCAGCTTTTTGTTCCTCCACATAGGTCTTATCCCAGTAGAGGTCCACCCCGATCTCACCAATCGCAATGAAGTCTCGTTGGTCAATCCAACGTTTTACCCAAGCCAAATCTTTCTGGTAGTCTTCTCCAACGGAACATGGGTGTAAGCCCATCATCGGAAAACAGCGTCCGGGATATTTCGATTCTAACTCCAACATGCCGGCAATTGAGTCTTCGTCAATATTCGGCAAGAGAAATTGGGAGACCCCTTGCTGTATGGCCCGCTGGATCATTTCATCGCGGTCATTATTAAAGGCCTTGGCATATAAATGCGTGTGCGTATCAATTAGCATATACGAAATTCCTTTTCAGGCCGCAAAGGTAAGATTCTCTTCGAGGCTTTTTTGGTGTATTGGGGATTGATTAGTTGTGTTAGTTGGTTGGAAGGTTAGTTGGCTCTGTCGCGTCGGGGGACGCTTTGGAGCGAATTGGGTGGTTGGGTGGACGCGTCGGGGGACGCTTTAGTGCGAGTTGGTTAGTTGGAAAATAGGGCATTGTTTGTAATTGACATTTTGCTGCCTACCTTCGCGGCATGGCGAAGCAGAAAAAATACTACGTGATCTGGAAAGGGCATATGCCGGGCATTTATGATGAATGGCCGAAGGCTCAAGAACAAATCAAAGGGTATCAAGGAGCGCTCTATAAAAGCTTCACAAGCAGGAAAGACGCTGAACAAGCTCTTGCCAAAGGGCCAGCAAGCTACTTACGTCCTGCAGGAGGAGCTGGAGGTGGCTCAAGCAAGAAAGGTAAGAAAGGAGGAACGCCACGCTCACAGATCCTCTGGAAGAGCTTATCCGTCGACGCAGCATGCAGTGGGAATCCTGGACCAATGGAATACCAGGGTGTTGATACCCGTAGTAAGGATCGAATCTTCCATCAGGCCTTTGAACTTGGCACCAATAACATTGGAGAGTTTCTGGCAATCATACATGGTTTAGCACTTCTAAAAAAGCAAGGTCTAGATACGTTGCCCATCTATACCGATTCAGCCACAGCAATGGTATGGGTGAGGAATAAAAAAGTAAAGACAAAGCTGGTTCGAGATTCGAGAACAGAACAACTCTATGAACTCATCGAACGCGGAGAGGCCTGGCTAAAGCAAAACAGCTACAGCAATCCAATCTTAAAGTGGGACACCGATAGTTGGGGAGAAATCCCGGCAGACTTTGGCCGTAAATAGCCTCACCCCGTTTAATGGACTCCATCCATAGCTCCTATTGATCGAGAATATTGCCTTATACGTCTAGCGATGACATCCAAGGCTGAGAAGAGTTGTTATATTTATAAGGTATATAGACCATCCTCAATTATGGATTTTAAAGTTCGTCTCAAGCGGGCCGTCACCTGGCCATTAGCCTTCCTTATTATTATATGGTTGGTGTTTATTCTGGAGCAAATGACAGGCTCCCAGTGGTTCATCTATGGCATTGCCCCAAGAAAGACCTTTGCCCTAAGAGGTATTCTAACTACTCCGTTTCTTCATGGCAGTTGGGCACACTTGCTATCGAATACTCCACCCTTCTTGGTCTTGATGGCGATGATTTTGTTTTTCTACCCCAGGGTAGCGTTCTCTGCATTAATCATGATATATCTTGGAACGGGCGTCACGATGTGGCTCTTTGCCGATCCAGAAAACATTATGGGCAGCTTTAATAGAGCCAACTACCACATTGGAGCTAGCGGTGTCGTATATGGTATGGCCAGCTTCCTAGCTTTCACTGGCTTCTTCAGGCGAAATATTCGAGCCATTGCTATTTCCCTCGTCATTGTCTTCTACTACGGAGGGATGATTTGGGGGGTACTCCCCATACAAGAGGGAGTGTCCTGGGAAGGCCACCTTCTCGGTGCACTCGTAGGTATCTTCGCTGCCTATTGGTACCGCAAGCGGATTGAGCAAGCAGAAGAACGACAAGTTCCCAGCTATGAACTAGAGCAGGACGAAGAGCAATACTTCCTACCTAGGGACACCTTTAATCGAGACCAACAATAGATTAGATTACTAGGCTAAGTCTTTTAGGTTTCGCAGGAAACTGCTGATACCCGCATTCTTGACCCGCTTCAGTAGCTCACGCGCTGCCGCCTGTGAATCGTATGCCCCAACAACGACCTTGTACACCGTTTTTCCGTTGAGTTCATTAATACTAACAACGACTGGGGCATTGAACTGCTTTTGAAGTTTTTCCGCCTGAATAAGAACATTACCGTACTCGTAAAAAGCACCGATCTGTACGCCCCAGCCTTGGGCAGCTTGCTTGCGTACGTCAAATCGGAAGATACCACGGCCACTGGTAATGTTTTCAGTCACCTCTACTACTGGCGGTGCCGTTTGGTTAGCATCGCGCCGACGAATAGCTTCGGCCACTGCTCGGTCAGCATTAATACGACCATAGCCATACTTCACGCTATGCCCTGAACTGTTGTACTCAGAAGGGTGGCCTATTCTATCAGCAGTACGCTGTAGTATATCCTTTACTTCACGGGCAGTCAAATCAGGGTTAGCGGAAAGCATGAGTGCACAAATACCAGCCACCAACGGCGTAGCACTGGATGTGCCACCGAAGTGCTTATAATTCCGACCACGATCCCGTCCGTCACGCCAGTATTTGAAAGCGCCTGTTTCCCAGTTTAAACCTGGATCCCAAGAGGCACGGGCCGCAATAATCGGCCAATCACCATTAGAAGGTGCACAGATACTTACCTCTCGCCCACGATTACTATAATTAGCGTGTGCATCCTGGCTGGTACTGGCAGCCACAGCAATCACATCTGGATGCGCGGCATAATAATTCACATAATTAAGATCATCATTACCTACAGCATATAGGATCACACATCCTTTCCCTCCCCTACCCTGGCGAGCAGCCCGGGCAATGGCTTGTTCTTTTATAGTATTTAGGCTGTAACGAGCATCTGTAGTACCCCAGGAACAACTGATCACATCAGCACCATTACGGATGCAGTAATCAAACATTTCTTCCGTAGTCTTAGCACTAAAGGAGGTCCCATGAATTGGCATAAAACGCACCCCAGGAGCTGCACCTACAATGCCTTGGCCATTACTTGCCGCTACAGCTACACTAGCACAGGGCGTACCATGCGTAAAGCGCGTATCACCTTGAGGCAATTGAGAGGATTTATTCCAAAGGTCCCAGGGCTTGAAGATTTTTGACCGCAAGTCGGGATGATTGGTATCAAAACCATTATCGATAACAGCCACAGTAATGCCAGAGTTACCGGTATTACCTAAGCGGTTCCAAGCATTTACAACGCGAGAATCTGCACCCTTCTTTAGGCGGAAGTTCACGTCGATTACAAATCCATCATTATTGAGGTGCCATTGATGTGGCAAGAGACTGTCCGCAGGAGCAGAAAAAGCGTACTCATCAAGCGGCATATCCAGATCTGGTTCGGCAGTAGCTACCAGTGACAAAGCCTGTAGAGACGCAGCAGCCTTTAACGGATTTGGAGAATTAGCAGTGACCTTTGTTATAACGAAAGAAGCGGTGCGTCGTTCGACCAGTTCCAGATGATACTCTTCCAGAACGATCTGTTGTTCATCAGGCCCAACTCCTTCCTCAAAAGTTATGTAAATTTCACCAGTAGGCACCATTGGACGGTTACTACCTTCGGCAAAGTACACGTGGGTACCCACATCCACTTTAGACTCCTGCCGTACTTCATCTAATCGAGAGTCGACATCCTGTCCTTCTTCACTGGTTAAAGTGACGACTTGGAAGCCGCCGAGATGAGCGTGCACTTCTTCTTCTACAAAGGATTGGCCTTTCAAATCCTTGTTCTTTTTCTTAGGACGAAGCCCAACGAGCTGCTTACTCTTATGCAGTTTAAGTTCTCCCTTACCGCTCTTTACCGAAATTCCTGACATAGGTCTTGGTGCTATCTGGTTCTGGCGAAAGATAAGAAAAGCCGATGGTAAACCGAATATTGCGGCGGGGTGGGAAACGTTAAGGTAGGTTACCAGTTAGTACAAATGGGAAAGCAGCCCCTACTTCTTGTTGTTGGAATAACTAGTGAGTATAAAGTGGGGACTGCTTTCTCCAAAAATTTCAACGCCTATATCATCAAACTGCCACA
>CAJXOS010000091.1 GCA_913057725.1 uncultured Lewinella sp.
CATTTCCCTAAAATTCGGGATGACTCATGTTTTTGATTTTTGCTTACACCTTATAGTACCAGGCGATTATCCCCCATGAGCGCCGCCGCAGATCCTCAGTGAGGAAAGAGTCGAAGCGCATATCCAGGCCGAGTTCTAATTTGTTGCGGTCGGTAAACTTATACCCAAGTACGGGTACGGCCCGAATCTCAAAATCAAAGTCAGTTCCTTGCCAGCTGGCCAGGTATTCATTGTTGAGTTTTAGATAAAACTCTTCTGCATCCGCTGATTGTCCGTTTAAGGCAAACTCTGTACCGATCCGGTATCGTAATCTAAATTCTACGGCTTCTGTTTGTACGAAGGTCTGATCAGATGCCAATCTATGGGCGAGGCGGAAGTTTCGTAGCCGTTGCACTACGCTAAATTGTTGAATACTTCGATTGATGATGTCTCCGTCACGGAAACGTAGCAAATAGCCGGCCGCCACCTTAGAGTTGAGTCCTACCTTCTTTGCTAACACCACAGCATGATCAGATAAAGAGAAATCAAAGCCGCGCTCAAGTCGCTCACCATCTACCGAGGTGCTCAAGATTTGTCGGGTCTCCCATTTGGTGTTTACCTCCCAACCATTGGATAGGCCAATGTTCAAGTTAACAACCGGTAGGGTGCCAAATTGCGAGACGGATTGTCCCTGCAATGAAACACCTAGCAGGAGTAGCAGGCCTCCGAAGAGGTTTCTAGTATTCCAGGTGATTCGCATTCTTAAAGATGATTTGTCTTTGCCGAGTAATTAGTCCTGCTTCGTCAAAGGTGATTTCATAGAGGGCAGTATGGCGCTCTTTAGTTCCTTTCAATTCTAATTCATATCGTATTGTAAGGCCGCTTAACTCTTGCTCTCCTCGGAGTAGAGATTGGAGCTGTGTCACGGAACCGGTGTATTGGCGCTGTAGTTTTTGCCACTTGTACTTTGTGAACTGCTCCGTCAAATTGTCATCGACTTCGTCCTTTAGCGATGATTCCAACTCATCTGGCGAGATTTCAATTTCTACATCTTGAATGTTTCCCAGCGTATCGAACTCTACGCTATACCTAGCCGATTCGCGCTTAAACTTAGCTTCTACGCTATTGCCTTCAAGGTTTTCTTCATAATACCAGCGGATGCGTTCCTGCGGATCAGTGGCTTGGATGAATGATAAGGCAGCGGCAGGAACATCGTTTTCCCGTAGTCGAGTCTCTCGCTCAAATTTCTTCTGAGCAGTAAGCCCATTTGAGAAGGACAGCAATACCGCCAAAAGGAGAAATGGAAAAATGCGCATTGGTTAGGAGGGCTGTTGGTTACAATATAAACAAGTAAAGGAGGGGGATTGATCACTAGAGGAGTGTGTTACCAATCATCATCAAGTAGGTCAGATTCTTCTAATGGTTCTGGTGGGTCTTCTCGTTGTAGCCGTTCGTAAGTAACTAGGATAATTGCTACACTTAGAATACTACAAGCCAAGAGTAGGAGGCTATGGTAGAGCCGTACTCGATGAAAGATGATAAATGCCAGCAAGCTTAGGTTTAGAATGGCGATGCCGTAGCGAAAAGCGCCTTTCAAGATGTTAGTGATCAGCCACTGAAAAATAGCACCTAAGGTGAAGAGCGTAAGTGTTGCTGTGAAGTGTTTATCCGCACCGGGAAAGAAGCTTATCCCCATCGCAGATTGGATAACCACAGACCCCAAGAGGTAACTAATACCAAATAGTAAGACTTGCCCAAGACCGCATATGAGATAGATCCAGTGGGGAACGTGCATGGTATTTCATCCCTGTTGGATGGGCTGTGTTCTACGACCTAGAATTTAGGACATAGAACGGTTTCATCCTCATACTCACCCAAGTAGGCAACACTAATCTCAAAGGCATTGCGATTGCGATTATTGATGTTAAGTTGCCCGGGGCTAATATCGTAACTGAAGCCGAGTAAGAAGTTCTGATGTTCAATTCCTAGCATCGCTACTATGGCATCCATCTCCCATTCGTCTTCGAAGTTGTTGACTGGTCGTGCCCAACCACCAAGGTGGATGGCCGTTCCGGTGATGTCATTAACAAGAAAACGGAAGTTTGTACCTGCGTTAAAGGTCAGGTGTGGTCCTTGGCTGTAGACCAAGAGTCTTGGAGCTAGTTGCACTTTTTCACTTACTGGTAGTTGTAAGCCTACATGAGCAGAATACTTGCGGAAAAGAGTATTGCTAAGGCGCTCATCCTGATCATCCTCCGGTAAGTCACGGAAGAAGAAGCTCATCTCAGGTTCCATGATGTGGTGCATTGCCGCACCAACGAAAACCTGCGTTTTACCTCGGGGCGCATAGCTATAGTGCAAGCCGATCTGCATATCAGAGAAAGCAAAGTTGTTCTCTGGGAAGACTTCGGCCGTAGGGTCGTTGAATTGATCGGTGCCATTAAACTGATCATCAAAGTTAAGTTGATCATAGTTTACATTCCGCTGCACCATCCCAACCTGGAAACCAAGGCTCAAGAACTGATCACTCTCTGGATTAAGGGCTTTGTGATAAGCACCCGAAGCCATAATCTGGTTGGTGGAAAAGTTGATCTGATTGACTTTGTCATTGTAAAATACCACACCAACCCCCACAGCATCGCGGTAGCGCTTCTTGTACTGGCGAACCTTATATCGAAAATCAGCTGCCGCTGAAAATGTTTGATACGGATTGTCTAAGGTGGAGCGCCACTGATCGCGATAGATCATCGAAACCCGATATTTACCCTCAAGTGCACCGGTAAGTGCTGGGTTAAGAGTAAGCGGCGAGGCATAAAACTGAGAGAAATGCTGATCCTGAGCTGAAAGAATCCCACAGAACAGCAACGCAAAAGCCAGAACAGTATAAAATCTCATAAGCAGTAAATCAGATCTTTGGATACTTCCCAATCACTCGAAATAGGACTATAGCGATCAAGAACGGCAAATGTACCATATGTTTTGATGGTCCACCGGAATAACGGCTCTTTTCCTTTCCTTATTTTGAATAAAAAAGTATTTTTACCCATGATACCAATGCTGCGCTAATGTCAGTCTACGCAATCTGTCCATTTACTGTTGTACCCATTCGAACCAGTGCTAATCACAAGAGTGAGATGGGTTCCCAATTGTTGTTTGGTGAGGTTGTAGAGGTCCTCGAGACTAAGGGCCGCCAATGGACAAAGGTTCGATGCCTCGCTGACGAGTACATTGGTTGGTCGCCGAGTAGCCAACTTCGCGACCTGAGCCCTAAAGAGGCTCCCCGTTTCCGGGAACAATTCGCTTATTCTTTAGACCTGTTTCATACCCTTATGGGGGTAGACGAAGCATTGCCGATTACTTTGGGATCTCGCTTGCCTAGTTTTGATGGTATGCGATTCTCCTTAGGAACGCAGGACTTTACCTTTAGTGGTCAAGCAGTATTCCCAGACGATATCAAGCAAGGTCCTGCCTTCGTCATCAAGATAGCGCGGAAGTTGCTAAATGCTCCATTCTTGTGGGGTGGCCGGACGGTCTTCGGTATTGATAGCCCTGCCCTGGTTCAGCTTGCCTACCAGATTGCGGGTTACGAAATGCCACGTACTTCGGAGCTTCAGGTGAATCGAGGAGAAAGCATTGATTTTGTGGAGCAGGCGATGCCTGGTGATATCGCCTTCTTTGAGAACACCCAAGGGAAGATTTCTCATTCCGGTATCCTTCTACCTGATTCGAAGATCATTCACGTTCACGAGCGTGTCCGTATTGATGCGATTGATCACTATGGTATCTTCAATTACCAGGAAGGGAAGTACACACACCGTTTACGTTTGGTGAAGCGCATCTTTAAGCCAGATGAATCGTTGCCGCCGGTCGTAGCTGAGAAAAAAGCGAAAGTGATTAATCAGCAGGCCCTTTTCTAGCTGGGATCTTCCCCTGCCATTTTCATAATAAGCGTATGATGATCAGTGCTTATCGGCATCACCGATAGCCTGCCGTTGCGTACCAATGCCATATCACTTAATGCTGGTTCTGATTTGATGGCCTTCAAGCTTACTGGCGCGGAAAGCCAACGAATTGGACTGAGGTCTACTGCCGACCAATCTCCTTTTTCGGCTGTCGGGTCCGGGTAAGCTTCCCTGACCACACGAGCTATGCCGACAATTTCCAGTCCTTGGCGACTGTGATAAAAGAACACTTCGTCGTCGATTTTCATGGCTCGCAGGTTGTTCCTGGCCTGATAATTGCGGACGCCATCCCAGCAGCCAACTTCTTCATCAATGAGATCCTGAAAACCGTACTCTTCGGGTTCTGACTTGACCAACCAGTAATTCATAATCACCGTTTTGTGACTTATCTGCAAGTTACAAACTTAGCCTTTCGCCTCAAATCGGAGCCTACGGAACAGTTCCCAAACTACAATCCCCACTGATACGGAGACATTAAGGGAATGTTTGGTGCCGAACTGTGGAATCTCAATGGCACCGTCTGCTGCATCCATTACGGACTGGCTGACGCCCGTTACTTCATTTCCGAACACGACTGCCAAGGGCTGATTCTCTGGAAGTGGAAACTCCTGTAGCCAAGTGCGTTGTTCAGCTTGTTCGGCTGCCCATATTTGATACCCTTCTCCCTGTAGAGCAGTGATAGCTTCTTCTACGGTTGCTTTATACTCCCAATCAACAGACTCAGTAGCACCGAGGGCCGTTTTGAGAATTTCCCGATGAGGTGGTTGCGCCGTGATACCACATAGGTACACCTTCTTCAACGCAAAGGCATCGGCTGTACGAAAGGCGGAGCCTACGTTTAGTGCTGAGCGTACGTTGTCCAATACCAATACTATTGGTGTTTTGTCCGCCTCTCGGAAGTCATCGACGCTTAGTCGGTTAAGTTCTTCTAACTTGAGCTTGCGCATAATTACTGCTGTGGTCTTTGGTATAGAATAGCCTCATGCCCCATATATTCTTTCTTCCAAACAACGGTCCAATGCTCCATCTCTGCTAATTCCTCATCTGAGAAATCGTTCATCACGGTAGCGTAGAATAAATAAGGTGATGGTTCAGAACGGCTGATTAGTCCCTCGTTTACATTATTGAGATAATGCCAGTCTAAGGGGCCAATCGTTGGAAATTCAGTGGCGATATCTGCTAAAGAGATATCCTGCTCCTGAGCAAATTGGATAACATCTTCTCTAAGCTGAAAATAGGGGAGGTAAGCCAAACTTCCATCCCACGCTTGGGCAATATGTTTCGGATAGATCCAAAGGTGTCCTGTCAATTGACTGATTAGCACTATTGCAAAAATCCACTTCCGCAAATTCAAAGGTGCTTTCTCAAGTATTAGGTAAGCACCAAGTGTGTTGAGGCCCAAGAGTGCTGGCAAAAGATAACGATGCGTAATTGGGTTGCTCAGGAGTACCATTGCGGTGCTAATCACCACCAGAAACACAGCTGGCCAAATAACCAATTGAAGCTCCTTCTTACTGTAATTCCATTTGCTACGCCACCAAAACCACATCGCCACGGCAAATACCAACCAATAGATCCAGCGGCCAAAGTCGAGCAAACGCCAGGATAATACAGCCAGATTACGAGCAATACCTGAAAAACCAAGTACCTCGCGGTGGCCAGCCCAGGCAGGGTTAGGTGTGCTAAAGATCCAACCCGTTTGTGCATAATGCCAACCATTGAAAGCAATAAGTACAAGGAAGGCAGGAATAAATGGCAAAGCCAGATCGACAAGATTGCGAAGGTTCCACTGCCGGTCTCCAGTACCACTGAATAGTAATGCAGTACAACCCAAAGCCGCCAAGCCGAATATACCACGAAGGCTAACGGATACGAGCAGAATACTTCCTACAATGACCCAGCCCTTTTTCTGCTCCACTAATCCTCTGATCCCCGAAAGATAACCTAGCACTAGAACCAAGTCCGGTGCTACCAGAGTAGCCTGAGCCAGTAAGGTAACATCAGTGGCTATCAAAATGAAAGCCAACCAGGTAGAGCTAGAACTGAAGTAGCGTTCAACGAGGCGGAAGATTTGGTAATAGATTCCAATGAGAATAGGCAACATGGCCCAATGACTTACTACCAGTGTTCGGCCAAAGAACGACCAAATACTCGCTAGATACAGATTGAAACCGGTCGGGTGTCCACTATCGATCTCATAAGGGAGTAAAAAAGTGCCAAAGCCTTCATGGAAAAACCAACTACTCCTTCTTGATGCCTGACTCAAGGTATCCCAGAAGAAGGGATTGTCTTGAACCAAGGCTATAAGAATGGCCGCTAGTACGGTACTGACAATGATGGCCTTGTTTGCTACTTTATTCACTAGCTCTCCTTTCGGTGCTCAAGGGCAGCCTTAACGAAGCTGACAAAGAGTGGATGCGGATTTTCCACGGTACTCTTTAATTCTGGGTGGAATTGAACACCGACGAAATAAGGATGATCCTTTAACTCAACGATTTCTACCAGGTCCGTTGCTGGATTAATTCCGGTAGGTATCATTCCTCCCTTTTCAAACTGCTCCCGATAATCATTATTAAACTCGTAGCGGTGACGATGACGCTCCGTAATAGAAAGGCTTCCGTACGCCTTGCTGGCCGATGATTTTCTACGCAGGCTACAATCATACGAACCTAAGCGCATGGTACCGCCGCGCTGAGTCACCGATTTCTGCTCATGCATGAGGTGGATAACCGGATGAGCGGTATCAGCATTTACTTCCGTAGATGCAGCTTCATCGAGCTTCAAGACGTTTCGGGCAAATTCCACTACACAGCACTGCATACCCAGGCAGATGCCGAAAAACGGCATCTTACTCTCACGGACATACTGGATCGCTCTGATCTTACCTTCGATACCGCGCTCACCAAAACCTGGTGCTACTAGTACACCGTCTAGTTCTTCCAGTGCCTTACGAATCGTATTTTGATTCCCCTCTAGATGCTCCGAGTGGATTGGTATAACATTAACCTTACATTCATTGATCGCTCCTGCATGAACGAAGGCTTCGTGAATAGATTTATACGCATCCTGCAACTCATTGTACTTACCAACCAGGCCAATGTTTACTTCTGCCGAAGGATTCTTTAGCTTGCCCAGAAAAGCCTTCCAACGCCCCAAATCTGGTTCCCGTCGGTCCATTAGGCGGAGCTTGCGGATAACGGTTGTATCCAACTGCTCCTTAAGCATCAGCAGCGGCACATCGTAGATGGTCTCGGCATCACGCGCTTCAATGACGGAGCCAACCTCTACATTACAGAACAAGGCCAGCTTTCGGCGAATTTCCATGGTAATCGCCCGTTCCGTGCGACATACCAGGATGTCAGGCTGGATACCCGACTGTAGAAGCTGTTTAACAGAGTGTTGTGTAGGCTTGGTTTTTAGCTCCTTAGCTGCACTTAGGTAAGGAATAAGCGTCAAGTGTACCACGAGGCAATTATCCTGACCAAGCTCCCAGCGCAATTGCCGCAGGCTCTCTATATAGGGTAGCGACTCAATATCACCGACCGTACCTCCGAGTTCGGTGATAACAATATCAAACTCTTCACTGCTACCCAATAATTGTACGCGGCGTTTGATTTCATCCGTGATGTGCGGAATAACCTGTACGGTTTTGCCATCATAATCACCAGCGCGCTCCTTGTTGATAACCGTCTGGTAGATGCGTCCAGTGGTAACATTATTAGCCTGAGAGGTCGGAACGTTCAAAAAACGCTCATAATGCCCCAGGTCTAAATCTGTTTCAGCACCATCATCGGTCACGTAACACTCCCCATGTTCATAAGGGTTAAGTGTGCCCGGATCGACATTCAAATAAGGATCAAACTTTTGGATGGTGACAGAAAAGCCTCTGGCCTGTAAGAGTTTAGCTAGGGACGCTGCAATAATTCCTTTTCCGAGGGATGAGGTAACCCCGCCCGTAACGAAGATGTACTTTGTCATTATTTGTGTTGAAGTCTGGGAAGCGGCATTTTTAAGGATGCCATTTTCCTCCCTGGTACATAGAACTGGCCTTGCGCCAAATCATTCAATTACGGGGTACAAAGTTAGGCAAAATGACACATACTGTCGCCTCCAAGTAGAAACTACTTTTCTACTTAGTCATATTTTTGTTGAAACCGAACTAAATTCACGCTCCGTGAACCAAAGCCATCCTATCGCTATTACTTGATCGAGAGTACGCCCCTAAAAGCCCATTATTCTTAACTAACCATTTTACGTTTTTCTGGTATGATTAGAAACGCAACACTTTTAGGGTTGATGCTATTGCTGTGTTTGCAGATAGCCATTGCCCAAGCAGAACGTCCGTTGGAAATTGCTGACCAATATTTGCAAGCCCACCACAACGAACTGGGATTGACGCAGAAGGATGTATCTGATTATCTACTAAGTTCTAAGGTGGTCAGTAAGCACAACAAGCTTACGCACGTTTATCTACAGCAAGCTTATACTGGTATTCCTGTATTCAATGCTATTATCAATCTTAATATCAAGGAGGATGGTAGCATGTTGAGTTTAGGGAACCGCTTTACCGCAGACTTAGCTGCTAAAGTGAATACTACGCAGCCACAAATTAGCCCGGATGCAGCGGTGGAAGCAGTACGTAGCTATTTCCAGTTAGAGCAGCGCGAAGAGCTAAAGTTGCTAGAGCGCACAAGCTCAGGCGAATTCATCTTCGAGCACCGTGGTTTGGCACTGGAGCCAATTAAGGTGGAGTTGATGTATCAACCGCTTGACGATCAAGTTCGTCTTGCCTGGAATGTTGATTTCTACGAGCCTACTGCCCAACACTGGTGGATCACCAGAGTAGACGCTCTGACTGGCCAAGTCCTAGACTACTTTGACCAAGTAGTACACTGTGAATTCGACGCGCCAGTGCACAATCACGATAACTGTAACCACGATCATGATGATCTGCCAAGTGTTCCTGCTGGTAGTGCTTCGTTCTTTAGTGGTGACGGTGATGGCAGCGCAGTCTATAATGTATACCCACTATACGTTGAAAGTCCCAATCACGGATCACGTGATTTGCTGACTTCTCCTTGGGAACTCGGTGCTTCTCCGTTCGGCTGGCATGACACTGACGGAGCGGATGGTGCAGAGTACACGATTACTAGAGGTAATAACGTACACGCTTATCATGACATCTTCAACTTGAACGAGTCACCTGGTGATGAGCCTGATGGTGGAGATTCACTCAACTTTGACTTTCCGTTGAGCTTTAATCCACCGCAGCCATATACGCAACTAGATGCTGCAACTACCAACCTGTTCTACTGGAACAATATTATCCATGATATTTTCTACCAGTACGGCTTTGATGAGCAGTCAGGTAACTTCCAAGAGAATAACTATGGGAATGGTGGCCAAGGTGCTGATTACGTACGCGCTGAGGCATTAGATGGCAGTGGTACTAATAACGCCAACTTTGGTACTCCTCCTGATGGTTCTCGCCCTCGGATGCAGATGTACCTATGGGGAGGCAACCTACCTGGTAGTTTTGGAAGCTCTCCTTTAATAGCAACTGCGCCGGAAGAGGTAGCGGGTGAGTATGACTATGCCGCTGCTCAATTTGGTGCTGATTTGGACGAGGGTATTTCTTCGCTAGAGGTTGTTCTTGCGTTGGATACTGTTGGTATTACGACCAATGCTTGTGAAGACATTGTCAATGCAGCTGATCTGGTTGGTAAGATGGCTATGATTGATCGTGGTGATTGTCAGTTTGGCTTTAAAGCTTTGGCGGCGGAGCAAGCTGGTGCAGTGGCCGTGATGATTTGTAATAATGATGATAGTGAGGTCTTTGCAATGGGGCCAGGAGCGGTTGGTGACCAGGTTACTATCCCCGCTATCATGGTAAGTCGTCAGGACTGTGAGATGCTCAAGATGGGGCTGCCAGGTCTGACTATAGAAATAGAGCCAGGTGGGGCACTTCAAGTTCCTCTACCAGGGCCAAGTGGTCGTGATAGCGACTTTGATAATGGTGTAATTGTACACGAGTATGGTCATGGTATCTCAAACCGTCTTACCGGTGGCCCTTCACAAAGTGGTTGTTTGACCAACTTCGAACAAGCTGGTGAAGGTTGGAGTGACTGGTTTGCACTAGTGATGACAACGACTTCCGCTGATTTTGCAGAGGAAGGACGCGGTATTGGTACTTACGCTAGTGGTCAACAACCGACCGGTGGTGGTATTCGCCCGTTCCCGTACTCTCGTGATTTTGGCGTAGATCCGCATACCTATTCTGATATCAACGGTGTTTCTGTACCTCACGGTGTAGGTTCTGTATGGTGCGTAATGATCTGGGATTTGTACTGGAACCTAGTTGATGAGTATGGCTTTGACGATGACCTGTACTTCGGTACTGGTGGAAACAACATAGCGATCCAGTTGGTGATGGACGGTCTGAAACTACAAGCTTGTAGTCCTACTTTCCTTGATTCTCGTGACGCCATTCTTGAAGCCGATGAAATTAACTACAATGGTGCGAACCGTTGTTTGATTTGGGAAACCTTTGCCCGCCGTGGTTTGGGTGTGAATGCTGTTGAAGGAGGCGATGAGAACTTCGACCTGCCAAATACTTGTCCACCTGCTTTCCGCGTAGTTAAGACGGCTGTAGAAGAGGCAAATGCTGGTGATATTATCACTTATCAGCTCGATATCGTTAATGGTCGTAACAGCGCGATTGACGAAGCTGTTGTAATAGATATGCTACCAGAAGGTACCACCTTCGTGGAAGGTAGTTCTGGCTGTGATATCGTAGAGGACAATGGTATGTTACTGATTAACCTGGGTACTGCTGATAGCGGCCAGGAGTTCAACTGTACTTACCAGCTTCAAACGGCTACCGCACCCTTCTCAGAGGCTGCATTTGAGGATCCAATTTCAAACGCTGTAAACTGGACCTTCACCAACCTTACAGGTTCTGCCACTTGGGCTTTACGGATCAACAATACCAATACCGGAATCTTGTCTCTCTTTGCGAACAACGTAGATGAGGTGAGTGACCAGATATTGCTACAGGAGGAACCTGTATTCCTTGGAGGCTTGAAGCCAGGCTTGATGTTCTACCACGAGTACCGTACAGAAGAAAATCTGGATGGAGGAGTAGTGGAAATCTCTCTCAACGGTGGTGAAGATTGGGAAGATGTTGGTGCCGAGAACTTCATCATGAACGGTTATGGCAGTGAGCTGCAAGGAGGTAGCGGTAATCCACTATCAGGGCGCCCGGCGTTCACTGGTGTAAGTGGAGGCTTTATTCGTTCGCTTGTAGATTTATCAGCTTACGCTGGAGAGACAGTGCTTATTCGATTCCGCTTCGGTACGAACGACAGTGGTGCAAGAGAAGGTTGGTATGTGGATGACATTACCCTCTTTGGTAACTTGGAGACCATTACCAATACCGCATGTACAGATAATGATGGTGAGCAGCTCTGTAGTAGCGTGACTACTATCCTTTACGGAGAAAGCCCGAACTCAACGGAGAATGTATTGCAGGATCGTCCATTGGAGCTATTCCCGAATCCTACTAATGGCAGCTTTGTGATTAGCTTGGATCAGCCAATACAGGAGCAGGTGACTATCGATATTCGCAGCATTGATGGCCGCCTATTGAAGCGTTACAACTATCAAAGCTTCCAGCGTGAAGAAATTGATTTGAGTGCCTACAGCGCAGGCGTTTATATCATGCAGTTCCGCAGTGAAGAAGGTGTAACTACCCGCCGGGTGATTAAGGAGTAAATAATATCCTTCCGGACTATGCATAAAAGCGGCCCATCGAGTTGTTCGATGGGCCGCTTCTCATTTCTAGAGATTACCTCAGAAGATATTTCGAAGTAATTGCTGTTTTACCAATTACCAGCCAGCTGCCTGGCCATCTTTGCGACTTTCCGAAGCACCGTAATACACGCCGTTTTTACGCATGATAGCTTGGTAGCCACCATAAGGGCCGCGCGCATAACGAATGCGGTGTCCTTTACCCATCAAGGCGCGGATTAGGTCATAGTCAAAACCAGATTCCATTTGTATGTACCCACCGTTAGTCATTTCTTCTCCGGTAGGCTGGCTAGAACCGCCGTGGTTGATCCGAGGAGCGTCACCGGCTTCCTGGAGACCCATTCCGAAGTCGATCAGGTTGACAACGATCTGAACGTGCCCTTGCGGTTGCATCGCACCTCCCATCAAACCGAAGCTTACGTAAGGTTCACCATCTTTGGTGATGAACGCTGGGATAATGGTATGGAACGGCCGCTTACCGGGCTCATAAGTATTGAAATGTCCTTCTTCTAATGAGAATAACTCTCCACGGTCTTGTAGGATGAAGCCTAGGCCTGTGGGGGTCATTCCAGACCCCATGCCCCGGTAGTTACTCTGAATCAGGGAGACCATATTGCCGTCTTCATCAGCAACAGTCAAATAAATGGTATCGCCATCTTTAAGCTGACCAGGTTCGTAGCTGCGTGCGGCACGATCTGGATTGATCAATTGGCGGCGCTCCTCACCATACTCTTTAGACACCAGCCAATCTACCGGGATTTCGTTGAAGGCAGGATCAGCGTAGAACTTTGCGCGATCCTCAAAGGCCAGTTTCTTAGCTTCTACCAACAAGTGCCAATACTCTGGGCTGTCGAAGCCCATGCTGGCAATATCGTAGCCCTCCATGATGTTGAGCATCTGTAGGGCTGCAATTCCCTGGCCATTTGGAGGAAGCTCCCAAACATCATAACCGCGGTAGTTGGTAGATACAGGCTCCACCCACTCACTGGTATGGTTCTTTAGGTCTTCATAGCTGAGGAAGCCGCCTTGCTCTTTCATATAGGCCGCAATAGTACGGGCGATGTCTCCTTCGTAAAAGGCATCCCGACCGCCTTCTGCAATCTGTCGGAGCGTACTAGCAAGGTCAGGATTCTTGAAGATCTCTCCTTTACGAGGCGTTTGGCCATTTGGCATGTAGGTTTCCTTAAAACCAGGGAATCGCTGGAGCGACCGAGAGGAACGATCCATGTAGTAGGCGATTAATTCGGTTACTGGGAAGCCATTTTCAGCGTAGTCGATAGCTGGTGCTAGAATTTCAGCCATGTCCATCTTGCCAAACTTGCCATGTAGCTCAAACCAGCCATCTACGGCTCCTGGTACCGATACAGGAAGTGGGCCCAGGGCAGGAATGGAGGTGTAGCCATTTTCTTTGAAGTAGTCCAATGTGAGGCTAGCCGGTGAACGCCCACTGGCGTTGAGGCCATATAGCTGCTTACTTTCCGCATCCCACACAATTGCAAATAAGTCGCCACCGATTCCGTTTCCGGTAGGCTCTACAAGGCCCAAAACGGCGTTAGCTGCGATAGCAGCATCAATAGCATTGCCGCCATTTTTTAAAACGTCAAGTGCTGCTTGAGTTGCCAGAGGTTGGCTAGTGGCGGCCATTCCATGCTGTGCGATCACTTCGGATCTAGTAGCGAAGTTGTGGCCTGTAATCCGGTCTTGACCAAAAAGTAAGGAGCAATTGACAAGGAGTAATAACAGTAGATGTATACGTCTCATGATATTGGTGAATAGGTTACAATCAAATATGATTTTCGGTAAGTTAACTACGAATACCCACAAACAGTTGCGCCGACCTTCATCAGAGACGAATCCGGTCGGCGCGCAGAAGGGCATTAAGTCATAGCGCGATAGTTGCCACTATGAGTTGTTTCGTTGGGTTAGGTTTATGCTATGCCCTTCTTTTCAAGTGCTAAATCCTAGAGTTTGTAGTCCACTCTGAAGGTCACATTCCGTGGTGCCTCCAGGAGGGCTGGTCGCAGGGTGTATTCTTCATTAAAGGCATTACCTAGGATAAATGTCGCCTTGAAATGTTCGTTGTGTTCATAGGCCAGGCGGAAGTTGTGCAACCAAAATCCGTCTGTATTCTGCTGGCGAAACTCATTGAGCCCATTAATGAAAATCAAAAACAGGGCATCAATGGCTTCCATATTACTATTGTAGAAAGATTCCACACCGACCTTGAATTTGCCGACTTGAATTTCTCCATCAAATTTGAAGCTATCCCGGAAACGGTACTTCAAGACATTTTGTGTGCTGGAAGAGCCAATAGCATTTTGACCAGCTAGGGTTGTAATGTCTGGGACGTCAGCTGTATCAAACTCATCGAATTGAGGGTTGATATGCACGTAGCCTGTCAATAATTGAAACGGTAGAGAGCCTAGTTTACCACGGCCTGCCATAGTCAATTCTAAACCAGAGATATTGGTACCTCCAATATTAAGCGACTGGAAGCCTGATCCCGTCCAGTTGAATTCGATCATATCTTCGTACTTCATGTAGAAGGCAGAAGCATCGAAAAACCCTTCAAAAGCTCCGAAACGATAGCCTTGCTTAAGACCGAATTCCGCCGACCATCCCGTCTCTGATCCCAAATCGGGGCTAGGTTGAATAAAGAAGCCACCAGCATTGGTGAAGATGTACTTTTCGGCGATAGTAGGGTAGCGGTAACCCTGCCCCCAACTGGCACGTAAGAACGTACCCTCGGTAGCTTGATAGTTCAGACCTAAGCGGAATACAGGACGGCTTTCGCGCTCCTCACTAGGGTCAATGGTGCGAGGAATATTATTCAATGTATAGGAGAACCCAGGGTTGTTGAGAACATTACTTTCGAAGCGGAAACCGAAAGAGGCGTTCAGCCGATCGAAGAACTTCTTGTCCAACTGCATATATCCTGCATAGTTCTGCGAGGTGAAGGTGGTATCCCCATAGAGCTCAGCAGAAACCCAGGTGCCGCTAGACACGATTCCACTGGTAAGTACTAGGTCAAGATCTTCGAAGCGGCGCTGGAATTGATATTCTGCATAGTAGAGATCTGACTGGTTACTTTGGTTGCGATCGTTGTCATTGTTTACACTGTAGAAGCGACCCAAGAAACGATGGCGATTATTCTTATTATCGTAGTACGTAAGGGTAGGGTCTAGGTTATAGCGGAAACGTTCTCTGGTTGCCAGAGTAGTAGTGTCACCTACATAGGCAGTCTCCAAACCTGACCAATAGAAGTAAGAGCCACTTTTACCGACGTTCAGGTTGCCGGATAATCCAAAGGTCAACCGATCTGATGCCCGATTGCGGACGTTGAAGTTGAAACGGCCAAACTTCCGGTAGGTGTCCTTTCGAAAACTTTCGTCATTGAGGTAGTAACTACCCAGTACGAGATCAATCTTGTCGAATTTCTGGCGGTGACTTAGGCTGGCCCCAATGGCTCTAGGTGCGCTATCCCACCATTTCAGCTCTTTTCGGTCTGGGCTCAAAGCAACGGTTGAAAAGACAGAACCTCTGGTAACTGGCTCAGATTTAGCGTAGGCGGTACGTACATTCACAATGCCGTTAAGCGCAGACGAACCGTACAAAGCCGAAGAAGCCCCCTTCACAACTTCTACCTGCTCAATGATTTCAATGGGTACATCGTCCCATTGAGGGAAACCGGCATCTGCTTGCAAGATTGGAATGTCATCCATCAAAAGCAACACTCGACTACCTGCCCCTTGGCTATAGCCCGAGCCACCTCGAATGTTTGCCTGCCCGTCAATAACGGTTACACCGGGTACTTTTTGGAGGGCCTCATCTATAGATAGTTTACCAGTGCTTTCAATCAGATCCGGACGAAGTATTTCTAAAGAAACCGTTACCTCACCAAGCGGTTTTTCAAATTTACTGCTACTCACAGTTGCTGTCTGTAGCATAGTAGCTTCTTCAGCTAAGCTTACATTGAAAAACTGCTCTTCACCTGCTCTAACTTCAATTTGCCGAATGGCAGAATTGTACCCCAGGTAACTTACAATCACTTCGTACTCGCCGGTAGGTAATTCCAGTTCAAATTTCCCATCATAATCCGTTACCGTACCAAAATCTCCTGCTTGAATGGTGGCGGCAATAAGTGGTTCATCATTAGTAGCGTCTAGAATAGTTCCGCTAATGGTTCCGTTCTGAGCCATCGCGGCGGTAGATAGGAGTAGACAAAAAAGTAGTCTACAACAGCGTGCAAAATGCAGCATAGTTGATGGTTTGTGCATTATAATAGTTCAAGGAAGGGTCAAAAACGGTCGATGATAGTGACCGGGAGAGAAGTGTGGGTAGTTGCTGATTCCTGCTTTTCTACTTCAGCGGGAAGCGCTCGCAAGATAGGAGATTAGCAGAAAATTTTAAAATTTCAGGCTTGCTTAACGGTTTTTTGACAATATTTTTCCGTTGCAATCCTTTATACTGTCGGCAAAATTAGCCAATATTGCGTCACATAAAACTTGAGTAAATGAACAAATTTTTCCTTTTACCACTTTGTATGCTGCTTCTTTGCAGCGCCCAATTGTCAGCACAAATGTGTACGCCAGACACAGATTTGGCAGACACTGTAATTGTATTTCCACTGCCTTATCAGGATGAATTTCCAGAGCGCGGCCTGCAGGATACTGCCTGTGTAGCTGGTTATTACGAAACTACAATTCAAGTACAGATTCCTCCAACCATTACTGTTGGTTCTACGGAAATTGGAATCAACAATGTGCAGATTACTGACCAGGGAATCTCTAACCTACCGGAGTCTTTCGATTATGTTTGTGATCCTCCGAGTTGCCAGTTCCTTCCAGAAGAGGTAGGCTGTATTCAGCTTTATGGTACCGCTACTGCTGATGACGTAGGTATGCATGATCTACAAATCAATGTACTAATTAGCACGGCGATTACTCCGCTCCAGTACGTCCTTCCTGATGGTGAATTAGTTCCTGGTAACTACTTCTTCTTTGTACGTCCTGAAGGTGATCCAAACTGTTTGGTAGATGCAACAGAAGTTGTAGAAAATGCTTTTGATCTACGCATCCAACCAAACCCACTTACTGATGTAGCTCAAGTATTCGTGAACCTACCAGAAGGTGGTGAGTACGAATTGAGCGTGTACAATGCGCTAGGCACTTTGGTGCAAGAGCGTACCGTAGATTTGATCAGTGGCGAAAACTACTTCCAGTTTGATGGAACGAACCTAGCTACTGGCATGTACATTTTCCGTCTGCAGCGTGGAAACGAAGCGGCATCTGGCCGTTTGTTGATCCAGCGTTAAACTACTAGCTCTCTCAATGGTAAAAGGATTAGAGCCAAAATAAATAAAGAGGTGGTGCCGTATTGCCCACTAAGTAACAGCCGAATAATTAATTTCCGATTTCAGCGTTTTCGTGCAGATATAGACGAATAGAAATGAGTTTAATCAAGCTAAAACGCTGAAGCCAAAGAGGAAAGTTAATTTTTGGCGAGTACTAAACGGTACCACCTCTATCTTCCGATTACCAGCTAGAAAACTACACAACAGCAACATCCATAGAGCGTGACATCCTGATGAATCGCTCGTCTTATATAAGGAATTTTGATATTTCCTTATCTTTCTACTGGAACTATCTACTTTCTCCGCCTGCCCGCTTATAACAGTAGAAACTATGTTGCGACCATTACTTTTTTCGTTCTGCTTTGGTTTTACATTACTTCTTGGTGCTCAAACGGGATGCCCAGGATGTATTCTCGAATTGCCAGAGTTACCAGAGGATACCATTTATCTTTCCGAGGCTGCTAATGGGCAGGCTGGCGTCTATTATGACGATGATTTGAGCTTCCGCTTACCGCTGTCTACAACACCGGTTAATGCTTTAGATCCTTCTGTTTTTCCAGGTTTACCAATTGATGAATTCAATATCCTGGGGGTAGCAAACTTACCCATTGGAATGAGCTGGGAAGCGAGCCAGACTAACTACATTACCGCTGATACCACCGATGGATGTGTGAAGCTGTGTGGCGTGCCGCTATTGGCGGGTTTCTATGAAGTGGAAGTCGTTATTGAGGCAAGAATCTCTTTCCTTACCCAGACGACATCCTTTTCATTTCCGTTGCTCATAGAGCCTGCTCAAACGGTTACAGAAGGTTTCACTGTAGTCAATAACAGTGGCTGTGGTTCAGTGACCTCTTCTTTCATCAACAATATCCCATCAAACGGCAATTC
The DNA here is from genome assembly GCA_913057725.1 of uncultured Lewinella sp. Lineage (GTDB taxonomy): Bacteria > Bacteroidota > Bacteroidia > Chitinophagales > Saprospiraceae > Lewinella. The sequence continues at coordinate 17,992 of CAJXOS010000091.1, forward strand.
AGGCTTCTCCTACCTGTGGTTTTTTGGAAACGGAATGTCTACAACGGAAGAGAATCCAGGTGATCAAGTATTTGATCAACCAGGTGAGTACACCGTTAATTATCAGGCAATTGTAGATACAACTGGTTTCTTCCTTACCAATGTCGATTTGCAAGAAAGTCCTTGTACCGACCTCATCAGTGCACCTGATTATAAGTTTGATCTTTACGATCCTTCCGGAGAAAGAATCTTCACTGCTCCGATTGTAGATAATACTGATGCACCAGTGAGCTGGGAGGTATTTATTGAACTGGAGGAAGGTGAATATGAAATTCGTTTCGTAGATGATGATGGCGGCCTTGACGGTTCTGATGATTTGTGTGGAACGCTCTTCTTCAGCCGTACGGAATTCGGCACCCTGACCAACGAAGCCGGTGATTTGACAGCTAGCCTAACGGTTATCCATCCGGTAGATACTATTCGTTCTAGTGAGACCATTACGGTGTTTGAAGTCCCCTCAGCACCCGTAGCGACGGTCCTAGAACAAAGTCCTTACTGCGACGGCGATACGATTAGCTTGGTTAGTTTGAATTATGACTCAGGATTAGCCTGGTATCAGGATAGCTTGTTGCTAGTAGAAGAGGTTAATGATACCTTGGAGGTCACCTTAGATGGAATGTACTGGGTGACGCATACTACAGAGAACGGATGCTCTGCTACTTCAATGCCCATTACGGTAGAATTCACCGATAATCCGGAGGAATTTACCCTGATCCAGAACGGAAATTTAATTCGAATGGAAGATGAAAGTAACCTTCCTGCAGATTTTTCGTTTACTTGGCTATACGAAGGAGAACCCATCCCGGCCGCCACCGACTTGTTGTTGTGTGCAGAGGTCGCCGGAACCTATACCTTGCAAATTACCGACAATACTACCGGCTGTAGTACCAGTGCAGATATTTTAGCAGACTACGACCCAGATGTCGATTGTACGACTTCTACTGACGAAGTAGAAGGAGCAGGCGAGTGGCGCTTATTTCCTAATCCGATGGTACAGACGCTATTCGTAGAAGGCCCTGCTGTGAATGAAGAAGTACAATTGATTCTGTTTGATGCCCTTGGGCGCGTACAGTTACAGACTGCAATCAACGGCTTTGATGAGCGTGTTGATGTTAGTCGTTTGGTGAGTGGTGCATATTTTTACCAGCTACGCACGCTGGATGGTTTGCAAATACAAACGGGAACCCTGATTAAGGCACGATAGCCGATTTCGGGGATGAGAAAACTATAAGTGTACACAACATGAATTGGAAAACTATTGCACTGTGCCTGTCCTTGGCACTGTCTACCCATTATGCCCTTGCCCAAACTTCGCCTTCCGATATTGATCGGCATGCGATATCTGCCAAGGTTTTGGCAATTGACTACGGCTCCTTAAATGATGCGGATCAAAGCTTTACAGCGGGCTTAGAAGTCCTCTATCGGTATCGCTTTACTCGAAATTTTGCTTTCGCTTTACCCTTTAAAGTCGGTGTGGCCGATGTGGTGGAGGATAATCAGAATCGTAACGTAACGAGCTTTGATGGTCTGTTGCATATCTACCCATTTGGTGGCGATCAGGTGGTACAGCCGTATCTGCTAGGGGGGATTGGCTACGTCTTTGAGAATACAGAAAGTGGGCATTCTCAAATTCCTCTCGGTGCAGGAATCAATTACATGTTGGGGCCTAACTCTTATTTGACCCTCCAGGGTGAGTACCGTTCTGCTGAAGCTGAAAATCGGGATAACCTTCAATTTGGGGTTGGGTATCTATACCAGTTTGGTGTACGTGATTCCGACGGTGATGGTGTTGCCGATGATGAAGATGGCTGCCCTGAAATCGTTGGCCCAGTAGCTACGGGTGGTTGCCCTGATGCGGATAGTGACGGCCTGGCGGATAAGGATGATGCTTGCCCAACAGAAGCAGGTACAATCGCCACGAACGGCTGCCCAGACATGGATGGTGACGGTATTGTTGACGCAGAGGATAATTGCCCGGAAGAAGCAGGAGATCTTGCTTTTCAGGGCTGCCCGGATACGGATGGTGACGGTATTGTGGATGCAGAGGACATGTGTCCTGAAGTAGCAGGGGCTCAAGTCATGGATGGCTGCCCAGATACAGATAAAGATGGTGTCCATGATGGTATCGACGACTGTCCGGAGGAAGCTGGTCTTACTTCTTTGGGCGGCTGTCCAGGAGCAGATCGTGACGGTGATGGAATTCTAGACGATGTGGATGGTTGCCCCGATATCAAAGGGCCAGAAGCAACGCAAGGTTGCCCTGATACAGATGGCGACGGTGTAGCGGACCGCGATGATCGTTGTCCGCGTGCAGCGGGTTCCTATGAAGGTTGTCCGGATTCTGATGGAGATAGTGTACACGATGCCGATGATCGCTGCCCAGAAGAACCTGGCTTAGCTTCCAATTTAGGTTGTCCAGAAATCGAAGAGGAAGTACGCGACGTCTTAAACCTGGCAATGCGTGCCGTACAGTTTGAGACGGGTAGTGCTGTAATTAAATCAGAATCCTATTCCATCCTCGATCAAATTGCGGATATCCTTACGCGTTACCCGGCGTATCAACTACGTATCTCGGGCCATACTGATAATGTAGGTGATCCCATCAAGAACCTGGAATTATCTGAGACTCGGGCGGCAGCTTGCTACGAATACTTGCTAGGGAAAGGGGCACGGGCCACAAAGATGACTTACGCAGGATTTGGCGAGGATTATCCAATTATGCCTAATTCCAACTCTACGGGCCGGACCCTAAATCGTCGGGTAGAATTTGAGTTGATTATTCAGTAGAGTAGGGGAGCAACCAGATAAAGAAAGAAAGCAGGCCGATACCTATCGGCCTGCTTTCTGTGTTTCTAGTGGGAGAAGCCTATACGCTGCTTACCCGCTTGTTTTAGCTCTTGTCGGAGAGCAGCCATGCGAAGGGCAGTTACGCCTGCTTCTACGCCTTTATTTCCGTGCTTGCCACCTGCTCGATCCAGTGCTTGCTGCTCATCGTTCGGAGTGAGAAGCCCAAAGATGAAGGGACGACCAGTAGTAAGGCCAAGGTTAGTCAGACCTTGTGCTACAGCCTGATTGATGTACTCATTGTGGGAGGTTTCCCCCTTAATTACGCAACCAAGGCAGATCACTGCATCACAATTGTGGCGCCCTGCTACCATGCGAGCACCTACGGTGAGTTCAAAAGAACCAGGTACTTGAACGGTATGGATATTCTCAGCTAGCGCACCATGCTTGATCAAAGTGTCGTAGCAACCCTCATAAAGGGCATGGGTTATTTTTTCGTTCCAATCAGCTACCACAATACCGAAGGTCATGTCCTTGGCATTGGGCATATTGTTTTCGTCGTATTGGGATAAATTCTTAAGGGCACTTGCCATAATGTGTGTCTTAAATGTGGGCAAATAAAAAAGGTAAGATGTATACCTAACACCTTACCTTTTTATTCTGTTGTGACAGACAGGAAAACCTAACAGGATTATCCCTGTACGCGAACTAGATACTTGTCAATATCATTTGCTACTGGCGTCTCAGAGTAGTCATCCTTAATGGTCTGGTAAGCTTCACGAGCAGCTTCCTTATCACCTTGACGCTCACTTAGCATTCCTACTTTTTTCAGGTAGTAAGCAGTAATCAATGGGTTGCTACTACCGCTAACTGCCTTACGGTAAGAAGAAAGTGCGCGATCGAAATCGTTGGTTTCAGAGTAGGCATCGCCTAGTACACCCGCTTTCATTGCAGGAGTAACATCACCCGCAGGGCTAAAGTCACTTAGATAGTCGATAGCCGCTTCGAATTGTCCTAGGTGCAAGTAGCTAACACCCGCGTAGTATAGTGCCAGGTTGCCAGCGTTAGTGCCGCTGTACTGGTCTGCAATATCTACGAAGCCAGCGAAACCTTGGCCTGGGTTAGTCAATGCTAAGGCAAAAGAGTCGCGCTCAAATTGAACTTGAGCTTGAGCCATTTGCTCGATCGCTTCTTGCTCTTTAGGAACCATCACCATCTGGCGATAGAGGATGTAACCAGTAGACCGATCAGTACGTACGTCACTAGATTCTTGTTCTCTTCAAAAATCTCAGCGATCGACTTTTGTCCTACTGCATCTGCTAGCGTTTCTTCGTTTGGCAGATTGCCTTTGTTATCCTTTGCCATTGTTGATTTTTAGTGCGTTAAATCTAAAACGCGGCAAAGATAAATAAAAAAGCGGCAGTAACACCTAGGCTACTGCCGCTTTTTTTATTAGCTCTGCTAGTCGCTCATGGAGCGGAAGAATTACGTCAGGAATGGATAGTCTTCCTGAAGGTAATTATCAGTATACAGCTCGGCTGCATCTGGTAGTGGAGATTCTTCAGCGAACTTATATGCTGCGTCGATTTCTGCGTTTACATCCTTCTTGATCGCATCAATTTCCTCGGCAGTAGCCATCTTGCCATCAAGGATGATTTTCTCTACTACTTTAACCGGGTCACGGTCCTGGTAAGACTTCACCTCGTCCTTAGTACGGTACTTAGCTGGGTCAGAAACAGAGTGACCTTTGTAGCGGTAAGTACGAATCTCCAGGTAGAAAGGTCCTTTTCCAGCACGGATATGTGCTGCAGCGCGGCCAACAGCTTCGTGTACCGCCGCAGGATCCATACCATCAACAGATTCAGTAGGCATATCGTAAGACAAGCCGATCTTTGACATGTCGCTTACATTCGATGTACGCTCTACAGAAGTACCCATAGCATAACCGTTGTTCTCCAGTACATAAAGAACTGGGAGCTTCCAAGTCATGGCCATATTGAATGATTCGTGCAGGGCACCCTGACGAGCAGCACCATCACCAAACATCGTTACACAAAGGTTATCAGTCTCGCGATACTTCTCAGCAAATGCGATACCGGTACCAATCGGAATTTGTGCACCTACGATACCGTTTCCGCCAAAGTAGTTGTCCTTCTTGCTGAAGAAGTGCATTGAACCGCCTTTACCTTTGTTTACACCGGTAGCCTTGCCAAACAATTCGGCCATAGCGCCTTTGGTGTCAACTCCACGGCCAATAGCGGTACCGTGCTGACGATAAGCAGTAACAATACAATCACCTTCCTGCAGGGCTGATTCCATTCCGGCAGTAATAGCCTCCTGGCCAATGTATACGTGGCAGAATCCACGAACCTTCTGCTGTCCGTAGGCCATAAGGGCTTTCTGCTCAAATTTGCGGATGCGCAGCATCAGCGTATACCATTCTAAATATTGCTCCTTAGAGTAGGAAGTTTTCTTCTTTCTGCTCGCTCTCTTCTTTGTTGGTGCTGCTGTTGCCATATAAGCGAAATTTCGCTGGGTTTGTGAATGAATACTTCTTGAAGATAGAATTTTGACATCTATCCTCAAAGGAACAAACAAACGGACCGAAGTCCTAGTTTGTTTAGCGCAGCAAAGAAACGGAAAAATCCGCTTTTTGCTATAATGGCCCTACTGCAATTTTATGCAAAAAGAGCAGAAAGGTGGTCTCTAATACTATTCAAACAGAGGTGTTTTGCGAGTAATTTCGAGCCTTTTGACTGGAATTATTTATCTGGTTGGGAAGTTGGCTGATAATCAGAAAACCACTACCTTTGCCCCCGCTTAGGAATTCTAAGCTTGCCTGACGAAAGTGTTCAGGCATTTTTGTTTACGTCGCTATAACTGATTTTCGTGATCACTAATGGCACAAACTAATAACATGGCAGTTTATCTTTCAAAAGAAAAGAAAGCGGAAATTTTTCAAGAATTCGGTGGTTCTGACTCTAACACAGGATCAACTGAAGGGCAAATCGCTCTGTACACTTACCGCATCAAGCAGTTGAGTGAGCACCTTAAGGAGCACCCAAAAGATCACTCTTGTCGTAAGGCGCTACTAACTATGGTTGGTCGTCGTAAGCAGATGCTTACTTACCTGGCTAAGAAGGATTTGATGGGTTACCGTGCTCTAATTGAGAAATTAGGTATCCGTAATATTCGCAAGTAAGCGAAAGAACTACCACAAGTGCTGCTCTTATTCGAAGAGCAGCACTTTTATATTGTTTCATTGCGACTACCCTATACTAATTTTACGCGCTTGGAGAGAGATTATATTGAGCGCGTCCGATTTTTCGACGTAGTTGCGCTCAATTCATTTTTATGGGACAAAAGAATCCTATAACCGCGTCCTTTAATTTGCCTGACGGTCGTGAGGTTGTTATTGAAACCGGCAAACTAGCTACACAAGCCGACGGCTCTGTTGTAGTACGCATGGGCAACACCATGTTGTTCTGCTCAGTGGTATCCACCACCGAGATGCGCGAAGGCCAGTCCTTCTTCCCTCTATCAGTTGATTATCAGGAAAAATTTGCAGCAGCAGGTCGTATCCCTGGTAACTTCTTCCGCCGCGAGGCAAAACTGAACGACTACGAGATCTTGACTTCTCGCTTGGTCGACCGGGCAATTCGTCCACTTTTCCCAGACGGTTACATGTTCGATACGCAAGTGATCATCAACTTGATCTCTGGTGATACCGACGTTCCACCTGATGCATTGGCCGCACTTGCAGCTAGCTCAGCGATTGCTGTTTCTGACATTCCATTTGCCGCTCCTCTTTCGGAGGTACGTGTAGCTCGCATCGATGGCGAGTACGTAGTTAACCCGAACTACAGCGCATTGGAGAATGCTGACCTGGAAATCGTTGTAGCCGCTACCATGGAGAATGTAATGATGGTAGAAGGCGAAGCTGACGAATGCTCTGAGCAGGCTTTGGTAGACGCTATCAAGGCTGGCCATGAAGCGATTAAGGTGCAGATTCAAGCACAGATGGAGCTGGCTGAAAAAGTTGGTGAAAAAGCGGCGAACAAGCGTGAGTTTGAAAGCCCATCTATCGACGAAGATATTAAGGCCTTGGTGAAGGAAGTTTCCAAGGACGCTATCTATAAAGTAGCTAAAGGTGCCTTGAATAAAGCGCAGCGTAAAGCAGCCTTCAAAGCCGTTAAGGAAGAAATGAAGGAGAAGCTCCTCGCAGATAAAGGTGAAGAGTGGTGCGAAGAAAACATGGGTACTGCCAAAGATGCTTACAATAAGCTTCAGAAGGAAATTATCCGTGAAATGGTAATGGCAGAGAAAGTACGCTTGGATGGTCGTCAGCCTGATGAGGTTCGTGCTATCTGGAGTGAAACCAGCTATTTGCCTTCTACGCACGGTTCTGCGATCTTTAACCGTGGTGAAACACAGAGTTTGACTTCTCTGACTTTGGGTACCAAGACCGACAAGGCTATGGTAGACAAAGCACTGGGTCTTACCTATGATGATTTCATCTTGCACTATAACTTCCCTGCATATTCTGTAGGTGAAACTAAGCCAATGCGTGGCCCTGGCCGTCGTGAGGTTGGACACGCAAACCTAGCGGGTCGCTCTTTGCGCAAGGTATTACCAGAAGATGTACCATACACCATTCGTATCGTGAGTGATATCATGGAGTCTAACGGTTCCTCTTCTATGGCTACCGTATGTGCTGGTGCTTTGGCATTGATGGATGCTGGTATCCAGATCAAAGCTCCTGTATCAGGTATCGCGATGGGTATGATTTCTGATGGCGAACGCAACGTTATCCTTTCTGATATCTTGGGAGATGAGGATGCGATTGGTGACATGGACTTCAAAGTGACCGGAACACGCAATGGTATCACTGCTTGCCAGATGGATATCAAGATTGACGGTCTGCCATACGAATTGTTGACTACTGCTCTTGAGCAAGCACGGGACGGCCGTATTCACATCTTGGATGAGATGGCGAAGGAACTAGCTGAACCACGTGAAGATCTTAAGCCTCACGCACCACGTATCGAAGTGGTAGTGATCGACAAGTCATTCATCGGTGCCGTGATTGGACCTGGTGGTAAAGTTGTACAAGAGCTACAAGCGGAAACGGGTACTGTAATCAACATCGAAGAAGTTGAAGACAAAGGCCACGTAAGTATCGCTAGTAACGATAAAGAGTCGATTGAAAAGGCTAAGGCTGCGATCAACCGTATTGCATTCACACCAAAGGTTGGTGATGATTATGATGCAGTTGTGAAGACCATCATGCCTTATGGTGTATTCGTTGACTTCAACGGCCGTAGTGGTCTGTTGCACGTTTCTGAGATTAGCCATAGTCGCATCGAAAATGTGGAAGAGCACTTCAGCGAAGGCGATCACGTTAAGGTGAAGCTGATTGACGTAGACAACCGTACTGGTAAGCTACGCCTATCTCGTAAGGCACTACTTCCACGTGCTGATGGAACAATGGACGAAAGTTGGAAAGAGAACGTAGGCGGAGGAGACCGTCGTGGTGGCGGACGCCGTGACTAGTACTCGTTCCGAACGATAGATACCTTAAACCCCGGATTGTTACTGTACAATTCGGGGTTCATTATTTGGGCTAAAAGGAACTGTTTATGCGAAAAATTCGTATTTTCAGCAGAAGCACTAAAGAAAATTAAAAATATTGAAGCAACAATAAAGGGGCTCTAAGCGTATTTTTATTGGAGAATTAGTTGTTAATTTGATCTATAGGTACCAAAGAATCGTTCATGCGGCAGTTAAAAATTACGAATAAGATTACATCACGCGAGAGCTTAGCGCTTGACAAATATCTCACAGATATTGGCAAGATCTCTTTGCTTTCAGCTGAGGAAGAGGCAGAATTGGCGCGACGCATTCGTGAGGGCGACCAAGAGGCACTTGATAAATTAACAAGAGCTAATCTACGCTTTGTAGTATCCGTTGCTAAGCAATATCAGAACCAGGGATTGTCTTTGCCTGATTTGATTAATGAGGGGAACGTAGGCTTGATGAAGGCCGCTCGTCGCTTTGATGAGACCAAGGGCTTTAAGTTTATCTCCTATGCGGTTTGGTGGATTCGTCAGTCCATCCTACAAGCCATTGTAGAGTATTCCCGTATTGTTCGCCTACCACTCAATAAGGTGGGTTCCTACCATAAGATCAATGGTGCTTTCCGCTCCTTCGTTCAAGAATTTGAGCGCGAACCTACTAACGAAGAATTGGCAGAGTTGCTTGATATTACGCCCAAGGATGTGGCGAATGTTTTGAAAGGCAATACTCGCCATGTTTCTGTTGATGCTCCGGTTTCATCTGAAGAGGGTAGTGCTACCATGTTAGACTTCATCACATCTGGTGAAGAAGACCTACCTGACAATCAATTGATGGAGCAATCGCTTAAGGAGGAAGTTCAGCAGGGACTTTCCATACTATCGCCACGTGAGGTAGAAGTTCTTTCTACTTATTATGGCCTGAATGGCTACAAGGCGCTTACACTGGAAGAAATCGGTGAACTCTATGGTTTGACTCGGGAGCGTGTACGCCAGATTAAAGAGCGTGCTATTCGCCGCTTGCGGAAGTCATACAACCGCAACTCGTTGCGTTCTTTCCTTGGATAATGATATTTACCTCTTTGGAGGTCCAGATAAAATAGTGAAAGGGCTGCTTGAGAATTCTCAAGCAGCCCTT
>CAJXOS010000092.1 GCA_913057725.1 uncultured Lewinella sp.
CTTCGTTCAGCAACTGACGAATGTCAACTTGAGTGAGCTCATTAGGGTTTTTGCTTATTATCGAGTACTGTAGTAGATCTTCTACGAGGTGTGATAAGCCATCTCCAGCCTTGATAATGAATTGAAGGTATTCTTCAACATTACTATCGTCTTTTTCAGCAAGTTTTCTTTTCAAGAGCTGCGCAAAAGAGGTGATATTACGGAGCGGAGACTTAAGGTCATGTGAAGCCAAATGCACAAAGTTCTCCAACTGCAGGTTCTGATCAATGTAATTCTGCAGCTGCTCGTTTTTCTGGCTGATGATCTGCTGCTTTCCACGATTAGAGAGAAAAGCACTAGTGACTACGATCAGAAATGCAATCACTAGGACGACGATGATAATCAAAAAGTTGACTAGCCGCTTTTGGGCAACTTGGAGTTCACTTAACGACTCAATTTGTCGCTGTTGCTCTTCAATTTGATATTGAGCTTCCAATTCATTGCTCAGAATAGCCTTTTCTGTCTCGTTGATTTCTTGAAGGAGTTCTTCTCGTTTTGCCTGCATTTCATAGGCCTGCTGATAGTCTCCGAGTGCGACATAAGCAGAACCCAGCACTTCGTAGCACTTGCTGGAAAACAACATGCGATCGGTGAAATCACCTAGTGCAATACCTTCCTGGCCGTAGGCGATGGCTTCTTGCGGTTTATCCTGAGCTAGTTTGATCTGAGCCAATAGCAGATACACCTGTCCTTCCAGTGTTTTGAACCCATGGAAATCACCTTTATCCTTGGCTTTCTGAATGTAGGATTCTGCTAAGTCCAGGTCGCCCTGTTTTAGATACTGCTCGGAGAGCTCTAGGTAACTTTGATAAAGGGATTGCTGGTCTGATAATTCTTGTTGCAAAGGGATGACCTGCTTGAGGTATGCCATACCTTCCTCTACAGCCCCCAAGTCGATAAGGATTCCGCCGTAATTATCTCCGTAAATTGATAGCAGGCTCCGATCCTCAATCTCTTCCGCTACCTGAAAAGCTGCTTCTAGGTATTCTTTGGCCTTATTCAATTCGTCTTTTGCACGATAGGAAAAGCCAATGTTCCCGTTAATTAATCCTTCCAGCCTTGATGTGGGATAATCGTTTTCCCGCAGGATGGTCAAGGCCTTTAGGAAAAAGCTGAGAGCTTCGTTCTGTTTCTTCTGGGTATTCTTTACTAGGCCAATATTGTTAGCCAGTGCAGCACGCTGGTAAGTGTCACCAACTTTTTCCGCATAAACGGAAGCCAGCTCATAAGAGCTAAGAATGGAGTCTGCTGGAGAACCGCGCTTGAATCGGTATATCCCAATATTCTTGTGGGCAATCATGAGGCCCTTCTCGTAGTCTACGTTCTCGGCTTGCGCTAAAGCCAAGCTGGCATAATGAAATAATGAATCTGGCTCATTGCGACGGAAGCTATAGGCAATCTCGTTGTAGAGATCAATTTGCTCTTCAGCAGACTTGTTTTGAGGAAGGAGGGAACGAAGGCTATCGGTGACGCTGCTGTAACTCTGGCCAGATAGTTGCATTAACAGACCACCGCAAGCGAGGAGCAGGAGCAGGAGCAAAAAAATGTATTTTTGTGTTGTCGTGTGTTGCACTTTTCGGGAACTTTAGGCCCTAGTTTTCCCTGTTAGTTTACTAGCGGTATTACCAAGCGTAATGTAAAAAATTTCGCCACTATCGTTTCAAGAAGGCTAGTAATTTCCATCACGCTTCTAGTAAATTTAGTCATTTTCTTAAAAAGAATATATCTGTGCGATCAAGAATACATTCCTTCGCTCGTCGCTTTGGTCTGATTTGCTTCCTAGGTGGCTTGCTTTATATGGGGAGTTCCTGGATAATGCCGCAGAAAGCGGAGTGGGGCTTTTTTGGTCACCGACGGATCAATCGGATGGCCGTCTTTACCTTGCCAGTGGAAATGATGCCTTTCTTTCGCCATCATTTAGAATACCTTACCGACCATGCGGTAGATCCCGACAAGCGCCGCTACGCGACTAAGCATGAGGCTGTCCGTCACTATATTGATATTGATCATTGGGGAGAGTATCCTTTCACAGAAGTTCCTAGAGATTGGACGGAAGCGCTTTTACGTTATGGAGAATTGCGTTTAGTTACGGGCAGCAGTGCAGACACGATGTCGGTGAAGGTGTCCACAATTTTGAGGGGAAGTTCTACGGATACGGTTTTATTGCAAGTCAATAATCCAGCCTTGCCGCTTTATTTGAGCTTAGAAGATTATAAGACTTTCTGGGACACGTATATTCTTCCCCAGTACTATGAGGATGAGTGGATTGTACCGGTAGGACCAACGACGGAGCTATTAGGCCTGCCTGCTAATCAGCTGACTGCAGTTCGAGCCATTGACCACTTCTCAGAATATGGTATTGTTCCCTATCATCTTGAAGCGACTCAAGCTAAACTCAGACAGGCATTTCGTAGAAAGGACGCACGATCCATTCTGCGGATTTGTGCCGAGATCGGTCATTATATTGGCGATGCCCATGTGCCGCTGCATACTACGGAGAACTATAATGGTGCATTGACTGATCAAGTTGGGATCCATGCCTTTTGGGAGAGCCGATTACCAGAGCTGTTTGCAGATGACGGCTATGACTACTTTGTTGGTAAGGCGGAATACATCCGAGATAAGAACGACTACTTCTGGAATGCGGTATTAGATAGCCATGCGCTCCTGGATAGTGTCCTAAATATTGAAAAGCGCTTGAGTCAGACGATTCCTTCTGATCAGCAGTATTGCTTTGAGGAGCGCCTGGGTATTTCTATCCGCACGCAATGTGAAGATTATGCTGCTGCTTATCACCAAGAGATGGATGGTATGGTGGAGGATCGTATGCGTGACGCGATACTAGCCATAGGAAGTGCTTGGTTTACTGCATGGGTAGATGCTGGCCAGCCAGATCTAAATGCGCTGCTTGATACCAAGGCCTCAGAGGATGAACTCAAAGAGCAGCAACGACTAGAGCAGCAGTATAGAGCAGGCGAAACCAAGGGGCGCCAACATGGTTCTTGACCACCGTAATGATCTCGCCCAAGCATAAATAACAACCCCAAGCCAAGTCAATACTAAGCCTGGGGTCATTGCGGATTCCATTTTGGAATCTATGCTTAAAGCTTCTTATGGTCGTGGTTGACCGCGGTCTGGCAAGTTCTGTAACATTTCACCGGCGTCTCCGTCAAGATCAATGTTCTTCAGGTCATCGTAGTACATGGTGCCACTCAAACTTACAATAGTGAATTCTTCTGGCTCCTGAACCAAAATGACGAGCTGCTCAATTACTTTGTCTCGGTTTTCAACCAAGTAGATATGTATAAGGTCTTTTCCGTCACGGATACGGATGAGTTCTTCGTAATCGTTGGCTTGGAAAGCCTGCTTCAATGCGCTGAGGTCGCTGGCATCTATAGCCGTCAGGTCGTCAATGGAGATAATCCGGATGGATTCTAATTCAGAGATTAAATCACGGTCTCCATCTTCATCATCGCCGTTGGTAACCATCTTTAAGAGGTTTCCAGTGAGGGTAAGATGGGTGACTGCATCGAGGTCTGAATACTTATCTACAAAGTTATTTACGATACGGTCTTGAGCGAAGGTTTGAAGACTCAAACTCAGGCATAATGCGGAAAGCAATAGGTATTTCATGTTGTTAGATTTTAAGTCGGATAAAAGGTTCGGGTGATTTCTTCGGGGCTTAATTTTTGTCCTCCATTTCATCGGCTAACTTCATGACTTTGTCGAGCTCCAGATTGCCGACAAAACTCATCAAAGTGAACTCGTCATCGCCGTAAGACAAGAATAGGAGTTCGCCTACTTTACCTTCATCATTTTCCCGGAGCATAAATTCAGTGCGGCCACCGCCACGCTCGCGAATGGTGATCAAGGGTTCGTACAGCTTGGTATCAATTTTACCCATTGCTTCGTCAAAAAGCCGCTCTGGTGTTCGATCGGTGGTGAGAATTCGAAGGCCGCGCATGTCTGCAGCGAGGTCAACAAATGCTTCTGCTTCCTCATCATCTAGATTGAGCTCTTTGCTGCCGATGTCATCAATCATCTGAAAAAGACGAGGGCTGATGTACACCACAGTGAAATCTTCGTCTTCTACGTAGTTCTGAAAGTAACTGTCAATCGCGTTGGCCTGGGCATTCAATCCCAGTGCGAACAGCACCAGGAGGCTGCTCCACAAAATCCGTTTCATAGAATTGTTATTGTTGTAGTAATTGAAATTTGTTCCTTGCTCGGTGGGTTAGTCCCACTGCATAATTTTCTTGACGCTTTCTACCTCCGTTACAGCTTGGTTGAGGCTTTGGTACATGGCCTTGGAGGTGCGAAGAAATGCGCCCTTGGTCACTTCAACAGCTTCTTCTTTGGTGGCTGGTTCGTATTGTGACCAATCAATAGGTTGTTTGGCTGCGATATGCTCATCAGGTAGTTCAGTTGGGTATAAAATCCATCCAGCGAGCAGGAGTAGCAGTACCGCTGCCGCTGCAGACCAAACTCTTACGATGCGCAAATTGCGTTTTATTGATCTTCGCTTGGGTACAAATCGCTCTTCAAATTCGGGGCTTATTCCTTGCTCCTTTTCTTGTGTAAAAAAGCCAAAGAGAGCCCGGTAGGATTGAAAATCCTGATGCACTTCGCCGCTTTGGAAGTAGCTTCTTAGTTGTGCTTCTTCGATTAAGGTGGTTTCTCCAGCGAAGTATTTTTCCAGCAGTGCTTTGATGGTATTATAGTCCATAAGCAGATCTTTTTTCCATTGCTTCACGCAGCCGTTTGCGGGCGCGGAATAAATTAGTTTTCACTTGTGCGAGGGTCATGTCTAATGCCTCTGCAATTTCCTGGTAACTTAAGCCTTCAATGTCTCGTAGCTGGACAACCGATTGATAATCCGGGGGAAGGCTGTTCATAATCTCCCGAACGTGTTGATAGGCGTCCTGCCACTCGGCCTGTTGATCTGGCTGTACATTTGCTGCGGTCCGTGGTTCTTGAAGATTATCCAAGGCCGTTTTGCGTTTGCGGTAGCCTCCTTTAAGTTTATCTAGTGCTTGATTCCGAGTCAGCTTCAAACACCAGGCTTCCAGGTTTCTAATGAGCTTGAGATCTTGGCCTTGCTTCCACACTTTGATCATTACCTCTTGAACGACATCCTCGGCTTCCGCCCGGTCGTTAACCAAGCGGTAAGCCAGCCGATAGAGGCGATCTTTAATGGGCCAAATTTGTTCTCTAAATTCCATCCAGTTCATCTCCACTTTGCGGTCTGCAACCATTTCTGGTGGCAGTGGGTGTTTTCATTTTGTCGAGTTCATCTGCAGGACGAACCGAAATTGGGAAGAGTTACAGCAAGTGGCCATTTTTTTTCGACAAAGTTTGTTTTTACATCCCCAGATGCAGGATTTCTTAGTTAATGGGCATCCCAATTGCCTATTTGTGCGTTACCTTTGCGGGCCCACAATGATTATGATTTGAGAAAGATTGATCGGCTACTCCTGGTAAGTTTTATTCCGCCGTTCCTGGTAACCTTCGGCATTGCCACTTTTGTGCTGCTAATGCAGATCTTGTGGGTATACATCGATGATATTGCTGGTAAAGGCTTGGGCATGTTCGTTATTATCGAACTGCTCGCCTACAAATGCGTTGGGCTGGTTCCTATGGCCTTGCCACTGGCTATCCTTATCTCGGGTGTGATGGTACTTGGTGGATTGGCAGAACGCTATGAGCTGTCAAGCCTGAAGTCGGCTGGTGTGTCTCTACTTCGAGTAATGCGGCCCATTATCCTGTTTGGTACGGGGGCAATGATCGTCTCCTACCTCTGTAACGACTACATCATCCCGGTAGCCAACCTTCAGTTTGGTAGCCGGATGTATGATATCCGGGAAAAGAAACCGGCCCTTAGCCTGGAAGCTGGCATCTTCAATGATGACTTTGGTAACTATGCTATTCGTATTGGTTCTAAAGAATCTGACGGAAAGACCATTCGTGATGTCTTGATGTATGATCACTCCAATGCGAATACAGGAAGATTGACTCAAGTGGTTGCGGAATCAGGGGAAATGTTCGCTACCGACGATGGTAGTTATTTCATCATGAAGCTCTATGTTGGCCATCAATACATCGAGTCAGCGCCTGCTGGCCGATCTACTCGTGGTGGTTCGCCATTCATTCGAACCGCCTTTAAATCTTGGAATAAGGTGTTTGACCTGGGAGAATTCAATCTGGATGTAACAAATCCAGAATTATTCAGCCAGAACCGTTCCATGATGAGTATTAGTCAATTGGCGAGTCAAATTGATACGATTCAAAAAAGAATTGATCAAAGGCAAGTGAATCTGGCCAAACAGATCGGTTCCTTCTTCTCCGTATTACCTGTTGATAGTTTATATCCAGATGGCGTAATAGAACGCTTGGCGCCTACTGACGAGATTGCTAATCAGGAATTGTCTGACACAACTAATGCTACTTCCGAGGAGTTTCTGGCACAAGACAGTCTAAAGCGTGATAGTTCAAAGGTGAGTATGGCTGAACGTTTAGCAGCTGATAGACGTCTAGGTAAACCAACTGCCAATGCTCCACCTCCGGTTGCCCTGCAGGGTAGCAACCGATCAACAGCGGGCCGACCATCAAATCTGAGCACCGCAGCTCGAAATCGCCAACAGCGTGACACCAGCCAGAAAAGAGTATTACTCCCACTAGAGAAGTTCTCCGATACTACTGCAACTGTTGCTGCATGGTTAGATGAACTCACTCCAGTGGAGCGTCGCCGTTTTTTATCAAAGGCAAAAGCTAGTGCACGAGCAATCGTTAATCAAGCTGGCCAAGCAGAAGTTTCTCTAAACCGGACGATGGAGGATAAGGTGAAGCATATCTACGAGATGCACACCAAGTATAGCATGGCTGTAGTCTGTATCATTTTCGTTTTTGTTGGTGCGCCTTTAGGAGCTATTGTTCGCAAAGGAGGCTTTGGTTATCCACTGCTGGTGAGTGTGGTGGCGTTTATTGTCTTTATCGTCTTGACGATCTTTTGTCGGAAAATTGCCGAAACCTTCCTCGTACCTGCCGCGTTGGCAGCCTGGTTGCCATCTCTCATACTCTTCCCGATTGGAGTTTGGTTGACGATTAAGGCAATGGCGGATAGTAAGCTATTTGAGATGAACGGCTTGAAGCGTATTTTGGGTGCTTTGATCTCTAGAATTCCATGGCATCGCTTCCTCAACAAAAAAGAAAAGGCGCAACTGGAGGAAGGTTCTTAAAGATAAGAGAGCTTCCATCTATTTATTCCCAATGCAATAGTCCTGCATCGTCTTTGGTGACGAATCCTTCGTCCATCAGATAGGTGAGACACTGAATAACCAGATCTGCTTCTTTATCCTGGATGGCATCTACTAAGGTCCGAAAATGGCGAGGGCGGTCTGCTAAGAGGTCTTGAATCCTTACTTTAAGTTCTTCATGGACCTTATGGGTATAGCCGGATTTCTCCATCGCCAGACAAACGTCGCATATGCCACATCTTGCAGCATCTCGTTCTCCAAAGTATCTCACCAATTGCTGTGTCCGGCAAACATCACTTTCAGCATAGCTCACCGCTGCCCGCAGTCGAAGTGTTTGGCGCTGCTTTCGCTCCTTGTATGCGGCATAGTCAATACGAAGATTTTCGGCAGGAACACGTTCTTGAAGAAATACAATCTGTGGACGATCTTTCGCCGGTTGATAGCGAATGATCCCGGCCTTGTGCATACTTAAGAGACCCTTACGGAGCTCACCGGTTGAGATCTTAAGGAATTTAGCTAGTTGTTTTTCTTTTAACTTGACTGGATGGTTAAAGGCTCCCTGATAAGATCGTAGGACAATCTTTAGAATCTGGTCATGCTTAGAGTTCTTTAATTGGTAGTCGTAGAGGATATCCTTGTTCACGATTATTTGCAAATCCGCTGGGATATAAACCGCATCACTCACGGCTAACCATCCTTCTTGTTCCAGCACCTTTAAGCAGTGATGCACAACAATGGCATCCAATTGATAGGTCTCTGCGAACTGTGTTAAGTCAAAGTCAAAACCTTCTCCTAATCCACCACCAGTGGCTAGCTGCAGGTAGCTACCTAATGCCCGGTATACGCGACGAATTTTATCCATTTCTGGAAATGAACGTTCCAGGTATTTTTCAAGTCGTTCTTTGTCGTGCGGACTATACAGGAGTACGGCATAAGCCTTGTTTCCATCTCGGCCAGCTCGACCAGCTTCTTGGAAATAAGCCTCCAGACTATCTGGCAACTCAAGGTGAATAACACTACGCACATCTGCTTTGTCAATGCCCATGCCAAAAGCATTGGTGGCCACCATTACACGTATCTGACCTTTGATCCAGGCCTCCTGACGAGCACTACGGTCTTCCATGTTTAGGCCTGCATGGTAGAAACTTGCTCTTACCTTACGGCGTACCAGTTCGATGGCAATTTCTTTACAGCGTCGTCGGTTCCGCACATAGATCACTGCACTTCCAGGAACTCGTTCTAGAATTCGATGTAGCTGAGCAATTTTACCTTCTGCTTTACGAACTACGTAGGCCAGGTTTGGACGCACAAAGCTCTTTGAAAGCGTCTGCGACCCTGCGCGAAAAGATAGCTTCTCTTGGATGTCCTTCGCTACTTTCGGAGTTGCTGTAGCGGTGAGCGCTATGATAGGAACATTTGGTGCCAGCTCACGTACATTGGCAATCTCTAAGTAGGCAGGCCTGAAGTCATAACCCCATTGACTAATGCAATGCGCCTCATCAATAGCTATCAATCGAAGTGGCATCTTCGGAAGCCGCTCCCGTAAGATTTCGGTTTTCAAGCGTTCTGGTGAGACATATAAGAACTGAAGATGCCCAAATACAGCATTGTCTATAATACGATCGATATCCGCTTTAGTCTGACCAGAATATACAGCTGCCGCTCTTATGCCACGATCTTGCAGTTGCTGCACCTGATCCTTCATCAACGCGATCAAAGGAGAGACAACCAGACATAGGCCCTCCATGGCCATGGTAGGAACCTGAAAGCACAATGATTTACCACCACCAGTAGGTAGAAGAGCGAGGGTGTCATTACCCGTTAGGACAGATTGGATAATCTCTTCCTGTAGAGGCCGAAACTTCTCGTAGCCCCAATACTCTGCTAATATTTCGTGGATGTTCCTCACCTAAATACTCGCTTCAACTTTCAAGTAGTACTAAATGTAAGGGCAATTTGTGACTCTTGTGGCCACCACTATTGCTTTTCAAGTAATTGAAAGCTCTCTGCGGCTGCGGCAAAATGCTAGTCTTCTCTGAAAAAAAGCCCATCCATTGTATTCACTCGACCCGTAGGTAGATCGACGCCTTCAATATGGAAGCTGTATGGTTGGAACCCTTCTTTTTGAACGAGGGCTAAAGTGCCATAGAAGTCGAGCTCGGCTTGCTGGTAAATCTTGTAAACCGGGATTTCTATTTTAAGCCCCTTTGCTTTTGCCAAAACCTCTTGCGCACCATTCAGTACCTGCTGTTCGTAACCTTGGGTGTCGATTTTAAGCAGGATGGTTTTGGATGTCCAATCCGGGACGAACTTGCTGAGTATAGTATCGAGGCGATGAATAGGAAGCATTTCTTTCTTTACAATGCTCGACTTGGTGTTGTGAGCGGCGAAGCTGTCTTCAATTGGTAGAACAGAACTGAATTGGGTGTCGTCTGTGATATGGAATTCAATTTCCCCATCCGTTTCACCGATAGCCATTCGGTCAGCGATTACCCATTTCGGATAAGCCTGAGAACGAGTACTTATTTCCTGATGTGCTTCTGGAACCGGCTCGAACGAAAGTACTTGACCATTGTAACCGAAGTCGTAGAGCGATTCTGCAAATTGCCCCGTATTAGCCCCAATGTCGATGACTAAGTCGACTCCTGCTCCTTCCAGTAGCATAGCAGTGCGCAGCGGTTCACTAGCTGATGCCGTGAAACGCTTTAGCTTAATGTGTAGTCCTGTTAGTTTACCCAGACGTCGTTTCGTACGCTCTAATAACTTCGATTGTAGTACCCGTTGTAGAAGATTCATGTTTATTGTGGCTTATTAGTGGCGAAAATTTCTTCGAGTCGACTTCTTATTTCGCCAATGGGGAATTGTTCCTCAGACAGGGCGTGCGTGATGCCACCCTTTTCTTCGATAACTAGGAAGGTAATGGTAGTGGTCCCTTCTACTGCTTGAAAAATGGACGACTGCTTGTCTTTTTTATAATAGATCTTACCGATTTGTTCAAAAGGAATGGTGCTGTTTCCGATCTGAATTTGCTCCGATTGTAGTACTACCTTTCCTTGTTTACGAAGGCTCCAGCCACTAAAGAAAGCGGTTCCGGTAGCCATTAGTCCAGTAAAGAAAAAGAGCATGGCAATCAAGGCAGCTTTGGTGTGTTCACGTCCTTGCTTCGGTTGCTTAAGGAAGTAGTAGGTTAAAAAGAAAGCACCGATAGCAATGGCAATACCTAACCAAAGGTAGAGGCGATCACTACTGTCGGGATGGAATTCATATAATATTTCACTGTTCATCTGATAACCATTTTTGCCACGGGTAAAGTACCCGCTTTGCTAACCCATTAGAATCACTACTGATCCAAGTCTTTGGAAATTGATCAGAGTGCAAGATAAAAGGTGGTTGTTTGGTGGTGTCGGAATAGCAGTTGAGTTTAAAGGAATCTTTGCTGGTGTATAACGTGAGTTCCCAACTAAGGAAAGAATCCAAGGAAAGCTCATCAATATCATCGGCAAAATGTTGTCCTTGCATGGATTGAAGCTCGGCAAGATAGGCCTGCCAGTAAGTTGCTTCTGCATTAAGCTCCACGTTACCTACCCAGATAGAGTCATTGCTCTTGGTCACAAGGAGGTCACGGTCATCGGCTTTTAAGCGCAGTTTCTCTAGAGGACGGCTGATACTTAATAGCTGCTTATTGCGAAAGAAGTCAATCTGACCATCAATAATCGATAATGGTAGTCCATTTATAACGTAGACTTCTTGTTGATTATCTAGTCTGGTGTAGAGTGCAACACGATCCTCGTCTTCCTCGTAGGCGTAGCTTCCAATTCTAACGCAATCCTGCTCGCCATCTTCATAGGTTAAACAGACCACTACACCTTGCCCTTCCGCTACGCCATATTCTTCCCACTCTTTTTCTGATTGACTAATGACTTCTTCTGTCCGAATGGCCTGGAGGCGCTGCAATAATTGATCTACGGTCTCGCTACGGGCTTCTTCGTTGACATTAGTGCCGCTGAGAAGCCAGCGTTCTTGCTGTTTAAGAATACTAAAAGGTACATCTTGGCCTTGTTGGATATCCACTCTCTGGACTTCGCTGGGTAGGAAGTCCAGCAGTACTGCTCTAAAAGCTCCTGAATGCTGCTGTGTCCAATACTGTCCAGCGGCATACACCACCACAATTAAGGCGAAAAGCGCAATCCAGCGCTGCTGTTTAGTCATGTTTTAGGGCTATTGTTGGAGAAAGGCCTGCAGTTTAGCAACAGCTCGTCCGCGGTGACTAATAGCATTCTTGTCTTCGGCATTCATTTCAGCGAAGGTCGTTGCGTGGCCTTCTGGTATGAATATAGGATCGTACCCAAAACCACCATTACCTCTTGGGGCGTCAGCTATTCGGCCTCGGACAATCCCTTCGAAGAGGTGTTCTTCACCATCTATTATAAGAGCAATCACCGTGCGGAATTGAGCAGAACGATCATCTTTAGCGGATAGTTCATGAAGCACTTTTGCCATATTCTTTTGGGCGTCTCTTTCTGGCCCGCCGTAATAGGCAGTGTGAACTCCAGGAGCACCATCTAGTGCACCCACTTCTAGGCCGGTGTCTTCAGAAAAGCAATTGTACTGATAGTTGTGGTTAACGTACTGCGCTTTCTGCTTAGCGTTGCCTGGAATGGTATTCGTGGTTTCCGGGATTTCTTCCGTGCAGCCAATGTCGGCTAGACTCAGAAACTCGTATTGATCGCCCAAGGAGGCTTTTACTTCCCGAATTTTGTTGGCATTATTCGTAGCGAAGACAATTCTTCTCATTCTTTCTAAAGAAATTTGGCTTTAAGGGCGTTCCATAAGGCGCCTGCGTTTTCGTTTTTATTCGCCGCACGCTCCTGGCGAATTTGCCCCAGGGAATGGGCGCGCAGCAAAGATAGGTCACCCAAACGAGTAAAGGAATAATAGGGGAGTTGAGCTTGAATTCCAGCCCATTTGGGGTTGCTACCAAAGAGTAAAATGGACTCAATTTGATGTTCGCGAGCTAGTTGCGCTAATGGCAAAGTTTTCGTCGCTGTACAAGAAGCAAGAAAAACCTGATCGGCTAGTGGGCCGATCTTTACAGCCTGCAAAATGTTCTGTAAGAAAACTTCATCCTCTTCCTCCAGCTTGTGCTCGCTATCATGAAGTACCAGCATATTGGATTTACCCTCACCCTGCCAATTTTTGGCTTGATTTTTGGGTTCCGGGAAAGCAAATAATTGGAAGTCGATAAAAGTGTTTTTCAAAATAATAAGTATTCAATAAAAGTATTATTGGAATATAATTCTGTATGGGTGCTTTCTGGTTGCCTTATTTGAAATTTTCCAGTAATTTTGTAAAAAACAAACCCGCATATGAAGCAGAAAATCCAAGTCACTAAGGTACAGCAAAGCCGAATAGCTGAGGTAGATTTTGATAACATTCCTTTCGGCCGTGTTTTTTCTGATCACATGTTCGTTGCAGATTACCGTGACGGAGAGTGGCAGGACTACCGAATTGTTCCTTTCGGAGACTTCACGATGCATCCAGCATCAATGGCCCTACACTATGGGCAGGCCATTTTTGAAGGGATGAAAGCTTCAAAGAGTAATGACGGAGATCCGTGGTTGATGCGCCCTGAAATGCATGCTGCGAGAATCAACCGTTCTGCGGAGCGAATGATGATGCCAGCATTTCCAGAAGACGTCTTTGTAGAGGCTCTACACGCCCTGATTGATCTGGATGCTGCTTGGATTCCACCACAAGAAGGAAGTGCACTTTATGTGCGTCCGTATATGTTCGCAACAGACGAGTTTATTGGTGTAAAGCCATCTGAGAGTTACAAGTTTGTAATTTTCACTGGCCCTGTTGGACCATACTATGCGAAGCCAGTACGCCTGAAGGTAGAGCAGCACTTTGTGCGTGCAGTGCCAGGAGGTACCGGTGAAGCTAAAGCCGCTGGTAACTATGCTGGTAGTCTATTACCTGCTCACCTCGCTCAGAAAGAAGGCTACGACCAAGTAGTATGGATGGGTGGCCCTGATATGAAGGAAATCCAAGAGGTTGGTACCATGAATATCTTCTTTGTAATAGATGGTACTGTAGTGACTCCTGCCACTGACGGCGCAATCCTTCATGGAATCACTCGTGACAGCTTCCTGAAAATCCTAGCTGAAAAGGGAATTCCAGTAGAAGCTCGACGACTAACCATCGATGAAGTTGTAGCTGCTTATAAAGCGGGCAAACTTGAAGAGGCCTTCGGTGCTGGAACAGCTGCTGTAGTGTCGCACGTAGCAGAAATTGCGTACGGTGATCTGCATATGGAACTTCCACCAGTGGAAGATCGTAAGATTGGTATCATGCTCAAGGACTACATCGACGGTTTACGTTCAGGCCGTGTTGAAGACACGCACAACTGGATCGTACCAGTTAAGTCTCCAGCCTTGGTATAAGATAAATAGAGGTACATCATCTCACATTGTAGAGTCCCGGTAATTGGTTGTTTCCAATTTCCGGGATTCTTTTTTCGCTGAATTACGAGGAGCGATTGGTTTGGATAGAACCATCTCTCTTTCGCCCCCTTCAATGTTCCCGATTTTTTTCATACCATTGCATGTAATTTATCCGATAACCGATGGCCGATACACAACTAGTCGTTGACCTGCGGGATGTAGACATTTACCAGGGAGATGCATTGGTACTTAGCAAGGTGCAACTGCGAATCTCCCCAGGAGAGTTTGTCTATTTAATTGGTAAGACTGGAAGCGGGAAATCAAGTCTGCTAAAAACGATATATGCGGCCCTGTCGCCGGCAAGTGGAACGGCAAGGGTAGCAGGCTTGGATCTTTCCGCTATGGATCGTCAGCGCATACCAGTATTGCGAAAGAAGCTTGGTATTGTTTTTCAGGACTTCAATCTACTTACCGATAGGACAGTGGGGGAGAACCTTGATTTCGTGCTTCGCGCTACGGACTGGAACGATGAAGGGGAGCGCCGTTCAAGAATAAAACACGTTCTGACGCAGGTAGGCTTGTCTGATAAAGCAGATAAAATGCCATTTGCACTTTCTGGTGGAGAGCAGCAACGGATCGCCATTGCCAGAGCTTTGCTGAACGATCCAGTGCTGTTACTGGCTGATGAGCCTACTGGTAACCTTGATCCGGAGACGAGTGATGAAATCCTTCTGCTGCTCAGGAGCTTGGCAAAAGACAGCAACACCGCAGTTCTTTTTGCCACCCATGACTATCGGATCCTCGAGAATTTCCCTGCAAGAATTGTCCGGTGCTTCAATAATAATATCGTCAACGACGAGGACTTTACCGTTTAATTACTCCTTTTAATCATACCTCCTATGTGGGTTCGAATAATTGCCATCCTATTCTGTGTTGTATTCCTGATCAATGGCTGTAATAGCTTGATTTCTCAGTTTTTTGGAACTCATAAGCTGCGCGATTTCACCATGCAGTCTGTGTGGGAGGAGGGTATCGGTGATTCTGATTATGTCCAAATTGATGGTGCATGGCAAAGTGGAGACTATATCGTTGTTCCGCCCCGAACTGCTGCTGATAAGGCAGTATTGATTTTCCCTTTACTTACGAAAGAGCAATTGGATGCGGCAGAAGCTGGCCAGGTAGTAGAGCCTCGTATTATCTGTTGGACGAGGGATTTTTCTTTGAATTGTGATGAGGAGAATACCTGTGCGCCACGTGCGGAGGTAGAGATTCAGGGGATCGTTCGTGAGATTCGTCGACAAAAGAACAAAGCCCACATGTTAGCCACCAATAAGTACCGCCTGCCAGAGAATGTAGACTACATCGAGGTAGGGCGAGCGCCGATGGCCTGGTACTGGAATCTCCTAATTGTCCTAGGCTCTTTGGGCGTTGCCTTTGTTATTGAGTATCGAGCCAATAAACAGCGCCAATTGGCTGGAGCGGAAAAGAATTCTTAAACAAAACCTCCTTTTTGAATTGCTTAGTGTATTTTTGTCACTAAGTAAAACATCGTTGTACAAATGAGCAGAAGAAGAAACATCGTAGCTGGTAACTGGAAAATGAACAAGGACTACGAAGAAGGCCGTTCTCTGGCCCGTGATATCGTAGCTAAGTTGCAGCCATCTGATACCTTGGTTATTCTTGGAGCACCTTACATTCACCTAAAAGGTGTATCGCACATTATCAGCGATATCAATAATCTGCACTTGTCAGCTCAGAATTGTCACCAGGAGGAGGGTGGAGCGTATACTGGTGAGATCACAGCAGAGATGTTGAGCTCTGTCGGATGCGAATATGTCATTCTTGGACATAGTGAGCGCCGTGAGTATTTCGGTGAAGACGATACCCTGATTGCGGCAAAAATTAAACGAGCACAAGCGGCTGGTTTGACCCCTATCTTTTGCTGTGGCGAAAAGCTGCCTAGCCGGGAGGCTGGTGAACAAGAGGCTGTAGTAGGACAGCAAGTGAAAGAAGCGCTGTTCGGATTCTCTGCCGAGGAAGTTTCCAAGATGGTAATCGCTTACGAACCCGTTTGGGCAATTGGCACAGGAGTTACTGCTTCGCCAGCTCAAGCTCAAGAAATGCATGCTTATATCCGAGGCCTACTCCGTGAGCAGTTTGGAGAAGAGGTAGCTGACGGTATGTCTATTCTCTACGGTGGAAGTGTCAAGCCAGCAAATGCGGAAGAGTTGTTCTCACAAGCTGATGTTGACGGCGGATTAGTCGGAGGAGCATCCCTAAAGGCAGAGGACTTTCTAGCCATCATTGCCAGCATGTAAATCGGGCGATTTTTCCCTTAGATTGTAGCTTGTAAGCAAAAAAATGCCAATCTGGTATTTTTTACTTTTTTTGTTGTTGCTGCTTTGGCAGAACTTGCTATATTTGTTAACCCTAACTTGATAGTCCCCAAAGCAAGAATTTATTCACCCAATTAACGTTTTGTGACGCTTACGTTAGTAAGGTCACGTATATCTCCCTCCTGCATAAGCACAGTTGGGCTACAACAACTGGAATGAGCAACCTGGTTACACAACGCTTCATCAAATGCCACGATAAGTTGAAGGCAGACGGCATCGTCCGTTCAAGCCGCCAGTTTGCGCTATCCGTTGATTACCTTCCACAGAGCCTAAGTGAAATTCTAAAGGGCCGCCGTGATGCGACGGTGGGCTTGATGCAAAAGACCATCGAGAAGTATAAGATCAATCCAGTATACCTCTTTACCGGTGATGGACCAATGTTCATGACCGAGGAAGAAAATCAGGATTTTCGCACGCTCACCATCGTGACTACAGCAAACGATGATGAACGTATCGTGCATGTGCCAATCCCGGCCCAGGCTGGTTATGCTGCCGAGCATGCTGATCCATCTTTCATTCAAGAGTTACCATCGTTTGTATTACCAGACTACAAGTATAGAGTAGGCACACACCGCTCATTCGACGTGGCTGGTGACAGCATGGAACCAACGCTTTTTGAAGGAGACAAAGTAGTCTGTAGCTATCTCGAGCCAACGTTGTGGGAAAGCGGTATCAAAGACAACTACGTTTATGTAGTAGTCACTCGTGCAGATGTTTTGGTTTGCCGAGTAAATAATCTCTTGAAAGAGTCACGTAAGCTGGAACTGATTTCTGACAACAGCTACTACGAACCGAATGTGATTAAGCTAAATGACATTCGAGAAATCTGGTACGTACGAGCGAGAATCAGCCCGTTCTTACCGTCTCCGCAGAACATCAAGAACATTGTGCGGGAGGAAGTTTTTGAACTGCGCAAAACGATGCAGACTCAGTCTAGAATGATTGAGACCTTAAATGCTACCATTCATCAATTGGTGCAGCAGAGAGAAGACTAGTTGCTTCCTCAATTTCCCTACTTTTTACTACACTTCTTTTTCAGCGTAGCTGTCGGTCGCCAACATGACGAGCGTACAGGCGTAATCCGTTTCAATACCAGCTTCTCGAGCAAACTTTACCAGTTCTGCATTTTCCGTTCCGGGATTGAAAATAATGCGTTTCGGCTCCAGGCTCAAGATATAGTCGTAGAGTGGTTGTTGCCTTTGCGGATTAATATAGAGGGTCACCGTGTGAACATCTTCCAGTGCTGGACTTCCTAATTGAATAGGTACGCCAGCAACCTCTCCCTCTCTGATGCCAACGGCACTAACCGGGTAGCCTTGATTAACCAGGCGGTTGATAGCTTGAAAAGCCGTTCGCGTGGGGCGGGTGGTTGCGCCTAATACTACCGTGTGGTAATTCTCCATTATTTAGCAGCCTTTAGCGATTCGATCTCCGCCAGGATTTTCTCTGCGGCTTCAATCTTACGGGCATACGCTTTGAGGTCACCTGATCGCTGGATGTGCATGGCTTCTTCCATGATAGCCTGATATTGCTTCTCCAACTGCTTGACAGGATCTTTTTTGAATAATCCGAACATATTCGCTTTTTATATTTGTGGTCTCTTTGAAAGAACGCAAGTTGAACACTTCTGTGTTACTTGTGATAATTGCATAACACCGACCCAGAGAATTTGTTTTCCCTATGAGAAATGTACTTTCTACACTGTTGTTAGTTGTCATATCGTGCTACACCCAATCCCTTGATGCGCAAATTGTCAATATTGAGGATAAGCGTACTTTAGAAGATACCACTGGTTGGTTTTGGCGCATTGATTTTGGAGGAAATCTCACAGAAAATACCCGCTCTGTGGTAACGCTATCCGGTGCATTACGCCTGGACGTGAAGCAGCAAAAAGGAGAATGGTTATTGCTGAGTAACTACAATTTGGTACGTGCAGATCAAGATCAGGTATTGAATGATGGTTTTGGACATTTTCGTTACGGGCGCCGCTTGAATTCCTCGTGGACCTGGGAGAGTTTCACGCAGCTACAATATAATCGACGATTATTGATTGACCTTCGAGCTTTGGCAGGAACGGGGCCCCGCTTTATTCTACGCGATAAGGACCACTTTGATCTCGCTACAGGATTGTTGTATATGTATGAGTATAATGAAATAGGAGAGGAGATGCCGATCACGCGACGGGATCATAGGTTGAGTCTCTACCTCACGCTTCATCTGAAGCTCAGTGAAAATGCGCGCTTAGCGAGCACATCTTACTACCAACCATTGATCGATCGATTTGGAGAAAGTAGGCTTTCTTCGATCAATTCCTTGACGGTCGCATTGGGAAAGCACTTTAGCTTTAGTACTAATCTTGCGATTACGTACGATGGTTTACTTGCTCAACTGGCAGAAGGAGTCCCTGCCACTAGTTACCAGTGGAGAAATATGCTACGCATTAACTTCTAAGAAATTGGACGACTATGACTGCTCCTAGATTATACTAGGGAACTCGTCTTCCTCGGGAGGAGCCACATTACGAGTGAAGGTGGATCCAAAATCTTGCTTCATACCCTCAAAACGCTTAAGAACCTGCGCTAGAAAGGTATCATCCACAAGGGCGTTGATCTCCTTGAGGCTATTCGTCTGTTGACTTGGACGAAACTTATAGGTTTGCTCAAGATCCCCGTTTTCAAACTTAATGGACAATCGCGTGTCCGTTTTAAAAACAGTGATCTTGAGCACTGGATGGTCTATATAACCAAGTATCCGCATGGATTGGAGTTTATAACATCTCTGATAGTGGCGTGTACTCCAAGTTGAATGCTTGAGCAACTGCTTTGTAAACAACTTTTCCACCCACTACATTAAGTCCCAAACTTAGTGGTTTGTTCTCCTTGCAAGCCTGCTTCCACCCCTTATCCGCTAGTTGAATCGCATATGGAAGAGTGGCATTGGTCAGTGCCATGGTAGAAGTGTAAGGTACAGCACCTGGCATGTTTGCTACACAGTAGTGCATGATGCCATCGATAACGTAAGTTGGCTCTGCGTGTGTAGTAGGTTTACATGTTTCGATACATCCACCTTGGTCTACTGCAACGTCTACCAAAACGGTCCCTGGGCGCATGAGCTTAAGCATGTCGCGTGTGATCAGTTTTGGAGCCTTAGCACCTGGGATAAGTACAGCACCTACGATTAGATCTGCATCCTTGATGTACTGGCGGATACTGTATTCATTTGAATGAACCGTCTTGATATTAGCCGGCATGGTATCATTCAAGTAGCGCAAGCGTGGTAGACTGATGTCCATGATAGTAACATCCGCACCAAGACCCGCCGCCATTTTAGCAGCTTCAGTACCTACTACACCACCACCAAGGATGAGTACTTTTCCTGGCGCAACACCTGGTACGCCGCCTAGTAGGACACCACGGCCACCCATTGGCTTCTCGAGGTACTTAGCACCCTCCTGGACACTCATTCGGCCTGCTACTTCACTCATTGGAATTAGCAACGGAAGGCTACGGTTTGGCAATTCTACGGTTTCGTAGGCTAGACAAACGGCACCACTGTCAATCATCGCGTTGGTTAGTGGCTCGTAAGATGCAAAGTGGAAATAGGTAAATAGTAGTTGGTCTTTCTTTACCAAGCTGTACTCTGGCTCAATCGGTTCCTTGACCTTCATGATCATCTCCGCCTTTTCGTAAGTGGCTTCGATTGTAGGTAGCATGGTAGCTCCAGCAGCTTCGTATTCTGCATCTGAGAATCCACTGCCTTCACCAGCGGTCGCCTGGACGAAGACTTGGTGGCCGCGCTTGCTTAGGGCCATTGCGCCAGCAGGGGTTAGCGCAACACGGTTCTCATTGTTCTTGATCTCCTTGGGAACGCCAATGATCATATTTGTTGTGGTTTATTTAGTAAGGCATGATAATTTCGCGGCAAAGATAATAACTGAGTCCTTTTGCGGAAGTGCTTTTCTTCACCATCATGCATAAAAAAAGCCCGATTCAAGAACGGGCTTTCGGACATAACCATAACAAATTGTAATCTATTTTATTAAAAGCAAGAAGCGTGCCAAAAAAAATATCTGTCCTCTTTTTTCGCTTCCAATTTATCGCTGCCGGATAGCCTCGTTCGCTAATAATATTGCTATTTTGAGCCCATGAAGCATTGCCCACAATGCAATTTTGTCTTGCCAGATCAGGCCCGTTTCTGCATGAATTGTGGAACGGAACAACCTCAAGTAGCAGGTGCCTTGCCCGGGGAGCAAATTGATTGGTCAGGACCAGTAGAAGAACGCGTATTTGAACAGCTTGTAGGGCGTTTGCGAGATCGAGTAATTGCCGAGCAAAATACTGCTCGTATAGACTCGTATCTAGAACGACTTCAGAGCAGCGACTATAAGCTAACGGCAGAACGACGCCTGGCGCAATGGAGTGTGGAATGGAAACAGAAAGGCCCAGAGGAAAAAACGCAAGCTCCAAGAGCATTACGGTATTTGATTGATGACCTCCTTGATTTCTTTTTCATCATTCATTGTTCGGATCTAAACACTGCGGTTCTTCCCGAAAGTATGCTCCAATACCAACATCTTAGTTTGTCAGAGGTAGATGGTGCTAAGCTGGCCATGGATTATCTGGACTTCGACGCTGAAGAAGAACGCGTCTACACCGATTTTGTAGAACTACCTGTCCGTAAGATTCGTAATGCTAGTAAGTACTTCCTTTTCCCAGAACGAGAAGAACGGATCTGGTTTATTTGTGATCAAAGCTTACTCGGCAATGCTAAGGAAGGCTTTGCTATGACGGATAAGGCCTTATACTGGAAGACCGGGTTTCAGCCAGCTCAGCGGGTGTATTTTCACAAACTCTTTAGTCTGAAGAAGGAGAAAGAATGGCTCCTAATTAATGACCTCTACTTTAATGCTACGCCCAGTCTGAATACCAAAATGATCTGGTTGTTGCGACGCTTGGCACGTCTACACCAAGCCAATTTGTAGCCCAGCTTACCAAAGCTAGTAGTCGTAGTATTTTCGACTCAACTTTGCCGACTTACTTTTGGTTGCTCTAATATCTATTATTCCAAGCTATGAAGTTCTCGACTATCTCGGTTTTAACGCTCCTATTCTCTCTGCTCTCTGTCAACCTATTTGCACAGACTATCCAGTTAGAACGCCAGTACCCTACGGTAACAAAGAATGGTGTCTCATCTGTAATCGGTTTTGGCAGCGGCCTGAACAGCCCTCAAATATCCACAGTGGATTTCAATCGAGATGGGCAGCAAGATTTATTTGTCTTTGACCGAGTAGGTAACACTCCGATGGCTTTCCGCAAGAACTTAAGTGGGAATTGGCGTCTAGACCAGAAATTGCTAGCTGGGTTTCCAGAAATCAATAATTGGGCGGTGATCCGAGATTATGATGGTGATGATATTCCAGACATCTTCACCTTTAACCAGTTGCCGGCATCAGGCATTCGAGTTTATAAGGGACGCTATAGCAATGATAATCTATTGGAATTTGATTCGCTAACCTTTAGCGGAGATACGAGAATGCTGCTCTTCACTGTGCCAGGAGGAGGTACCTCCCAGATATTTGTAAGCAACATTGACTTGCCAGATATCAACGACGTTGACTGCGATGGTGACCTTGATGTGGTAACCTTCAATATCAGCGGGGGGCAGATTGAGTTTTATCGAAATCGTTCGGTTGAATTAGGCCACGGTCGTGACAGCTTGCTTTTCCAACTTGCTGATAATTGTTTTGGCGGGATCTTTGAAAGCGGCATTTCTGAAGTGCTAGATCTTGCTGAAACCCAAGGTGAATGCGCTTCTGATTTTGGCCCAGGGGATTTTGAAAACCGTCACGTCGGTTCAACGCTGTTAACCTTGGACGAAGACGGGGATGGTGATAAGGATTTGATCTTAGGGGACTTGTCGTTTGGTAATCTAAACATGTCTACCAATGGTGGCGATTGTGAATCTATCTGGATGAACGAGCAAGAACCATTCTTCCCTTCTTACGATACCTCTGTGGATTTGCCGTTATTTCCAGCTGCTTTCCATCTAGATATTGACGCCGATGGTATTCGCGATTTAATTGCGGCGCCGAATACAGCTGCCAATGGAATGGACTTCAATAATGTGTGGTTTTATCGCAACACGGGAACGGATGCTAATCCTACGTTTAGGCTGCAACAAGAAGATTTTCTAGTGGGAGACATGATTGACCTTGGTAGCCGAGCTAAGCCAGCGCTCTTGGACTATAATGCCGATGGTTTGATGGATTTGGTGGTTGGTAATTTTACCTTCTTCAAGCTGGTTGGACTAAGAGACTCTCGTTTACACCTCTACGAGAATACGGGCACTGCCACTTCTCCTGCCTTTACATTAGTGGATGATGACTTTCTATCAATGACGCAGTTTAGTCTTGATTTGCCGCCCGGTGCTGGTGCACTGGATTTTGCACCCACCTTTGGAGACTTAGACGGAGACGGAGATATGGATGCGCTAATAGGAGAGGGGACTGGACGCTTATTCTATTTCGAGAATACAGCTGGTCCAGGAGCTCTCGTGAGCTTTGGCCCAGGACAGTTTGGCTATATGAATATCGATATCGGGGCATCTGCTGCCCCACAGATCGTTGACTTGAACCGGGATGAGCTACCAGACTTAGTTGTTGGCGAGAAGGGTGGAGCTTTCCGCTATTTTCAAAATGTTGGTACTGCAGAGGAACCGTTCTTCAACGAAGACTTCACAGTTGCGCCAAATGTTCCATTTCTTGGTGATGTAGACGGCCGAATTATTGGTCAATCTACCGGACACTCTATTCCTTTTATTCTTGATTTTGGTGACCGATATGAGTTGTTTATGGGTACGGAACATGGTACGCTTGAACACTACAATAATATTGATGGTAACCTGAATGGAGACTTCAATATCATCTCCGAGAACATCTTCACACATCCGGAAGGTAACTTCTTACACCCAGCTTTCTACGACTGGGATAATGACGGCTTCTTAGAGGTCGTAGTAGGTAATGAAAGAGGTGGTGTAAGCTACTACTCTACAAATATCGCCTTGGATGGAACGGTAAACACCGATAATCTACTACCTGAAATGGCTCTGTCTATTTATCCGAACCCGGCTACTGATCAAGTAACAATAAGCTTAAGCGACGAGGTAGAGGGTGAAGTAGCGTTTCAGTTGATCAGTTCGCAGGGACAATTACTTCGACAACAAGTGCTTGGAGTAGGTACAGCACAAATTGATGTAACTGACCTGCCAAGTGGCATTTACTTCCTGCGTTTCCGATCGAATGGAATTCAACGGACTGAAAAATTAATCATCCAATAACAGTACCAGCGCTTAAGCCACGCTACAAATATCATTGCTCGAACTTGATGTTCATCATGCGGACGAACTGGTGTATCTTCCTACCTTGGACGTAAAACTAGTCTATGCCACGCCCTAAAAACAAGGAAGAGCTTCTCAGTATTGGAGCCAAGAATTTTGATAAGCTATACGAGCTTGTTGATTCCTATTCATTGGAAGACCAGGAACGCTCGTTTCCAGCAGGTACGCTGAACCGGAATATTAGGGACGTTTTTGGACACCTACATCATTGGCACCTGCTTTGTTTAGGGTGGCATGCAGATGCGGAAGCCGGAAAGAAACCGGCATTACCTGCAGAGGGCTATACCTGGAAGACGACTCCTGATCTAAACAGGTTTATCCAACAGAAGTACGCGACTGAATCCTTAATGGTCATGCGCAAGTTATTGACGTCTTCCTACGAGCGGGTGCGTGCATTAATTGATCAGCATACGGAAGAAGAACTTTTCACCAAGAAGTACTATAAGTGGACGGGGAGCACGTCCTTGGGGGCGTATTTAATCTCGGCGACCAGTAGCCACTATGATTGGGCGTTTAAGCTGATCAAGAAATCCAAAAAAGAGAGGTCGGCTACATCTGCATAGTTCTTTAGTCTGAGACTGTGCAAGTTTCGTGACATACTTAATGTGTTTTAAATCAAAGATTTAGTGTCGATGGTTCTAACTTTAGTAGACCAACCAAGCCATGGTCCGCTACGCACTAACTCTGAATTAAAATGCGTCAGCTAGGCTTCGTTCTCTACTTGATTATTATCGTTGTGTTATTAGGAGAAGCAATATTTTGGCTTCTACCAGAAGAAAAGAAAAACCCACCCTATGACACTGCTGTTCGTGACCC
Organism: uncultured Lewinella sp.; assembly: GCA_913057725.1. Lineage (GTDB taxonomy): Bacteria > Bacteroidota > Bacteroidia > Chitinophagales > Saprospiraceae > Lewinella. The sequence goes on from CAJXOS010000092.1 coordinate 24,343, forward strand.
ACTTTTAGGGTGGAAACCCAAATCTAATTATTCATTTCAGGGCTCAATGCAGAGTCTAGATGGAGCCCAATATGCGGTGTCCTTATCAACTCAACATAATGGCTTTCGACATTTCCCGACTGAGCGGGATCCTAAGCGTGTACGACTCCTTCTTATAGGTGACTCTTATACACAAGCCGTAGAAGTCTCTGATGACAAGACTTACTATCAGTACCTTGCAGACAGTTTAGACTGGCAGGTTTATGCCTTCGGTATGGCAGGATACGGCACCCTACAGGAACTCTTCATCCTGGAAGCTTACCTGGATATTGTGCAACCTGATTGGGTATTGTTACAATTTTGTTCTAATGACTTTATCGACAATGACCTGCTGCTAGAAAAGCATGCGGATTATCAAGTAGGTTTACGACGACCTTACTACAGTGTTGAGAAAGAGGAGATTATTTATGCTCATCCGGAAGGGAAAATTGCAGAATGGCTTGAACGAACGCGCTTCCTTCGGTATTTAAGAGAATGCACACTTCCTTTGTGGGTAGGGAAGCAAAAAGAAGGCAGCAAAACGCTATCGGAGGAGAGAATTAGTAGAGGTAAAGCGAATGACAGTGACTACGCCCGCTCCGTATTCATTACACAACTATTGTTGGAACGAATGAAAAATCAGCTTTCGCGTAAGCAGCGACTAGTGGTGCTTTCTGCGGATAGCTTTGAACCACAATACAGTGATATCAAAGAAATCTGCGACTCCTTAAAGATTCCCTTTATCCCATTTCCAACTGACGAATTCAATGAAATGCGAAAGCAGGGCGAGGTGTATGCACATGACGGCTATCACTGGAATGAGTTGGGGCACCGTTTGGTCGGAGAACAGGTAATCAAAGCGCTAACAGTGGAACAAAAGAATCTCCTTGTGGTCCAAAATAAAAACGATGCTCAATAGGAAAACTAGATGGTGCCCTGGAGCTCGATTTTGAATCCTGGGATTTCTTCTAAGTCTGCTACTTCCTCGAGGTAAACTTCTGCGACTTGTGCTTTGAGTTGAACGAGTGCATCGTCGACTAGCGTTTTGCGTAGAGCGATATCTAATTCAGCAGTCTCGGTGAAGCGTTGCTCTACGATACGGAAAGGGGGCTTAGAAATGGCGTTCATCACCTTGCTCATATGACCGTAGTCAAAGTACAAGGTGAATTTTTCTTCGACTATTTTCTCAATAACCTGTGCTTGACTTAAAGCTTCAGCCGTAGATTTCTTGTAGGCATTGATCAAGCCGGAAGCCCCCAGTAGTGTTCCGCCAAAATAGCGGACTACAATAACAATGGTGTTGGTGAGGCCAGCACTATCGATTTGCCCTAGGATTGGACGGCCGGCTGTTCCACTGGGTTCGCCATCATCATTCGCTCGAAAGTTGTTCTTGTCAAGTCCAAGTCGATAGGCATAGCAATGATGTCGAGCTTTAGGGTGTAGTTTGCGAACTTGGGTCAGGGCGCTTTCTACCTCTGTTTTATCTTCCGCCGGATAGGCATAAGCTAAGAACTTACTGCCTCGATCTTTGAATTCGCCAAAACTGTCCTTGGCGATAGTCTTGTAGGTATCCTTTGTTTCCACGGGCGTGAAGGTACACATATTGCTATTTCGTTGGTTGTTTTGCTGGTATTTGGACCAGTGTTAACGGCTGCGTAACCATTATTTACACTTCATTTACGAGCAATCTGTAGGGAGTTATTACATTTGCAGGAGCAAACCAAGAAACGCTAAGTGGAACGTACACTTCAGCAATACGATCACATCATGGCCAATTGCCGGGACGTCCTCCTGAAGAAACATCAGGACTATGGGTCATCCTGGCGTATTTTCCGTCCAAGTTCCTTGACGGATCAGCTTTTCATTAAGGCCAAGCGCTTACGCAGCATCGAGGAAAAAGGTCAACAACTTGTGGATGATCCATTGGATGGAGAATACATGGGGCTGATCAATTATAGTATCCTTGCGATCATTCAATCACAGCTGCCAGAATCTGTTGGCCTGGAGTTGACGGAAACGCAGGTTACAGACTTGTATGATCGCGAAATTGCAACAACCAGGGCTTTATTAGAGCGCAAGAATCATGACTACGGGGAAGTTTGGAGGGAACTGCGCCTAAGTTCTATTACAGACCTCATCCTCGCTAAGTTGCTGCGGATCCGTCAAATAGAAGATAATGATGGTGAGACGGTAGCTTCAGAGGGGCAAGAAGGTAACTTCCGAGATATCATCAACTACGCAGTTTTCGCACTGATATTAATTGAAGAAGGGGTGGGTAATCCCCAACAAGTGGATAAATTATGACTTTAACATCGCTAGTAATTGGTATTAGCTTGTTTGCAGTAATCCTTACTTTCTTGCAAAAGGCAATGGATCGCAAACTGATCAAGAACTTTGTTTTAAGTTTTCTGCAAAACTTTACCGGTGGCCTATTCATTTTTTCCGGCTTGGTGAAGGCAGTCGATCCGCTAGGTACGGCTTACAAGATGGAGCAGTATTTCGCGGAATTTGAAACGACTTTTGCGGGCACTAAGGCGGCCTTCTTGGCCCCTATGTTTCCTGCTTTAGCAGAATATGCCATTGCTTTTTCCGTCTTCATGATTGTTTTTGAGATCGCGCTAGGCATTGCACTCTTGAATGGGGCTATGAAAAAGGTAGCATCCTGGGCATTTTTCTTGATGGTGCTGTTCTTTACTTTCCTAACTGGATTTACCTACCTCACTGGGTATGTGCCCGAAGGAGTGAACTTCTTCCAGTTTGGACAATGGGGCCCTTATGTCGAGACCAATATGAAGGTGACAGATTGCGGCTGTTTTGGCGATTTTCTGAAGTTGAAACCAAAGATTTCTTTCTTAA
>CAJXOS010000093.1 GCA_913057725.1 uncultured Lewinella sp.
CTCGTAGCGAAGAAGGTTTGGATTCCCAAACCTATTCGGCTTCGGTATAGATGATTTGCCCGGAATAACCGTAAGCGCAACCCATTAGTTCCCGATCCTGGAATTTAATTGCGAAGAATTAACAATTGCATCATTTCCTGCGCAGAGACCTGCCCTTTACGCTTAATGAAATCCCGGGGAGTCTTGTCGCCAATTTCGTAGGTGACACCTGGGGCGTTGAATTGAGTGAGGATCCAGTTTTTGGAGACGGGGCCGCCTAACCACGATGGGCGTTCATTAGTAGGTTCGCCCAGCGTTTCACTGATGCCCATCAACCAGTAGTCTTTAAATTCAGGGATTTGCTCCGGCGTTTCACGGTTGGTGTAGTAGATATCCCAATAGGTGGAGTGGAAGTCTAAACCGAGGATTACATTGGAACGGTTTCTACCCACCGTTTCTACTACATAGTTTGCCACGTTTCTGACTTCAGGTTGGTTGTAATAACCCCAATCCCGATTCAAATCAATTCCTCCGGTATTGTGTCGCCAATGCCCTAGATCAACTCCGTCGGGATTCAGTAGCGGGAAAACCAGAATTCGATAACGTTCTACAAAACGTTGTGCCATTTGGTGCTCCGCAAGAAGTTCTTCTACGAATGCTTGCATGGCAAACCAGCCAGTCACTTCCGGTGGATGCTGACGCCCCAAAACGACAATGACATCTTTCTTCCGACTATCTCCAACGCCTATATCCAGACACCAAAGATCGCGGCCTTCTCGGCTTTTGCCAATGCTAGACAATTGTACAGCGGGATGTGCACTTTGAGTTTCACACCACTGGCGTACATGCTTGGAGGTTTGCAACTCCTGAGCGGCCACCCAGAGGGTATCCGTACTGAGCTCTAGTTCCAAGAAAGCATTAATGCTATCAGCAGCTAGTTTAAGTTTGTCCTCAGGCAGAAGTTCCCAGTTCTCACCATCGCGGCTGATTTTAGGCGGGTATCTATGACGAGAGTAAGAGTAATTCAGTTCCAATTCTACGGTTTGATCCTCATTCGACCACAGCCGGAAAGCATAGTATGGGCTACGGTTAATAGGAGTGTTCTCCGGGTCAATATCTGCTCTTAGTTTATTGGCATCGGTGCGTTCGATATTGTTTAAGCGGGCACCATCAAATAAGTTATCCGCATAGATGCCGTCTGGCAACTCGTACACTTTCTTGGTTTGAAGCGTAATAGGCCGAGTGGTGGTATCCACTGGTTTGGGGAACTCGTAGGTCTTCGCTTCGTAAGATTTGCAGGTTGGTACCAAAAGGACCAGAAGGAGGTATAGAAGTATTCTCATCACTCTTGTTTAGTGGCTTTTCTAGACCTTAAGAGAAGACCAAAGTGCAGCCATACTCATTCTTTCCTCCGATATTGAGTATATACTGTTTGTTCGAGGATCATAATCATTGAAAGCTATCCAACCGAATAAAATCCAGTTATGAAACCACTATACGCACTGCTTTTAGTTTCCTGCCTCTTTCATCCCCTTACTGGCTTTGCCCAATTAACCGACTCTGGTGATTTGGCTGAGTGGATAGATCAGCTCGTTGATGATATGCCAGGTAGTAGTGGTGATGATTATTCGCGCCCAACCACCCTGGAACTGATGCAGTGGAATGATATGATGGAGGAACTCTTTGCCGGTAATCTTCAAACTGCTGCGGATTTGGCCGACAACTTGGACTATGACCTGACGCTGTTTCTTGATCTGCCAACGGGGAGGACTTACCAGGTGCTTACCAGTAATGGTAATAACTATTGGGGTACCTACATTCGCTACCCACAATATTGCCGTCCTTTGGTGATGCAGGCTCCACATCCGCGTCGAGACCTTAATACTGGCCGCCAGGCATTGCATGTTTTTCGTGAAAGCAATAGCGCTTTCTTTATGATGGCTGGAACACATCGGTGCAATTCTGAGGAGAACAGTAGCTGTTCTGGTAGTACCACCGTTTGTAGTGGAGGGGCTTCCGAAGATTATCCGATTTCAGATTTGGCGCATCATGTAGAAAACCCCTTTCAGCTAACGACAGGTTATCTCTTCAATCGAATTGAAGACAGCTACTTCTTTTCCCTTCATGGTTTTACCCAGGGAGCTAATGATCCGTACTTGATTATGAGCAATGGAACGCGCGAAACGCCTAATCCAGATTATATCAGCCTTTTGGCGGATGCCCTCGCGGAAGAAGATCCTGTTCTCACTACGGAAGCAGCACATCTCAATCTAAATTGGACCCGCCTCATCGGCTTCACCAATGTGCAAGGACGCTTGATTAATGGAAGTGAGGATGCCTGCAGTACTAGCGCTGATGAATCGGAAGGCCGATTTCTACATATTGAACAAGAACGGAATCGCTTGCGTAACAATCTAGCCGGCTGGAACAAAATGGCCAATGCGGTACAGGCGGTGTTCGCGTGCGTGCCGGTTGATGTAGATGAAGTAGTTGAAAACGCGAGTTTGAACCTTTTCCCGAATCCAACCAGCGGCAGATTACAGGTGGAGCGGAGTTCGGATGGAGATGAGTCACAGCCTATCATAGTCAATCACCTTGGGCAGGATGTATCAAGTCATGTGTCGTCAGAAATGATGAGAGAAGGAAGTGCTTCGTTCGACCTGCATGCACTACCCAATGGCCTGTATTACCTGCAGTGGGGTAGGGCTTCTGGACGATTTATCCTGCAACGCTAAAAAAACTTTCTAAAACCTGAGTATAAGGTATACTGCCCTGATCTCTTAAGTGAAATGCCAAGGCCTGGAAACCACTTGTCTAAAGATTTTCTGGGACTCGGTGAGATGTTTTTGTGGTTAAAAAACAGAACACTTATGAGACGAAAGCTTACGTTTTTATTTGCGCTACTGTTGTCGATAGGCACCATTTATGCGCAGACCACCGTGAGTGGTACCGTGACTGATGAGAGCGGTGAACCACTAATCGGGGTAAACATTTTGGAAAAGAGTTCCGCTAGCGGAACAGTTACTGATTTTGATGGCAAGTACAGTATTGATGTGTCTGGTGCAGATGCTGTGCTGGTTTTCTCTTACACTGGTTATGAGCCAGTGGAGTGGACGGTAGGAAATAATTCTTCCTATGATTTGGTCCTCCGGGAAAGCGCTACACTACTGGATGAGGTAGTTGTATCTGCTTTGGGTTTTGAGCTCAAGAAAGATGAGCAAGGATCTACGTACTCTACCATTAATACCGAGGCGGTTGGTCGTTCTGGCGAAACTACCTTGTTGAATGGTTTGGGGGCGAAGGCTTCCAACGTTCGGATCAACCGTTCGAATGGTGATCCTGGTGCTGGTAGTACTATTCGTATTCGGGGTGCAAACACCATCGCAGGTGATGGATCTCCACTGATTATTGTTGATGGTATTCCATTGAATAACTCTACTAGTTACGGTGGTGGTAATAACATCACAGGTGGTCGTGAGGGTGGTATCTCTCAGCAATCTCGCTTGAATGATATTAACCCATCAGATATCGAGTCTATTCAGATTTTGAAGGGCGCTTCTGCTGCAGCTCTTTGGGGTAGCCGCGCCGCCAACGGCGTAGTGGTAATTACAACTAAAGACGGTGCTTCCGGTAAGCCTCGCATCAGTTATAAGGCCACGATGTCTTTCGACCAAGTTGCTGAGCGTGTGCCACTGCAAAACGTTTGGGGACAAGGCCGTGACGGTAACTACAATGCCTTCAGTGCAGAATCTTGGGGTGACTATATTCCAGATCGTGCAGGTGGTCAGGACTTATTTGATACTAGTGGTGAGCGTTTTATCGCTGACAACGGTACCATCTATTATCCGATTGATGAAAAGCGTTCTACCGCAACCTTCGTTGATGAGAACTGGGATGCAGTTTTCCAAACCGGAGGTTTCCTACAGCATGATTTTAGCATTAGCGGTGGAGGAAACAAAGGAACCTATTTCTTTAGCGCCAGTTACCTGGATCAAGAGGGTATCATTAGAGGCTCTGATTATGAGCGTACTAACCTTCGCTTCAACAATAAGATGTATTTGACCGACTGGTTGACTCTTTCTACCAAGTCTTCTTATACGGGTTCTAACTCAAACCGTATTCAGCAGAGTTCTAATACTGCTGGTTTGATGCTGGGTCTACTTAGAACGGCTCCTGATTTTGACAACCGCGATTACGTGGGTACACACATTGATGATGATGGAACTACGACACTACGTCGCCACCGTTCTTATCGTCGTCCTTTGGGTGATCGTCAGAATCCTACTTACAACAACCCATTGTGGACTGCTTTTGAACAGTCTTCAACTACCAACGTGAACCGTTTCTTGGTTTCTCCAACATTGGACATTACGCCATTGAGTTGGCTACAGATCAAGCTACGCGGTTCTGCCGATATCTCTAATGACAAGCGGGTTTACTTCTTCCCAATTGGTTCTGCGGGTGACCGTAGCCCTGGTATCTTCGCTGAAGATGCAATTGGTCAGAAAGAACTTAACTTCGATGCGATTGGTAAGGCTAACTTCCGCCTGACTTCTGATATTGATCTGACAGCCACGCTAGGCTGGAACATCAATGATCGGACCTTTGCTCGTACTTCTGGCCAGATCACAGGTTTCCTCGTGAATGCGGATAAGGAAACTACTTCTTTGAACTCGGCTAATGAAAGCAGCACCTTTGGTAACTTCCGTACTTTCCGCCGCTCTAATCGTGGATACGGTGTCTTAGGCTTCGATCTCTTCGAAGAAGTTTATGTAAACCTTTCTGGTACGGTTGAGGCTTCTTCTACTGTGAAGGGTAGCTACTTCTATCCTGCAGTTGATGCTGCCTGGGCTTTTGTTAAGCCAAACAGCAACAAGGCGCTAACCTTTGGTAAATTCCGTGCTTCTTGGGGAAGGGTAGGTGTACAGCCTGGCCCACACCGTTTTGAGACATTGGCTGAAGGTGATTTCTCTTATTCTAGCTACAGTGATCCATTGAACATCTCCTTGTTCGGTGGTGGTTTCCGTGTAGATGATGATTTGGGTAACCCAGATATCGAGCCGGAAATCAAGACGGAATGGGAAGTAGGTGCTGACCTTCGTTTCTTGAATGATCGTTTGGGCGTAGGTTTGACCTACTACCAAAACGAGATCAACGGTATCCTACTAAGTCGTGACCTTTCTCCTAGTTCTGGTTATGATACCCAGTTCGGTAACTTCGGTCAGATGGAGAACAAAGGCTTCGAAACCGATATCACGTGGACAGCTATCCAGAAGCCAGACATCAGCTTGGACTTCACGGCTAACTTCGCTACCAACGAGAACTTGGTACTTGACCTACAAGGTACAGAGAGTATCAACCTAGGTGGTGGATCAGTAAGTTCACGTGCGGTAGTAGGGCACCCACTGGGAGCGCTATTCGGTACGGGTTCACAAATGGATGACAATGGTAATTTCATCTTGGATGAGAACGGTTTCCCTCAGCTAACTGACCAGCCAATCGTATTGGGTGATCCTAACCCAGACTGGCGAGGTGGTATTGGCTTCAACTTCCGTTATAAGAAGTTGCAAGTTAACCTTCTAGTTGAGCACTCTCAGGGTGGTGACTACTCTCCACGTTCACTTTGGGTACTCCGCCGTTTCGGAACAACTACGGAGACTTCAAATCGTCTGACGCTTGATCAGGATCTCGTGAACTTTGATGGTGACATCATTCCTGCAGGAACTACTGTTCGCGGTAACATCGAAGATTTCGGTGCTGGTCCAGTACTGCTTGATGAGACCTGGTACCGCCACGGTATCGGTGGAGGTTTTGGTGACAACCAAGCTTACAACTTCGCACTACGGGACGCGACCTTTACCAAGGTTCGTGAATTGACCCTAGCGTACACTATTGACACTCAGGCATTCAAGGAGCGTACAAAGCTTGGAAGCATCCAGATTGGTGCAACTGCGCGTAACCTCCTCTTCTGGGATAATATCGATGGTATCGATCCGGAGACCAGCCAGATTGGTGTAGGTAACGGTTTTGGTGTGGAGTACTTCACCAACCCACAGAACCGTTCGTACCTGTTCTTCGTAACTGTCAATTACTAATTTGAAATCTATTTCGATATGAAATTCAATATAAAACTCTTGCTGCTGCTTAGCGTCTTTTTCGCAGCATCTTGTGAGTCTCTCGTTGAAGATATTAACGAGAATCCTAATGATATTCTCATTGAGGATGTAGAGGCTGAATTGTTCCTTACGGGTACGATGTTAGCCAATACCTCAGCTCAGGTAGGGCACGTTAATCGTATCTCTGCTATGTACAGTGGTCAGCTGGTGGGTATTACATCTTTATATTCAAATATTTACGGTTTCAGCCTTTCTGCTGCCGAGACTACCTCAACCTGGAGCCGGGTGTACGTTGGTATGATTCCAAATCTACGCTTGATTCGCGAGCTTGCCCCTGAGGATAAGTTGCTCCAAGGTATTACTAAGGCTTTGGAAGCTTATGGTATTGGTACCGCAGCGGCATTGTTCGGTGATGTACCTTATTCAGAGGTGAATGACCCAAAGATTGAAGATCCTGTATTTGATGGGCAGGTGAGCGTATTGAACGCTGCAATTAGCTTGCTAGATGCTGCAATCGCTGACTTAGGTGGTGCTGCTAGTCGTCCTTTGGATGCAGATATCTACTTTGGTGGAGATGCTGGAAAATGGCTACAGTCTTGTTATACCCTACAAGCGCGTTTTTACATGCACTTGAAAGACTATAGCAGTGCTAATGCTGCTGCTCAGCAGGGTATTAGTTCAGCAGATGGTTCTATGCGTTTCATTCCTCGTGGTTCGGAAACAGTATCAGAAGGGGATAAGAATCTATTCTGGACGATCCTGGAGGGTTCTCGTGCCGGTGATATTGGAACCGTGAATAGCTTCTTGATGCAATTGATCGATCCTGCTAGTGGCATCAGCCGCAACAATGCAAAGACCGATGAAACGGCACGTTTTGGCTACTATACAATCGATGAAACTGGTGGTTCGGCTAATTCAGGAATCATTGAGCAATACGAGCCTCAAAACCTCGTGACTTACGCTGAGAACCTACTGATTCTAGCAGAAACTGCAGGGCGCTCAGGTGGTGTTGCTGCTGGTTTGCCACACCTTAATGAACTACGTGCCTGGTTGAATACTGGTGCAGGTGTGAATGCTAATTTCAGTGGTCAGCCTTATCTATATGAGGCATACGATGCAGCTGACTTCGATAACGGAGGTATTGAGAATACTGATGGTATTGCTGCTGATCGCGCCTTCCTAAGAGAGGTTGTTGAGGAGCGTTACGTATCTGGTTTTGGTATGTATATGCCATTTGATGATGCACGCCGCTTACGCAAGAGTGATACAGATATTGCTGTACCATTCTTCATGGTTGACGGACCTGCTCCACCATTCGCGGAGCGTTTCCCATACTCTGCTGATGAGTTGAATTCGAACTCAAATGCACCGGATGAGGATCCAGGTATTTTCGTTGTAACACCGGTAAATCAGTAGAAAAAGATCTATTGATCGAAATAACAAAGGGCTGACTGACAGTACGATGTCATCTTGCTGGGTAGTCAGTAATAACCAGGGGGAGCTGGTTTCTTAGACGAAGAAGAACTTGTTCCCTCTGGTATCCCCCCTTGTGATCTACGCTTATTCTTGTTATTGGTGCACGCTATTGAGCCCAAACGCCAAGAGTAAGTTTGACAAGCTAAGCTTCGTCTTTTATACCGCTAATGAAGTAGTTTGGGGAAACCCAAACTACTTCTCGCGAGTATATACTCGAGACGCAGACGGTTTGGATTTCCAAACCTCTTCGATCTCGGTATACAAGACTTCTCGTTTCAAGGTGGTTGGGTTCGCCCCAGCCACTTTGGCGAGAATCAAACGGTGCAATGAGAGAAGGAGTGAGTACCGATTTCCCTTGCACTTATATTCATGCTTAGGTATTGCTACCTTTAAGAACTGTTTAGGATGACAAATGCATTGCACAAGGACAATTCCCATACTGGGAGTCACCTGAAACAGGTCTTTCGTTCTGAATTGAGTATGAAACAGGGCCAACGCTCAAAGCAGCTAGAGATACGGCTGCAGAAAGGAGATGTAAGTGCGCTGGAGGAGCTGTATCAGCAGTACCATCCAGAACTCTATCTCTATGCCTTGAAACTTACGAATAGCCAAGACTTGGCTAAGGACGCAATTCAGGATACCTTTGTGGCCATTTGGAAATACCGTTCGAATTTGGCGAAGGCCAATTCTATGCGTTTCTATCTCCTGCAGGCACTCAGGAACCAGTGTTTGAAGATTTTGAAGAAGCGCCGTCGTTTCTTAAGTATAGGGCAAGGATCTCCAGAGATGGTCATTCAGCCAGAGGAGTTAAAACTGAAGGATACTTCCCAAGAAACGAAACAAAAGATCATCCAAGCGCTTTATAGTTTATCCAACCGACAGAGAGAGATTATTTATTTGAAGTATTACGAGAATCTCGACTATCAAGAAATCGCCACGTTGTTATCCATTAATTATCAATCAGTCGTAAATCATGTCCATAGGGCTATCGTACGACTGAGGGATGCGGATGTATTAAAGTTACTCGAACGTTAAAACCAGGATTACCTGGTATCATCAAACCATGAACCAAAAGAAAAAATTAACTGATCTTCTTAAGGATGCCTCCTTTCTTCGGTGGCTGCGGGCGGGGCGTCCTGGTAGCGACCCAGAATGGAACGCCTGGTCAAAAGAGGATTCAGCAAACGAAAAAATGGCCGAAGATGCTGCTGCAATGGAGCAGGGGCTTCCCTTTCGGCAACAAAAGGTCTCAGCAGAGCTTACTCAAGAACATTGGGCAGGTATCCAAGCTCGATTGAATGACCAGGATGTTCCTGCTAAGCGTCGGCGCCTATTGGTGTGGTCAGCGGCAGCGGCTGTTTTGCTCCTGGTGAGCTTGATCGGTGCACAATGGCTAGTGGGAGGAGAGATGGCTTGGAGCACTCATCAAACCGCAATGGGGGAGTCGGCGACGATCTCTTTACCTGATGGCTCTACCATCTACTTAGGAGCGAACTCTAGCTTACAGTACCCTACCGATTTTCTGGCAGCTGAAGAGCGGCTAATCCACTTGGAAGGAGAGGCTTACTTTGAGGTGCAGCCTCAAAAACAACCAAAACCATTTCTGGTGCGTACGCCAGCGTTGAACGTGCGAGTATTGGGTACAACATTTAATGTCAATGCGCATCGGTCGCAACCCATTGTAAGCTTGACATCAGGAAGCCTGCAAGTGATCCACCCTGGTACAGAAGTAACCAAAATCTTGGAACCAGGTCAAACGGCACAATTTATCGAGGCAGAAGGCCAATTCAATATTGTGTCCGATGCCGCAGCATACTGGGCCAGCTGGAAAGCTGGAGAATGGCAGTTCGGAAAGGACGGTGTTCCGATGACGGAGGTTATCCAACGCATAGAAGAAACCTATGGCTTGAAGTGTGTAGTAGATAACCCAGCAATACTGCAACGCCGACCTGCAGGGAAAGTCTCCATCGATGATCGTGAGGTGTTATTTGCCTCCTTATCTGCTTTGATGGACCTGGATTTCCGTGTGGAAGGCAACGAGTTGCATATTCGACAATCAGAAAATTAAGATATCATGATCGGGAGTATTATTCGGCTAGGGACCCTGCTCCTAGGGTTAAGTCTTTTGTCTGTTTCTTGCGGAGAAGCTCCACCTCAGCTTGAGGTACTCATTACCGGAGGTAGTGTTTATGATGGTGTCTCGGCCGAGCCACAATCGCTCGATATAGGCATTGCTGACGGGCAAATAGTCTTCGTAGGAAAAGTGGATACGACCGATCTTCGAGCAAGTGAAACAATCGACGCTAGCGGCTACATTGTGAGTCCTGGCTTCATTGATTCCCACACTCACGCACTCAATGACCTTTCTGATAGTGTAAAGAATGCCAACCTAAACTACTTGTTGCAAGGTGTTACCACTGTGGTTACCGGCAGTGATGGAAACAGCGAGAATCTAATTGGAGAGCGACTAGACTATTGGGAAGCCAATGGTATTGGCACCAATGCGGCAATGTTGGTGGGGCACCGCAATATTCGTCGTACCGTAATGGGCGTGGCGGAGCGTGCACCTACGGAAGAAGAGCTCAATAATATGAAGACATTGGTGCGCCGAGGAATGGAAGCAGGAGCTTTAGGATTCTCGACGGGCTTGTACTATACACCCGCTAGCTTTTCTGAAACAGATGAAGTGGTGGAGCTTGCAAAAATTAGTGCGGAATACGGTGGTATCTATGATGCGCATGTTCGCGATGAGAGCACCTACAACATCGGCTTGATGGCGGCTATTGAGGAATCTATTGAGATAGCTGAACGAGCTGATATTTTGGTGAATATTTCCCATATCAAGTGTCTGGGTGTCGATGTGTGGGGAATGAGTCGTGCGATTGTGGATACGATCAACGCAGCGCGTGCAAGAGGCTTGCGTATCACTGCGGATCAGTACCCGTATCGGGCCTCTGGAACCAGTGTTAGTAATGCACTTTTACCCAAGTGGGTCTTTGCCGATTTGGATGATTACACCCAGAAGTTTGATGACCCAGAACTCTTGCCAAAAATCGAGGAAGGGGTGACTGAAAATATCCGTCGCCGAGGTGGCCCTGAGTCATTATTACTGGTTTTAGCAAATATGCCAGGCATCTCCGATAAGACCCTAGGACAAGTCGCCAAAGAGTGGGATGTGAGCCCAACCGAGGCGGCCCTGACCATTATGAAAAATGGGGATTCCAGACTGACGTCCTTCAATATGAGTCCAGAGGATATACACTATTTCATGCAGCAGCCGTGGGTCATGACGTGCTCGGATGGTACCAATGCGCATCCACGGAAGTTTGGCTCTTTTGCCAAGAAAATCCGTGAATATGTATTGGAGGAAAAAGTGATCAACCTGGCACAAATGATCAATCAAAGTACATCCTTCACGGCTGAGACTTTTGGCATTGCCGGTCGCGGTAAAATCCAGGAAGGGTACTCGGCAGATATCCTCGTCTTTAAGCCAGAAGAAGTTAAGGACAACGCTACCTTCACTGATCCAGCACAACTAAGCAGTGGGTTCCATCATATAGTCCTGAATGGGCAGGTGGCAGTACGTGCCGGTGAAGTGCAGATAACGAACGGAGGCGAAGTAATTCGGCGTCAATAAAGCGGACTTATGTCTTGCAGCTATTGTCAGCAGCTAATTCCCGCCCTGCCAGGCCAAAACTATTGCTCACGGCATCAACACAGGCCAGAGGCTGTACGTAGTAATGCTTTCTTTTTACGGACTAAGAGACTGTATTCTGGTGAACATCAATCCCGCTGGGCATTTCGCGCTGTACTCAGCGGTTATCAGGCGGTTGAGAGTAATGCCCATCGGCATACGCTAGACCAGTCCAACTACCTGATAACACCTCAAGGCGTCCACTATCAAACGGAGATTCAAGCCGAGCAAGATGTGGAATTGATTGTAGTTGGGTTTCACCCGGAATTCTTTCAGACGGCATTTGCACAAATACCTCAGACCACTGAATATCTGCTGAATAAGCCCGATTGGACGACTACCGCTATACCTGCTTTTTGGGAAACATCTTATCCGCGTACCCCCGTTTTTAACGCCATCCTTTCGCAGTACAAACAGCTGATTCTAAATCGCAGTGGTTCCGCCCAGGAGTTGGAGGAACTCAGTGCGAATTTGATTAATCAGATAGCGGCCAATCACCAAACAGCAGAAGCGAGGGCGTCATTGATTCCGGCCAAGAAACCTGCTGTGCGAGAGGAACTCTTTCGACGTTTGCAGATTGCCCGAAGCTATATGGAGTCACAGCTAGATCAACAACTGGGTTTAGAACAAATAGCGGCAGCAGCCTGCCTTTCGCCTTTCCATTTTCTGCGCCTATTTAAGGCTGTCTTTCAGCTCAGTCCCATGCAGTATTTGGCACAGACTCGTATTAAAAAAGCCAAGTACCTCCTTGCGAATTCGAATGAGGCAGTAGCAAGTATTGCTGAAGCGGTAAGCTTTACCGATCAGGGAGCGTTTGCCCGATGGTTTAAACGTCACACCGGGCAAACACCTAGCGGTATTCGTTTAAACTAAGCTTCCCAAAATGAACTACTTGGGATAGTTCCCATCGTGTGTAGACCAGGTTGAGCTTGTAGTATCGGACGAATAGTATTGATCGTAATAGCGCAGGTAGCTATATCACCATTTACACCCCCTTCGATACGTGAAGATACATTTGGCGTTCCGCTAACAACGACTTCATCGTAGGAAACAGCTTCGCCGATAGCAGCCTGAAATTCCAGCAAGATCTTCACCTTGCCATTGACCCAACCTTTACCCAGTTGGTGCACACCCGCAGCTTGCCCCTTGGCGATATTCATACTTGGAATCTCAATAGCTTCTTCTGCAATAACAGGACTGATGATGTCCTCCGTCTTATCTAATTTCCACCCCAGCTTATCTGCGATAAATTGCACAGATTGACTAAGACCAACATGTCGTAGACTGCCGTCTGCGACCTTGTCCGCGAATTGGTCGAGGGTAAGGCCCGCACCAATTTTCTTCTGGAAAGGAACGCGTCTAGAGGTTGCATCCTGAAAGCGTTGCACCTTTACCGTTTCCACATTTTGGCAAACAGATGTCAGGAAGGAGGGGAGGGCGTCCATTAGGAAGCCAGGATTAACTCCGGTACCTACTATACCTACACCGGCTTGTTTGGCGGCTTTATCTAAGCGTTCGGCTAGTGCTGCATCTTCTTGCCAAGGGAAACTCAATTCTTCGCAGGTAGAAACCACCGGAATGCCAGCAGCTACAATCGCCTCAATTTGTGGTGTGATTCTTACCATATCAGATACCGTGGTCAGCAAGGCTACCTGTGGGCGACTGGTGGCTGAAGCCAAGGCATTTTCTATATTCGCTTCAATTTGAACACTTGTGCCGAGTTCATCTGAAAGTGCCTGCAGTGGTTTACCCACTAGCTGAGGATTGAGATCTACTGCAGCGACAGTTTCAAAACCATTACGAGAAGAAATGTACTGTGCCATCTTGATGCCCAAGGGGCCCATTCCAATTTGAATGATATTAATCATGAGCATTGGTTAGTTCGGTACTCAGATTCGACTGAGTGAGGATTAAATAATGATTGGTTAATAATGCTTTCACAAAATTACCAGCCAGCAATTGCGGTCATTGTGCCGAAATTGCTAAATTTAACTACATACTATATCGGAGTGAGTCTACAATCCAATTATATAAAGTCTTGGAAACGAGTTAGCTGTCTGGCGATAGCTCTCTTGTACATGACTGCTGCACCTGCACAAGTGAGTAGGGGAGTAGCAGCAGATACTCGACTCCCACTAGTAGAGGTGCTCAATATCTTGGAAGAGCAACGAAATATTTCTTTTCTCTACGAAGCCAGTATTATTGATCACCTGAGTGTAGACGGGACTTGTAATTACAGTAAGCCCGTTAAGCAGGTGCTTCAGTGTCTATTGGCACCTTTAGATTTACAATTCAAAAAGGTAGGTCGGAAGAATTATGTAATTCGCTCAGCAACCGCTAGTTCGCCACAAGAATTACGACTCTCTAGTAGTTCAACTGGTTCCAGTAGTATGGTGCTTTACGGCCGGCTGCAAGATGAAGCCGGCAATTCGCTCGTTGGCGGGACGCTATTTGTGATGGGTACCGATCTTGGAACAACCACCGACGCTCAGGGACGCTACAGTCTCAATATTCCCAGCCGGGAAGCAATCGTACGGTTTTCCTACATTGGTTATCAAGATCGCTATGTGGAGGTCAAACAGGCGGGTACTCGTAACATTACGCTTGCAGCAATGACCAGCACCTTGCAAGAGGTAGTAGTGACAGCACTAGGCCAAGAAGCGAGCAAAGAACAATTAGGTTATGCAGTAGATGAAGTGGAGGAGATTCAATTGCAAGAGTCTTCGGCATATAACCTGACAACTGTTTTGGCTGCCCAGACCCCGGGCGTTTGGGCGACTAATTCGGCGGGAAGTCCTGGGGCATCTTCCTCATTGATTATTCGAGGTTTTCGTTCGATCAATGGTAGCAATCAACCACTGTACGTTCTCGATGGCATGCCGGTCGATAATACCTCAACCGGTAACAGCACCACGGGAGTTGATGTTTCAAATCGACTCATTGATATCAATGTGCAAGACATCGAGTCCGTAAGCATATTGAGAGGAGCTTCTGCCGCTGCTTTATACGGTATTCGAGCAGCAAATGGCGCCGTAATCATTACCTCTAAACGAGGAAGGTCTGGCCCGCCAAGAATTACCTTCGAAAGTGCTGTGGGGCTTGACTTCGTAAGTAATCTACCTGCTCGACAGGAAGAATATAGCCAGGGTGTTTTCTCTAATGGAGAAGCCCGTTACCGAGGTCCTGAGTCCAATGTAAATACCAGTTATGGGCCACGGCTCAGTGATTTGGAGTTTGATGGGGATTCGGATTATCCTTACGATCAAAATGGCAGACTAGTGGAGGCAGGGTTTGGTAATGGCATTCCCGCGCAACGCTACGATCCATATGACGCTTTCTTCACTACCGGCGGGCGATTACGAAATCATTTATCGATTAGAGGAGGCAATGAGCAATGGCGCTATTATGTCTCTGGAGGGCATCTCAAGCATGCTGGAGTAGTGCCGAATGCCTTCTTTGAGCGGAGTAATTTTAAAGGCGTTTTAGAATTCAAGCCCAATGAGAAACTGACTTTAGGCTGGCTACCTACCTATACCTGGTCGAGAAGCCAACGAATGAAGAAAGGAGGGATGTTCTCTGGAATTACGCTAGGCTTGTTCCGGAGTCCTAATACCTTTGATATTGGCAACGGCCTGACAGGCCGACAAGCTGCAGATGAGCCAAATGCTTACCTCTTGCCCAATGGTGCGCAACGTTCCTATCGGGCAAACGGTAGTTATGATAACCCCTTCTGGACGATTAATCGGAACCCTTATTTCGACGATGTAAATCGCCATTTACAGCAAGTGAGTTTGGAATATGAAATAACGCCACGGTGGACACTCATTTATCGAGCTGGATTAGATCATTACTTGGATCGCCGCGAAGACGCTTTTGATATTAATTCTGGTTCTTATCCGCTAGGGTTTCTACGCCATACACGGATTGATTTTCAGCACTTCAATAGCGATCTGCTCTTGCGTTTTGAGCGAGAAATTGGTTCCAATTGGCAGCTAAAATCCACCTTCGGACACAGTTACTTCAGTTCCAGGATGGATATCACTGAAACACGAGGGGATGAACTAGAACGTACCGGTGTGTACCTGCTATCAAACGCTGTGAATCTGACCTCTGAAGAGACACAACTGAATAAGAAGATCGCGAGTGTATTTGGGGATTTCACCATGGCTTACCGCGAGTGGCTGTATATCAATTTCAGTGCTAGAAACGATTGGTCTTCGACCTTGCCCCCAGAGAACAATGCCTTCTTCTACCCAGGGTTGAATATCAGTACCGTTCTCACGCCTTTATTCCAGTGGAAAGATAAACCTGCCTTGACCTTCGCTAAGTTGCGGTCTTCAGCCAGCCTTACTGGCAATGATGCCGGCGTTTATTTGACAGACACCTACTTCCGACCAGCGGTGGCGGGCGGCGATAACCTCCTTCCAGTAGTTCGTTTTCCTGCATTTGGTGTTACGGCTATTGAACGATCGAGTACACTTGGGAACCGTTTTTTACGCCCGGAATCCTCACGGAATTTGGAACTAGGAGTGGAGCTAGAATGGTGGAACGGACGCTTAGCTTTAGATGCCAGTTGGTACTGGAATCAGTCTCGTGATCAAATTGTCAATGCACAGCTTTCAGCAGCCACTGGCTACTTGCGTTCTCCAATCAATGGAGGACAAATTGATACTCGAGGAGCAGAAGTACAGATCAAAATCGTTCCTATTCGAACGACCGATTGGGAATGGACCAATACTGTCAATTTTACACGTTACCAGTCAATTGTTACGGAGTTGCCGGCTAATAGTAGTGGTATTGTCTTGGGCTCTTACACCAATTTATCTACCGTAATGCTGGAGGGGCAACCTTACGGTGTTATGATTGGAACTTCTATAAAGCGCAATGCAGATGGCGTCCCGATTATTGACGATGAGGGATTCCCATTGCTTAATGAAGAACAAACTGTCGTTGGTGATCCTAACCCGGATTGGTTGATGGGTATTCACCAACGCCTACGATATAAGCGGTTTTCTGCTTACTTCCTTTGGGATATTCGACAAGGCGGAGATATCTGGAATGGGACCCGAGGTGTTTTGAGTTATCTCGGAATTTCGGAAACCAGTGGTGATCGCCGGGAAGAAACCGTTGTTTTCGATGGTGTAACGGCATCTGGAGAAGTCAATACACAAGCAGTAGCCTTAGCTGATCCTGCCAATGGGATGTCTGGCGTGTATTGGCGTCGATACGGTTTCTTAGGTTTGGCAGAAGATCACGTGGAAGAGGTTTCGTGGTTGCGCCTGCGGACGGTGGGAGTAGATTACACCTTTTCTCTTCGCCCTCGGCCATCGGGTTTTGAACCCAATCTTACCCTTGGCATGAGTGCCTATAATGTATTGCTATTCACTAACTATACAGGAGTGGATCCGGATACCAACCTGAGAGGAGACTCCAATATTCGAGGTTGGGATTATTTCAATTCCCCTGGCACTGCCGGAGGTGAGTTTCGAATAAGATTATCTTTCTAATCCATGAGTGGCACTCCTCACAAATTTACTTTGTTCGCCGTTCTTTTCCTACTGGTCTTCAGTGGCTGTCAATTTGGTGATACCAATATTGATCCCATTAACCCGACCTCAGCTACGCTGGATGAAGTTTTGCCCATTGCTATGGTACAGACTTACCGCAACATCAATACCATCGGAGGCCGAGTAACAGGGGTAGTTATGCAGCAGCTCAAAGGGGTCGATGCGCAGCCCCTTAGCTATGAGCAATACCTAATCGATGAGCGTACCTTGGATAACCTTTGGAAGACTGGCCTGTACGTCGGTGCTATGCGAGATTGCGATTGGTTGATCAAGGAGGTGGAGACTAGCAATGCGGATCCACGTTATGCGGCGATCGCAAGAATACTTCTGGCCCACAATCTAGGGTTAGCGACATCCTTCTGGGGAGATATTCCGTATTCAGAGGCCTTTGCCGGAGATGAAAATCTATATCCCGTTTACGATACACAGGAATCGATTTATGCGGAAATCATCCAGCTGCTTGAGCAAGCAGTAGTTGAGTTGGATCGCAGTGATAATTCGAAACCTATTGATGCAGATATAGTATTTGCTGGAAATGCGGAGGATTGGAGAGCTACCGCTATTTCGCTGCTGGCCCGGTATACCTTACATAAGACTAAACGTGATGGCAATAGCGCAGCCAAAGTACTGGACTATCTAACACAAGGTGCAATAAGCAGTAGTACCGAGCAACCAACCTTTAGTTATTTGAATAATCGCAATGGCGGAAACCCATTCGCACTCTATTTGGAAGAACGAGCTGGGCAGATTGTATTAGGCGATTTTCTGGGTAGTCGGTTGAATATGAGTCAAGATCCTCGACTGGAAAAAATAGCTCGACAAGAAGAGGAGGAGTACATTCTCTATGATGAGGAAGAGCCCATGTTCTTCTGGACCAAGTTTAATACGCCTATCCCCTTGATTTCTTATGCCGAGGTCCTGTTTATAGAAGCCGAGGCTCATTTGCGAGAGGGGCAGGTAGCGCTAGCTCAGCAAAAGTTACAGGCCGGAGTGGTGGCTCACTGTCAGCAGATGAAATGCACCGAGTCGGAATATCAAGACTGGTTGCCAGCTGCAGTGAATTTTGACGACTGCACTGATTTTGAGTGCCGATTAGAGCAAATTCTTACGCAAAAATATATCGCGCTTTATGTACAGGGAGCACACGAAAGTTGGAATGACTACCGACGAACCGGCTACCCTGAACTGAGTGTTCCGGATAATGTGAACGCAAGTTTCAATCCTTCTCTCGTTATACCTCGGCGGTATCTCTATCCCTTGAATGAACGCACGGCCAATCTCGCGGCCTACCAAGAAGCCATTGATCGCCAAGGAGGGCACTTCATGGATGTGTCTACTTGGGTCTTTGCAGATTAGTGGTGACGATTCTTGTTACCAATAATGACCTCCTTAGAATACTTCTCTCAGCAAATACTCCTCAGGGTTCCAACTTGTCCAGGTATTTGACATACTCAGTGCTCCCGGAACAGTAGCGTCAATCCATCTCGTATTGCACAACCGACATTCCTTGACGATAAAATCATCGTCCTCATGGTACAGAACCGCTCTTCCATAGTCTCGAAGAAAGGTGAAGTTCGGCTGGATCCTATTGGCTAGCCTTAGCTGGCAATGGCAAGCAGGCAGGTTTGCTGGTGCTGCACGCTTATCCAATTCAAATTTCAAGAAGTTGAGCTTATTGCGGAAGCTGTAAGTCGTACCGTAGGGGTTGGGCATTTTTAGCCGAAAGCGATAGGCGCAATTCTGACTAAGTTCTGCCACAGCTCCTTCCACCATAGTTCTAATTTGGTCGTAAGGAACTGCTATCCCTCGTTCACAATCCGCTAGCCAGACTTGATAGAGTTGTTCAAATCTTTCTCCATAATCCCTCATCAGAACCAAGCTCTCTTGATAGTTAAGACCATCCATTTGAGCTTCCTTGAGGTCGGCCAGAAGTACGGTGAGTTTTTCTAATGAGGTCATTGAGCGCTAAGTATTGCAAAAATCTTTCTCGAATGGTAACGGTTCGTAGAATGTTCAGATCAATGGCTGGCATGCCAAACCAAAAATAGTTATTCACTAAAACCCACAATTTATGCTAAGACTATTTTCACTAATGCTTTGCACCTTTCTATGTTGTCTCGGAACACTAGCTGCCCAAGAAATGGCAAGAACGGTCGTTGGTAACGCGGGTACCTACTATGACAACCTGGTATTTGGTGATCTCCATTTCACTGTTGGTGAAATTGCTGTATCCAACCTAAGTGGTGATTTCCAACTGGCAGAAGGTTTTCATCATGGCTATTTCGACCTTCTCGTTAAGACGGACGAGCCGATTGAAAATGCCTGGAAGGTAGCCGTTTACCCCAATCCAGCTACGGAATTGGTAAACATCCAACTACCGGATGAGGCCGTCGTTACTGCTCAACTGTGGTCCACGAATGGACAGCTCCTACAACAACAAGCACAACTAAGAGGTAGGGCCGTCTTGGACGTCAGTACACTGCCTGCTGGTAGCTATTGGCTCCGCTTGGTGACTAGCGATGGCCGCCATGCGAGCACCTATCCTATTCAAAAATCATAAATCTTGGGTTGGAAGACTATATAATCCTAACTCCTATCGCCAATCATCTGGCGTTCTCAACTCTTAATTTATCATGCTAAGACAAGTTTTAGTTCTCAGCCTATTGCTGCTGGGCACCCTAACCTCCTTTGCTCAAAGCCCTAATCAATTCAAGTTCCAGGCGGTGGCACGGGCCAATGACGGCTCTCCATATGCTAGTACGAATCTCGGTGTACGAGTCAGTATTATCCGTGATAATGCTAGCGGTATGATCGACTATTCTGAGCGCCATTTAGTCAACACCTCACCACTTGGTGTTTTTGATCTCGCCATTGGTGCTGGTAGTCCTATTTCTGGCGATATGGAAGATCTGGACTGGGGCAATTTTGCTTACTATCTCAAGATCGATATTGACCCTGATGGTGGAATGGATTATCTCAATCTTGGTACGAGTCAACTGCTTTCCGTTCCCTATGCCATCCACGCGCGCACTGCAGGAAGCGGAGGCGGAGGTGATCCTACCGACGAACTGCAAACATTGATATTTGACCCTGATACCAATATGCTGAGCATTAGTGATGGTAATTCCATTACCCTACCAGCGGGTACGCCAGGCCCTCAAGGCGAGCAAGGCCCACAAGGTGCACCAGGACCAGCAGGCCCACAAGGTCCGGCGGGGCCTGCGGGAACAGGAATCAATCTGCTTGGCACTGTACCTACTGTCGGAGATCTACCGGCCAGCGGTAACTCCGGAGATTTGTATATCGTTGCTGCTTCCGGTGACGGTTATGCTTATGATGGTATGAACTGGAATAATGTTGGTCCGATTCAAGGACCCCAAGGGCCACAGGGGGAGCAAGGTGCTACTGGTGATACAGGACCAACTGGAGCGACAGGTCCGCAAGGTACAACTGGTCCGCAGGGCCAACAAGGTATTCCTGGTCCGCAGGGTACGGCCGGCCCGCAGGGACCCACTGGCCCTCAAGGACCAGCCGGCCAAGACGGTACAGGCATCTCTATTCAAGGTACAGTCGCTACCACAGGTGACCTTCCCGCAACGGGTAACCAGGAGGGTGACCTCTATATCGTCTCCGCTGATGGTGACGGCTATGTGTGGAACGGTATGGCCTGGACTAATGTAGGTCAAATTCAGGGTCCTCAAGGCCCCCAAGGTACTCCTGGTGAGCAAGGGCCTCAAGGAGCTACCGGACCACAGGGTCTTCAAGGCGAAACCGGCCCACAAGGCCCACAGGGTGAAACGGGCTTGCAAGGGCCAATCGGTATGACAGGACCACAAGGCCTGCAAGGTGAAACCGGCCCTCAAGGACCACAGGGTATTCCAGGCTCCCAAGGCCCAACTGGTGCGACGGGGCCACAAGGAATGCAAGGTGATACTGGACCACAGGGTCCGCAAGGTATTCCAGGTCCACAAGGTCCAATTGGTATGACGGGACCACAAGGTCCGCAAGGTCCACAAGGGGAGGCTGGCCCAGCTGGCACCTATATTGAGGGAGCGGGTATCAACATTAATGGTGATGAAATCGAGGCCGAGGATGCAAGCCCAACCAACGAGCTGCAGACTATTTCCAAGTCTGGATCAACCGTAACGCTTAGTGATGGTGGCGGTTCTTTTACCGACGCTGTTAATGATGCCGATGCCAACCCGAATAATGAGTTGCAAACCCTAACCAAAATAGGCTCACTTGTGACCTTAAGTAATGGTGGTGGCTCTTTCACCGACGCTGTTAATGACGGAGACTTTAGTCCAATTAACGAATTACAGACGCTGAATCTATCAGGCTCAAACCTAAGCTTGAGCAATGGTGGCGGTAGTGTCAATCTAGGAGGAATTGCCAGTAACCTTTGGACAGAAACTGCCAGCAATGAAATCTATTATAATGCCGGTAATGTAGGTATTGGAACCTCAAATCCTGAGGATGGAATGGACTTAAACCTAGCGGGGGACATGCTTATAAATTCCAATATTGGTGCATTCCATATTGGTTTCCCGAATAATGGGCACCGCTGGCGGATGAGTACTACGAACAGCGGGGCAACTTTGCTGTTCCGCTCAAAGGCGTCGGGCAGCAACACCTACAATAGTCGATTTGCGTTGCTTCAGAATGGCCACGTAGGAATTGGTACTTCTGCGCCAGATGAAGAGTTGGTGGTTGGGGCTCCACTAGGTACCGGTTGGGCCGTCCCTGCCATTACGGTCGGCAGTGCCAGTGGTGGTGGTTTTGAGGTAGGAACTCCTGATATCAATCTACAGATAAGTGGAAGTACGACATTTGGTCGCGTGCGTTTGGTTACCAATGATGGTGGTCCACTTGGCGAAGGTAAGGTCGAGTGGCGTACAGGCCAGCTTAATGTCGGTACTAACCCTGGTGTCAATAATAATCGCAGCTATATTCTTCGCACTGTTCAAAATGGCAACTTTGGTATCAACCTGGTTAATGGCACAAATACCAATAACAACTGGGAGGTATACGTGGCTAATTCAGGTAACCTGACCTTGTATTACGGAACCTCCTTCCGAGGTTCTTTTGACGATGCTAGTGGTAACTACAACCCCTCCTCTGACCGTAGGTTGAAAACCAATATTCAAGATATGAAGCCGATCCTTCCGGCACTAATGAGTCTCCAACCAAAAGAGTATAACTACAAGACTCACCTCGATCGGAAGTTTAATGGCTTCATTGCACAGGAGTTGCGGGAAGTATTCCCTGAGACTGTAACGGAAGCTGAAACACGAGACGGAGAGCTGGAAAGTATCCTTGGAGTCGACTATGCTCAACTGACGGTGGTAGGCATAAAGGCGATCCAAGAGCAGCAGGCCATTCTTGAAGAGCAAAACAAGAGAATTGAATCCTTGGAAGAACGCCTAGCTCGTTTGGAAGAGTTGCTGGATAAGTAGGCCATGCTAGCAAGTATGTAAGCTGCATACTGTTGTGGCTGAATGCAAGGCACTTTCAAAGTGTCTTGCATTTTTTATTCAACTACTTGGGGCGGATTAGCAACCCACGCTAAGTTACCACCTTGCCCCTGGAGTACCACCACCATTGTACCAGGCCACGGAACACCATAAAGGCCGTCAAGCTAAGCCATAAGCCATGGTTGCCCATCTTGTCACCGTACAGATAGTAGAGCAGGAGATAGCCAATAAAGGCCAGTAGCATAGTATTGCGCATAGCGCGCGAGGCAGTTATACCCACGTATACCCCATCCCAGATATAGCAAGGAGTGCCCAGCATAGGAAAGATGATCATCCAGCCCAGATAGGGTAGGGCTGCTGTGATGATTTCTGATTTATCGGTAAAGATGTAGAGCAGTTGACTACCTGCTAAACCATAGAGAAGTGCATATATCCCAGCTAGGGCCATACCCCAGATGAAACTGAGTTTAATAGCTCTACTGCGTTGGGCGGGTTGACGCGCTCCATGGTATTTCCCAACTAAGCTTTCTGCGGCAAAGGCAAAGCCGTCTACTCCGTAGGACATCCAGTTGACGTACTGCAGTAGGATCACATTCGTAGCCAGTATCAAATCACCTAGCCCTGCGGATTGGCGATAAAAGAATGCAAAGGCCAGTGTAAGGCACAACGTCCTCAAGAAGATATCACCATTTATGCGAAGGAAGCGAAGTAAGGCCTCCCATTGTAGAAGTACCTTCCGTTCCAGGTTTTCTCTAATCCATGGATATTTGTAAAGCAACAATCCAATACCTACCAGAATACCAACGTACTGTGCAACCACGGTGCCCCAGGCTACTCCAGCAATGCCCCATCCATAGTGCCAAACCAACAGGTAGCTCAGCAACATATTAACGACATTGATGACGATCGTCAGGACAAGCGGGTAGATAGCGTTCTGCATCCCAAAATACCATCCCATCAGCGCATACATACCCAAGGCGGCGGGTGCTGCCCAAATTCGAATGTCAAAGTATTCGCGAACCAGTGGCTGCTGATCACTCGTGACCTGAAGGAGCGATTGTGAGGCTCCAATGAGCGGTGATTGGACAATCAGTAGAATAACGGCCAGACTCATCGCCACCATAGCGGCTTGCCCTAGTACGGTACCCATCTCCATTCGATTCTCCCGGCCATAAGCTTGAGCTGTCATGCCGGTGGAGCCCATCCGCAGGAAGCCAAAATTCCAGTACACAAAGTTGAAAATCATACTACCTAGCCCCACGGCCCCCAAGTGATCAGCGCTCAACCGTCCCATTAAGGCAGTGTCAAAGGAGCTCAAAAGTGGCACAGAAATGTTGCTGAGTATATTGGGTATAGCTAGTCGGAGAATCTCTCTGTTCATGGCCGCAAGCTAGGTTTTTTTGACCAATTATTGATGTCGGTTCTATGGCCTGTATTTAGCTAAGCGACTGTTTTAAAGGAAGATAAGTTCAGTTATTGGAAAATCATCTTTTCTGCTGAAAAATGAAAATTTATCAAATTTTTTGTATAAATTTGGTTTATTACCTAAACTAAACTTGGACCAACTATGGGAAACAAAACGAATTGGTTAGCTATTATCGCCGCTGCAGTAGTAGGCATGGCACTTGGATTTCTTTTCTACGGCGCACTCTTCCAGGATGTCTGGATGGCCGGCAACGGTATCACCACTGAAGGAGAGGGTGAGGCTGTGAAAATGTTCAAGAACGGCACGGAAGTTCCGGTTTCCAGCCTGCCTATGATCATCAACACTGTAGCCATGGTAGTTTATGCGCTAATTATGAATTGGTTGGTTGAGAAGATGGGCGAAACCACATGGGCTGGTGGTGCCAAAGTAGGTGCGATTATTGGATTTATTGTCCTGTTCAACACCTACGTAGGCAACCGTTTCGCTGCTAATCCTACTTCCTTGTCTTTGGTAGATGGTGGATACGCCTTAGTGCTGTTTGCTGCTATTGGAGCTATCGTGGGAGGCTGGCGCAAGAAAGAAGCTTAAGTGGTAAATGCTTCGCAGTGTACTACAGCACACCGCGAGCATTCGATGAGAGAACCTGACCCTGAAAGATAAATGAAACAGGAAGCCGAGTACCTTACTCGGCTTCTTTCGTTTTTTCCCTCATGTACAAGAAAAGTGGTAGGCCAGCAGATAGGCCGAAGGCAAAAGTGCACAACCAACTCCAGCCATAACCTTTTATTCCTCTGGCTTGTGCTTCGCGATAAGAGAGCCAAAGGAATACTATAACTACGAATAGAAGGTCGATTGAAAAAGCGGTAGTGATATTATCCGCAAACATACTGCTGAAGGTCGCTGCTGGATCAGCCCATAGGAGGATGTTCCCACTACTTATGCTCTCGCGTAGAACGAAGTAGTTCGGCAAGGCAAATCCCAGTACGGTCAAGATTAAATACGTCTTTTTCATGGTATCGGCTTTGATGTCGATCAAAGGTATTACCATGCTTGCCCAAAAATGATTGACGATCGTCAAGAAACGGACGGACGAGATAGTCGATTCCGGATTCGACTTAAAGTCTCCGGACTTACCCCCAGATAAGATGCCAGATGGTACTGCGGAATCCGTTGAGCTAGCTCGGGATGTTTATCCATAAAGTGCTGATAACGTTGCTCCGCATTTTGGGTGACGAAGGTGGACAACATTTGCTGGTAGATAATGAGTTCCTCTTCCATCAACATTCTGGAGAGCTGCTCAAACTTGGGAGAAGCTGACAATAGACTGAAGGCTATTTCTTTCTTTATCACAACCATGGTACTATCCTCCAGGCACGCGATGTAGTGGGACGCAGGTGTAGCCCTGACAAAACTCTCGTAGGAACTTACAAACTGATTTTCGGTATAGAAAAAAGTGTTCTTCTCCACACCATCTACCAGGTAATACATACGTACACAACCTTTTTGCAGAAAGAAAAAGGCTTCGGATCGTTGGCCTTCCGCCAAGAGGGTAGTGCCCTTAGGGTATTCCTCTACGGCTAAATGCTGGCGCATTAATTGTTCCTCATCGGGCGTGAAAGCTATAAACTGCCGTATGTAATTCAGAAAGGATTCCAGTGGATTCATCTAGCGTTTGACGTTGCTCTCGTAGCGTTCAATCCATTCTTCTACGCCCATTTTACCGACCAGCTCAGCGATGAGTTCGTAGGGGATTTCTTCCACTTTCTTAAAGCGAATACAGCTCTTACCCATATCCAGCTTACGCTTGTTGTGCTCGAGGTATTCGGCTACGAACCAGTCCAGTAGCTCAGGCGTGGCATAAATGCCCATATGGTAAAGTGCGATGAAGTTCTTCTGGGAAGCGATACTAATAAACGGTAGTGGAAGCTTAGGATCGCAGTGATAACCAGCATGATAGATAGAATGAGGTACTACGTAGCCAATCATGCCGTAACTCATCTGCTCCTCAAAACCATCAGGAAGACTATTTTGGATGGTCTCTCGGAGTTTCTTCATAGGCTCTTGGCGCTCTTCGGGTAATTGCTCAATGTAGTGGTCGGGTGAACTTGCTTTGATATTCATCAGGTGGTGACTTTTTGTTTGAACTGTTTAACTTAGCAACCTTTAAAATTACTAAATCTCTCGTCAATATGCGTCAACATATCGCCCGCATTGCTCTGGTTGTCCGAGACTATGATGAAGCCATTGCCTTCTATACCCAAAAGTTGAAATTCCAATTGCTAGAAGATACTCGCTTGAGTGAGACTAAGCGCTGGGTAGTAGTAGCTCCTCCTGGGGCGACGGAGTGTGCTCTGCTTCTTGCTCAAGCGGCAAAGCCCGAGCAGGAAAAAGCGATTGGCAACCAGACTGGAGGTCGAGTATTTCTCTTTCTCTACACCGACGACTTCTGGCGCGACTATCACAACATGATCGCCGAGGGTATCGAATTTGTACGTGAGCCAGCAGAAGAGCCATATGGTACAGTAGCAGTCTTCAAAGACCTATACGGAAACCTCTGGGATTTCATCCAACCCACCACCTAACCAACCTTCAAACCAACTAACCATCTAACTAACTACCCCTTCTCACTTCATCGTCAGTCGTATGAAGATCACCATCATTATAATTAACCCAATCGAGCTGGTCAGCAGTGATAAGGCTAGGAGCAGTAGACTGTAGAGAAGTGATTTGAACCATCCTTTGCGAAAAAATGATTGGATGAAATAGGTCTGGTAACCTACGCTTAAGATGATCATCAAAGTACCTCCGAGGGTATAAGCGACCCATTGGACAGGTAGTAGAATTATAGATGCCAAAGTCATAAAGCCATAGAGGAAGGCATTGATGACCAAATGCTCTCCGTAGTTGAGCTTGTAGGATCGTAAAATTACCCTAGTCCAAAAGGCACTGATTGGAACGGTTAGCAACAATAGTAAATCAGAATAGCTTACCATATAACCCACCAATGCTGTCAATCTTTCTTGCGCTTCAGTCTCGACTTCCCCAGGATTGGAACGTGACAGTCCTTCTCGAAGGCCATCGAAAAAACTGCTCTCTGGGAAGACGTTTAGGGTCAAGAACAAGTACAAGGGAATGGTAAGAACTAAGAACTTCAGCGGATCAATAAACTTGCTGCGGTCTTGGAAAAGAAATCGCCGCATTGCGTCTCCTGGCGATTTAATCATCTCCCAAGAGGTATAGAAAATACCACGCTCAAGATTGAGAATAGACAGGACAGACGCGAGCATCGTTCGCATACTAATCCGATCAATTTGTGGCTCTGGAAAATCAGGGTGTGGGCGCGTTTCCATACAGTAACGTTTTGCGATAAATCAGAGAATCAAACTAAGAAATCAAAATGACAATTTCCAACTAACCAACTAACCAACTAACCAA
>CAJXOS010000094.1 GCA_913057725.1 uncultured Lewinella sp.
GGTTAGTTGGTTAGTTGGTTAGTTGGAAATTATCATTTTAATCCCAGCCGAGTCGGATGTTGTCGATGACCACTACGCCTCGAGGGTTTTGGTCGAAGATGAATCGGATTTGTTGTAGTTCACGCCAATTGAAGATGCTACTTGCTTGCGTTTGGAAGAGGACCATTGGCAGGGCAAAGGTCTCCATCTGGATCTCGCGATCGTTGCTGAACATCTGTTGATTGAGGTGCGGAAGTTTCATAAAATGGCTACGCAAAGCCGGCGCTGGCAGGTGGCCGGATTGGCCCAGACTACTCACACCGATCTCTCCATTAGCACTTACCAATTCAATGGTGAAGTCGAGTTCAGTGGAGTCGGCTTGTGTAGCATCGATGTCCTCTAAATCAGACCAGCGGCCAAGGCCAACATCCATGATGATGTGCTGGAAAGAATCAAGCGCTATAGGTAGGGAATCCGGTAGACTTATCGTGTAAGTAGCCAGATTTTCCGTGGCTATCTTTTCACCGTAATCCCAGCCTAGTACAACCGCATTATTTTCTTGACTCCCGCCATCTCGAGCAGAGAGGTTTTCTTCACGCCACACTTGCACATTTGAGGCTTCCAGCTGAAGCTCAAAACTGCCGGAACGCAGATCAATATCCTCTTCGAAGTCTTGCAGCATTTGACTTCGGCTACTGGTAAAGCGCCCCAGGTATTCACCAGCTGGCAACCAATCTGCAGCGGCTACCTCAGGTGCGAGGAACAGTGACTGATAAGCCCGGCGGTCGCGAAAGATCGTTTCCGCGAAGGCGGAGATAAATAACTTGGCTACCTCTCGTTGGTCCTCTCCACTCATTAAAGGCTGCGTATTGAGTAAACGCGCGAAAGTACCGCCAAAATCCGTACGCCCCCAGCTACTATTAAACTGACCGTGATTGGCGCGATGCACATATACGCCCGCCTTGATATAGTTGAGACTATCGGTAAACCGCAGACGATGGTACGGGCGAAGGCCCCAGAAGCTAGTCTCATCTGCATCGTAGCTCCCTTGCAAGGATAGGTAGTTGATGTTTTGCAAATTAATCTGTCGGTGATAGCGATAATCAGTTGGTGCAATACTCACCACCCCCGTGATATCAAAGCCAAAATCAAACACTTCCTGGGCATCGTCCGGGTAGTGAGGCAGTTCATTAAAGGCTGCAGCTATAGACACCGCCTCGCCGCCGCGAGAATGGCCAACCAACATGATCCTTGACATATCTACTTGCCCAAAGAGTTCATGTTCTACATCTGTATTCCAAGCATCCCATTGCTGCAGGTGCTTTAGTAACAACCAAGCACGAGTTGGCATTTCTCGCCCTCGGAAATCACCAGACCAATGACCATTGATGAAGTTCTCGTCCACCGATACCACGATCATACCTCGGCTGGCCAATAATTCTCCCAAATAGGCATAGCCACCATCTGAATAGTCGATCATGCTGTGGTTGCCATGGACGACCAGCACTAGTGGATACAGCCCTTTATCTTTTGGCCGATAGACGCGTCCGTTCAAGGGGAAGGCGTCTGCCCCGAAGCCCCAGTATTGTTCGCGCCACTTTTTCTTTTTGCTCTTCCACTCTGGTAGCATGCGAGTCGCGTCTACCGTAGCTGTCTGATAGCGGACACCATCGGCATATTCGGGTCGGCGTTGATCGGTACCGCTACCGTAGGTGAAAGCTTCAACTTCGAAGACACCAGGTAGAGCGGGGTTGGGAAAACCCTCGGCAGCTAAGCTCAAATGGCCGGAATCACCTGAGGCATTGACCACCGCTGGGAATGGGTCATGCCCCTCCACTAATACTGCCGTGAGCCCTGCTCCCAGTAATAGCATTGGCAATAGTACCGCCAAAGCGGTTCCACGTTTTTTTGACCAATTTGCCAATCCCCAAACCATGAAGAGCAACAGCAAGACCACCGCCAATGCTGCTGGGTAATAAACCGAAGTAGGCCAGCCAAAACGCAAGCTTTGGGCAATTAGTAATGCCCCACCAATAGCTAGTAATATGCGGCGCACCGGCAACGAAATGCGCGCCAAAACACTTTCAACCAACAAGACTAAAAGGTAACACAAGCCGTAGGCTAAAAGCCCTAGAACGGCACCGGCCAGAATGTTTTGCCAGGAAGGCAAACCGGTTCCAAAATGATAGGCACTGATACTAAAGACTAGGGCAGACAAACTCGCGTAGGCGAGATGCAGACCTCGGTTAAGTTGGTTTCTCATGGTAGGCAATTGGTCCTCCAAGATAATCAAGCTTAAGCGGCTCCTCAAAAAAATCAGAACTTAGGTGTAATGATATTAGGGGTAGCACCACTAAGAGGGCAAAGACAGAAAGAGGAAACAAGGAAATTTACACCACACAAAAAGTCCAAGATTGAGCAGCGACTTCTATACCAGCCAAATCCTCCCCTACGTGGAGATCATCATCAAGATCTGCCGGGCGTATACCGATACGCAGGAAGATTTTGAGGACTACTACCAGGAGGTATGTCTCCAGATTTGGCGGACCCGAACCAACTACAACGGCAAAGCTGAATGGTCGACCTGGATCTACCGGCTTTCGCTCAATGTGTGCATGACTTTGCTGAAGAAACGCCGCACCAAGCGCAAGCACTTTAGCAGTGCTGCAGTGAACGCGGAGGTACTATCCGCTAAGGACGACGCGAATAAAAAAGAGGCCCCAATAGCGCAACTGTACAAAGCTATTCGGCAACTCTCCGAAGTGGACCGTGCCGTGATTTTACTCTACCTGGAAGAGCAGTCTTACAAAGACATTGCTGAGATCATGGGCACCAACCCCAACAACATTGGGGTACGCATTAAACGCATTAAAACACGACTAAAAAAATTGCTAGATGGACAACTCGATTGAAAATACCTGGAGAGAAGGTTTTTTACAGGACAAAGCCCTGGTAGCACCTCGCTTGAATAAACTCTATGATCAGAAGTCGAATCACCTGATTGACCGCCTCCTGCGATTAGGTAAGCGCAATATCATTGGTATAGTGATCGGTGCGGTGATCGTGCTCTTAGGCTTTTCTCTAGCGGGGAGCTGGCCCGCAGGATTGGGCTTGTTCCTGCTACTGATTGGCTTAGCCTACTACACCCAGATCCAAGGCAAGAAACTAGCGCAGATTGATAAAGGAGAGAACAGCTATCAGTACCTGACGAAACTGAAGCTAACCTTACAGGAAATGATGGAGAACTACATCCATATATACCGCTGGGTATACCCGGCCATTATCCTGCTCTTTAGCTTTGGAATGCTCAATTCAAGCTACTCCGTAGAAGTTATTGCAGAGCAGTTCCCGGGCGTATCTACTATACTTGGAGTGCCTACCGCCATGTTCGTTTGCATTATGCTCTTTGCCCTGACTTTTTCGGTATTGGCCAAACGAATCTTCCAGGAAGATGTAGGCTTGATTTACGGGCCTTTGCTAAGAAAACTGGAAGAAATGATAACCGATATGGAGCACCTACGTTGATGCTTCTTGTTGCACATCGGACTTGGTCTGCAAACGCTTACCGTAGATATTAAGTAGCATCCCCGCAACAATCATGACGATACCGATCATTGGCATAAGCGTAAAGGTTTCGCCAAAGAAGAAGTAGCCAATCAACAAGGCATAGATGAGGCCGGCGTATTTGAAAGGAGCCAATACGCTGGCCTCTGTTATTTGGTAAGCTTTAGTCATAAATACCTGACCAATCAGGCCAAAAACACCGATACCAATTACCGATGGCCACTGCTCTGGTGCAGGCATACTCCAGGACGACACGAAACATAAACCCAGGAGCATACAACACACCATGAAGTAATTGATGATCGTGAGGTAGTGTTCGCGTGTACTGAGGTAACGGATGAGCACAAAGACCGTACCCAGAAATACTGCTGATGTCATGATCAACGCGAGACTGACATAATCAATCCGCAAGTCGAATCCCTTGATGACAATTACGCCGGAGAAGGACACCAAAAAGCTAAACCATTGCCAGTTGTTGATGCGTTCGCGCAAGAAATAGAACGCCAAGACTGCTCCAAACACTGGCCCTAAGTACCGGATGGACACCGCAGAAGCTAGTGGAATGCGCTGGAGGCAAATGAAAAAAGTAGCGAGCGATACGATGCCTACTAGCGCCCGAGCAATTAAAACACCAACGTGATTGCCCACAATAGGAACCCGGTGGTAGAGCATGTATGGAAAGATAAAAACAAAGGTGCCTAGTGCCCGAAAAAAGACAATCTGCATGGGGTGCAAGCCAGATAGGTCTTTAGCCATAGCATTCATGATGGCAAAAGACAAGACCGCAAATAATATGTAGGTTATACCTTTTGAGATGTGGCAGCGTTCCTTTGATGATCCCGCAAAGGTAAGAGAATCCAATCATCCAAATTCACAGGCCCCGGACTACTAAGCCAAGATGTCAACAACGGGCTATTCCAGTAAGACTACTTTCCTGGAAACAGTGGTATCGCCCGTATCAAGTCTAAGCACATACAGTCCCGCGGGTAGTGATGAGGTGTCCAATATCTGCGGGTTGGAGAGATCCTCTCCAGAAGTCTTCTGAACACAGTGCCCCGCGACGTCATACAAAGCCAAACTATAAGCTGCTCTTTGATCAGTGGTAACGGAAATACTGAGCTGGTCTTTTGCCGGATTGGGGAATACCCGGAGGGTTTCTTCCAACGTCAGTCCGGTAGTACTGACAATCTCTGAAACCTCTACTGGATAACTACCTACCAAGCCGATACCATGAGGCACCCAGGCCTGATAAATACCGGGTGCAGTAACAATAATAGAACTCGTCGTATCACCCGTAGACCAAACGTACTCTGAATACCCCTCGGGCGCGCTGATTTCTACCCCACCCTCTACTTCGGCTGTTGTTAGATAAGGGCGTGGCAGGTCAAAAGAGAAATTTGCAGCGGCAACTCGGTAACTCATGTAAGTATCCTCGAGATAAAGTGCCGTGAGTAGATCACCCGCCCGATTAACTATGCTCATTGTCGGATTTGGACGAAAGACGTAGCCCCAGGCCACGAGTATGGCATCCTCATTCAACCATTGCGCATTGCCCATTCCGGAGGCATAAATACTCTGATCGGCATCATAGGACCATACGAGCGAAGCAGTACCGTTTGCTAAATCCAGACTATACTCCGCCGCTCTAGAAAATCGGTCTGGCCATCGCAGATTACCATTATCATAAAGGCCAATATTGCCGTTGGGTAAGCGGTGAGCATAATGCTGCGCACTGAATCTATCATCCGAATTGGCAATCGTAAAAGAACTATTTTCTCCGCCAAGGCGCCAGAGTATTTCCCCTGTTCGATTAACGCGATCAATCTTATAGACGGTAGAAGTGTTGCGTAACGATACTAAGAGATTGCCATCATCATCGATATCAAGTGCATTGCCGTGTGCATAATCGAAATCGTTGGGGTAGTAATTGAGTCCATCCGAATACTCGTTAGGGTGCACGAAATCCGTACTGTGCCAATTCCATATTAGGTTGTTGTCCGTATCAAACTCCTGAATGCCAAAACCACGAACACGGCATTCTTCTATACCTCCCAAACCATTAAAGATGTAGCCACGCAGATCCATGATTGTATCATAAAGGGTACCAATGAGTTTATGGCCATTTTCCAACAATAGAAATTCATGGGTATCTCCGCGCTCTTCATTGCCCGAGATCAAAGTGTCTATCGCATTAAAGGTATGATCGTAGGTATAAAACACTCCGGCAGGCCCCTCCCAATAGGTAATATCGCTAAAGGAATTGGTCGAAGCTTGATACTTGAAATCTGTAGAATGCTCATCTTGATCTTTTCTATACCAAGCCAGATACCCCATCGAGTCCAAAATGAACACATTCGTTGTGGTTTCGGGGTTCAGTTGCCAGGCATTGGCACAGTAATGCCCGTCAAAGATCAATTCATTTACCTCAAACTCGTAGGTTGGGAAGGTGGGAGGAACGGGACGGGAATTGTCTTGAGAAAAACCGTAGCCCAGATTTAACAATAGTAGGAGCTGCAGGAAATACCTTGACATAAGAAAATACTTGTAGTTGCTACCTGTTTACTTGCACTACAAATTCCGGCATAAATTCAAGCTGTGCAAATTTGACCTCAGACTTAGACATCACCACAGTCAAAATATGCGGCCCTTACCCTAGGCCAAGGCATTTTCACTACCACTATCCATCGTGTACAGTAAGGATGTTTCGAAGACTTCCGACTGTTTACGGATCGTCGCCAGATCAATCTTGTCCGCGGTCAGGTTGATGATATTAAGGTCGGCTCGAGGCACTACCTCCACTGTTTCTGCAAGGGTTCCATGAACGAAATGCACCTGCGCATCTCGAGGGATACGAGCCAGCGTGATGAGCTTATCAATATATTCTTGTGCGGCGCCAAGTTCCTTAGGTTGATCCTTGCTTCGTTTGGTCTTCACTACCAGGTTGAGTTTGGCCCGCCAATTCTGCTTGAGCAAGTAGGCTGTCAGTAAGCTCAGGTTGATATCCTCTACCGAAAACTTCAGGTCACGATCTACGCGGCGAATATCCAGCCACAGGTTAATGGTTTTTTCCAACCCAAGTCCGATCTTCCGAAACGGTACGTAGAGGTAGGCGCCAAACCCATATTCGCGGGCTTTTTGCACCAGCACCGTAATGTTTTTGTCCTCGTGTTGTTCATCTGTGAGGCTCAGAAAAAGGGTGTTCGGTGTAAAGAAGGAAGCCTTCAGGCACTGCATAGCCATCGACATCCCATTGACATAATCTGCAGTATCTACCATAGCGGTAGTGGAGCTGATATCCTGTTCCATGAAGTAGTTGCTCAACTCGGGTAGGCGTTTCTTCATCTTGCGCCGTTCACGAACATCTTCCGCAAAACCCAGGATTTTCACCGAACCTTTTGGCCGAGCCAGATTGTAGATGGTTTTATAGGAGCGGATGACATCATTGACGTTTTGTGCTGGCACGAGCAAGTTAGGCTGCCAAGCCCGCTCATTGGCTTCTGGTAGTTTGTTCACCACCTTAGCCGACCACTCTGCCAGGGAGTTGAACATACCACTACGGGTATCGCCCTCACTGGTTTCGAGGTTCTTTCTTTTGGTCAGGTACACATACATCGCCAGTACCAGCGCTATGGATATCAGACCAACCGTGGAATTGATAATAAACATCACAAAGAAGCATCCAATAGCACCTAAGAGAGGCACTAGAATTGGGATCTTCAAAGTGGGGCGAAAACTGATTTGCCCCAACCCCTGCTCAATCAAGACCACCACATTAATCATAGCATAGGTGATCAAGAAGAACATCGTCAATAGAGGAGCAATAGCGTTCAGGTCACGCATGAGCAGAGACAGTAGCACAATGACTGTCGTGAAATAGAATGCAAACTTTGGCTCGCCACGCTTATCTACCGTCGCTAGTTTCTTATTGTAGAAAAGGATATTGTTCTCCCCCAAGGCATATAGAATCCGTGGAGCACCAACCAAAGAGGATAGCGCGGAGGAAAATGTAGCGCCAAGTAGGCCCATCAATACCAAGGGAGCGAAGTAGGCCTTATCGATTAGGATGTTATAATTCTCGAGCAATTCCTGTGGCGTAGCCAAGTAGGCTACTAAAACTGCCATACCCACATAAACCAAATAACAGAGCCCTACAGCGGCGAGAGTACCTCGTGGAATATTTCGCCGCGGATTATCCAAGTCTCCCGACATATTTGCGCCGGCCATGATACCCGTTACCGCAGGGAAATAAACAGCGAAAACCACCCAGAAATTAGAGCCCGAAAAGTTATTCTCCGGAGATCCCTCATAATTTCCAAACCATCGGATATCGGTATTCACTGGATTCTCAATAAAGCCCAGCGCAATAGACACAATAGACAAGCCAATAATGGCCAGGATAGCATATTGGATTTTGAAGGCAAAGTCGGTGCTAATGTTGGCAATCAGAAAAATAAAAAGGAAGGTGCAACAATCGATCAGGAGTGAAGGATGATCGGGAAAGAGCCATTGCCAGCCCTCCCGGAAACCAAAGACATACATCGCTACAGCAAAAGCTTGAGCTATATAAAGTGGAATTCCGATGGCGCCACCGGCCTCCAAACCAAGAGACTGTGATATGATAGAAAATGCGCCGCCGGCCTTGATACGAATATTGGTAACAATAGACGACATCGAAAGCGCCGTAAAGAACGTAATAGCAGTGGCCAACGTAATGATACCAATAGCCCCCATAACCCCAGCATTACCAACCACCCAAGGGCCACGTAAATACATGATTACTCCGAGAATAGTAAGCGCCGTGGGCGTAAAGACGCCTTGAAAGGTACCAAACTTGGTGCCCTCTGATTTAGTACTTCCCGGCTCGGTGGGTAAACCATTTGATGATCCCTCTGCAACACTTTGCAAATCGGAAGTAGTAAGCTTTTCTTTTTCCATACCGCGGTAATTGGATAAATCCAATAGGAGGGTCTAATGTCCTACTGCTCTCTATTTATTGACTCTCTCAACAGGCGTTTCCCCTCACTGATGCATCTATTTTCCATCGCTCCACTAGTAGACAAGGACTAGCAGGTAGTCTAAAGTAGACGCAGCGTGTTTGGCAAACAGCGAATAAAAGATACGATTAAGTCTAGTTCAAAAATTCAATTCGACATTTTAGTTACCCAAAAACTTCCTGTGCTGCTTCCTTACAGGCGCTCCGTAGTCAGTTTTAGGGCAACTGTCGATTGAATTATTCGAACGTTATTAAGCCAATAAATCAGCAATAATGAATGTAGAAGTGGTCTGATTTAGAACCCCACAAACGCAATAGCTGCATCGGTGCTGTACTTAATGTTGATCGGGTAGGTTCACGAGGCCATAACGGACTTCATCTAGTACCTGGCCATTCTTTAGCACAGCTGCTCGAGCGACCCCTTCGCGTTGAAAACCATTTTTTTCTAAGACACGCATCGAGGCGTGATTATGCTCATAAACAGAAGCATAGATGCGGCGGAGCTTGAGTTGCTCAAAGCCGATGGGTATGATTTGAGCCACAGCAGCGGAAGCCAAGCCTCTTCCCCAGTACGGTTCTCCAATCCAATAACCCAGCTCTGCTGTACCGCTGTAGACATCGGAGGCAGGATGCAAGCCAATGAGCCCTGTCACCTGGCCATCCAATGTTATGGCCTGTACCGTAGCGTCATCACTTTTGAGTGCTTGCTCTACAAATTGCTCGGCGTCCTTGAGGGCGTAGGGATAGGGCATGCGGTTGCGGACGTTATTCCAGATTTTCTTGTTATTAGCCAATTGGGCAATAACGGGGGAATCATCGAAACTTACTTCGCGAAGAATAATTGGAACAGTGGGCATAATCGGTGGTTTTGGGTCGGGTATGACTTTTTGTCAAAAACCAGAATAGGAAGTTAACGGTTCCTGGCAGGACTTGCTTTGTTTAAATACAGTTTGCGGACAAAACCAATTATCCAGCTCCCATACATCTTCTCCTATTGAGTACTTCCGTATCAGGACTCACCTGTTTTGTGGAAGAAGAAACATCCTCATTCTGCAGTAGCCCAAAGGTAAGTTCGTCCCAAATTTTGTCATTTTTCAGAATGGCCGCCCGAGCTACGGTTTCACAGCGGAAGCCATTCTTTTCCAGCACCCGTACCGACGCCTTATTGAAACTATAGACTCGCGCAAAGATTCGTCGCAAGTTGTATTGATCAAACCCAAGTTCGACCAACTTTCGCACCGCTAGTGATGCCAGGCCACTCCCCCAGAAAGGCTCACCCAACCAATAGGCCAGCTCTGCACTACCTTCGTAAGGAGACGCTTGCAAATGTAGCCCCACCGTCCCGGCAAACACT
The DNA here is from genome assembly GCA_913057725.1 of uncultured Lewinella sp. Taxonomy (GTDB): domain Bacteria; phylum Bacteroidota; class Bacteroidia; order Chitinophagales; family Saprospiraceae; genus Lewinella. The sequence goes on from CAJXOS010000094.1 coordinate 9,891, forward strand.
TCCCCCGGAAGCATGATCGCTCGTACTAGGGCATGGTCATGCCTGATTACATTATGGATAAAAGCCTCCGCATCCTGTAGCGTAAAAGGATAGGGCATGCGGTCGCGGACGTTATCCCAGATTTTTTTGTTATTCGCTAAACGAGCCAAAGCAGGTGCATCGGCTGAGCGCAGTGTTTGAAGTCGGAATGTCATTTTTGGGTGTTTCAGTCTTCTTATCCTATACAACAAGTCATAGTGCAATAATCGTTCCGGAAATATAAGGTATAATCCGAATCCAATTTCTGATCATTCCGATCAAAAAAATGACTCGAATTATACCCAAGCAAACACCCGAAACAAACGCAAACATTTCACGCCCGTTGCTTTCTATCCAACAACTCATGAAGCAGTACTTGTTCTACGTTGGAGGTTAGGTAGAGATCTTCAGGTTTCGCTGCCTGCAGGTAGTACTGGTAGTACCGATCGCATTTTTGCTGGGCAAACAGCATTTTCTTCTTGTTTCTTCTCAATTTCACGCGATAACGCCAGGTACGATACCGGAAACTGAGTATGGTCCAACCCTTGTGGGCGAAGACTGCAATAACAATCTCAGCCAGGCTCAGGGTTAGGATGAAACTAACTCGGGCCTTCTCCGCACTACCCGCCTGTTCTATACCTAGATTGACGATATGGTAAACTAAAGCGAAATAAATAACAACGACGATCAGACTTGTCCAGAGATATAGGTGCTGATACACAAAAGACTTTGGTGCAATTTCATCTCGTTCAAACTGAATCTTCGAGATCAACAGCCCAATACCAAGTGTCAGGAAGAATATCATGGAGATCGGGAGGAGTATTTGCCCGAAATCACTCCATGTGGCGGTAGCATCGAGCTCTACCTCCAGACCAAAGAGGATTGGTGCTATGTTCAAGCCTGCCAAAATCGCAGCCGAAAGGTGGGCTACTGTGGCAACCATATAGACCATCTGATGCCCCGATGGCATCGCACTAATCGCTCTGTACTTCTCTCGAAGGCGCTTAGCACGGTTTTTAAGGTCAACAGCCTTGTCTCTTCTGCGAAGTACGTCGATGGCACTGGTATCAGCCACCTGCATGTACTCGTTTTCTTTTACTTTTTTCATTACACTGGTTTTGCTCTCGCCCTAGCGAGAATCGGTGAAGAATGCTGCACGAAGCCCAACCATGAGCTCTACAGGATTACTCGGGAAAATCTCATCTAAATTCAGGTCCTTATTCAGTCTCACTGGATACACTGTTGTATTCGCTGGGAACTCGAAGACGCCAAGTTGACTACCATCCCCGAGATCATGATCAAGATCACTTAGGATGATCACTCTTATCTGTGTTTCTGCAAAGCGCTTCTGCCGAGCCAAACGCTGAGCAAACTTCAGTGCTCCATTAATGTCGCTGAGGTCGCGATCTTGTTTACTAATCGCCGCAGAATACGCAGCCATTATGAGGCTAAGTCCATCTGCGTACGCATCCTTAATTCGCTGGTTATGTTGCCGAACCTCTGGCAGTTGATAGATTGAATATCCATCTTCCGATATGGTATCAAGCAAGAGCGGTCCTTCTAGCTGCAAAGGTTGTTCGATACTGTTCTCTCCCCATACGGAGATAACAGCTGCCCAGGTTTCATGTCCTTGAGCATCCTGCTGAAGGAGATGCTCGAGGTCGCTAGCAGAGAATTCGGCATAGTCGAATGATTCACTCTGATCAACGACCACGATATTCAGCAGTGTCTTAAATACTTTTTTCGGTGCAGGCGGCGATGATCCGCAAGCGCTCAGCAGCAACACTGCTGCCAAAACGCTCGCACCATATTGACGTGCAATCATTGTCTTAAGTTTTTTGAAGTTTTTGGAGAAGAAAGCAGGAGTTCGGGAACTTCTACCTCCAGTTGAATTGTTATAGATTCGTCAACCTTAATTAATGGCCGGACGTAGACAACTACCTCTACTAGGCTATCTACAGCAGGCGGATAATTATCACTGAAGACGCTGACGATATAACCATCAGAATCACGCAGTTCATAGTATCCGATTCCCAACAGATAGTAGCTCTCCACTACTACGCCCTGAAATTTTAGCTGCTGGTCGACGAAGGCATCGCGCTCTTTTTGAAAGATGCCTTGACTGGTTACCGGCTGATCATGAACAGTATCATTAGGCGTGATACTGAATACATACCAGCGTACAATTGCGAAGGTGAGCAGGATAAAGAAAATGCTCCAAAGAAATTGTTTCATAACGGCTGGGAGGTTGGTGTATAAATAAAGGGGAGAAAAAAAATTTAGTCCCGAACTCAGTTTTTTTCGTTCCTGGCCTAATCGCCTAGATCGAGGCAGTATTCTGGATGCCCCAAAATGAATTGATAGCCATGACTGCTTTTTGCAAGCGGACCACCTGGACTCCGATGTCGGCTATCAAGGTTGAGCCACCTATTGCCCCAACTATCCACCTGGACACAGTATTCGAAATTCGATCCATTCTCGGGAAAACGAGCATGTAGGTAGCGCTCAACCTCTAACAGGTTGGTGGATCCCAGGCAAACTTGCGTGTAGGCATGGCCACCTTCAAAATCGTAGGCAGCTACAATACGGGTAAGGCCACCCACTGCACGTATGCAGGTAGCAAGCGCAATGCTGAAGTCGTCACAATCACCTCGGAAATGATGAAGGCTTTCTTCCGCCGTTGCGAAGAATTCAGAACGATAAGGATCAGAGACATACCCCCAATTTGTTTGGAGATAGTCGAAGATGTCGCAGACTTGTGCCAAGTTGTACGGACCAACGTTCTCGTCGCAGATCATCTGCACCGCCTGTTCCCGAACGATAGTCGGATCGCAGGTAGCCTCCAGTGCCCGGTTTCGAGTCCGGCACTGAATACCCGTCAGCCAATTGGCTGACGGCAACTCGTACGTTGGAATAATAATGGGAGCTCTCAGACCGCAGGAAGAATCGCTGGAGGAGAAAGCCAAACAAGTAGCTAGGATGATTAAGATTACCCCTCTCATAAGTGTAGCGTTTTATGAGAGCGGGGCGGAAAGTTAATTCGTCGACGAAATTTTTATTCGCTTGGAGGTTGCAGATCCCATTCTATCGCTCGCCATTTGGCGGAAGAGGCAGCCTCAGGGAGGAAGGTATAATAGTGGATACCATTTTCTACTTCTTGAATAATCACTTCCTGTAAGTATTTGCTGAAGGGCGCATGATGGTCTTTTTCAAGTGCGGTGTATAACGGAGGAAGTTGTTTGGAAATCCTGTCGCGGGCGGTTTTTTTCGAAACCAAGGTAATATCCTGTAAGACTGGCGCTCCAAAACTATCTTCTACAAGCCCTTCTTCCCAGTACTCCTCATAGTAGAATTGGTAGTCCTGAAGCACACTTCCTAATTCCCATTCAGGATAGAACTTTACACATTTTTCGAGCAATTGAATCCCTTGTTTGAGTCGATTTGTATAGTATCTAAGGTCTCCAATCGCCTTGGCCTTTTCTAGCTCTTTATGGCGAATTAATTCTTCATTGAGGTATTTAATCATTAGTTGCCTACTCTTATCTTCATTGTTTTTTGAAGAGACCAGGAGCTTCGAAACTTTAAGATTCTGTGTATTCGCATAGAGTAAATACATATCAAATGTCTGCCCAGGATACGACAATAAGGTATACAAGATTCTGGAGGCTTGTCTACCGATGCTCCGGATATCTGCATTTTCAAACGTAACCTTATATTTCCCTTGAGAAATCGGGTAGAACTGGTTCACGGATTGTACACTAAACGGAGTGGCTTGCAGAAGTCTTTTCACATGATCTTCACTGTCTCCGAGTTGTTTTTCGATCTGGTCTAAATCGTCTTTAAGGTGGGCAATGCTTCTCCGAGCAAATTCAATTTTCTTTGGGAAATCGGACATTTTTACAAGGTTGTCAACCTCCAGCCTTCGCTGTATTAGCCGCATGTATAATTGTTCAATCTTACCTGCCAAAATAGCCTTTTGCTGATCTAAGCGCTGTGGCATATAAGCCCAATTGAGAGCTGCATCGAATGCGCTCGTCTTAATAGCTATCGGAACATCAAATTGGATAGGAAATCCATTACTAAGGGAAATATCCAATAACTCTAAGTCAGCTTGATCAGAAAATAACTCACTCGAAAAATCATGTAATTGTTCTTGATAAGTCCACTGGCGCGGCATAATTGCCCTTGAGATAGCTGAAGAAAATAGGGCCTGAAAAGCATCATCGTCCAACCCAGCAATCGTCGTTGGTGTAAACGTATCATCTACTGCTCGCCAGAGCACATCAGATAATGTAGCCTGGAAGAGGGTGTCGTACTCGCTAAGATGTGCTTCAGTTTTTTCTTCTGCACCAGCCGGAATCAAAAGAAATGCAACTGGGGCAAGCCATAAGCTAAGTGGCCTGGCATAATACAGTTTCCCTCTATAAGTAATTACTAATTCGTCTCTTTCTGTAGAAGGGAATGCACAAAAAACATGCAGATTCCTTAATTCGCTTTCCGCGAAAGGTTCCAATTCTAAGTCTACAACATTGTGACTTATTGGATCATATTGGTAGTAATGGACAGAGAATTGCTTATCAAACTCTAGAAACGCCAGATAGAGCTCTGGGGCCTCTAAAACCTCCCGAGATTGCAAGATATTGCCAAATACACGCAGAAGGTGGTCGATGCCTTCAGCCATAGCCCAAGCAGTTTTGGTTTCTCAAAACGGCGCTGCTCTCGGGGACGTAAGCTCAGCGATTCAGCAGGAGAGAAAAAAAATTTCTCCCGACGAATTTTTTTTTCGTCACCAATATATAAAGAAAAAAAACTTCAAGCGATCTCATTGTAGTTTTTAAATAATTCTCTCTGCTATCCTTTTTCATTACTAGCTCTTGACTTACGCGAAATAGCGAAGAATACCCATTTGTTTGTAGATTAGAGGAGGACTTGAAAACTGAAACAACCCAAATTGCAAAGTAATGTCAGATCATTCATCAAACGCAACTACAACCAATCAACAATATGGCAATCGTATCGAGCCAATCTTACACTGGGCCAATCAACACAAGGGGTCTTGGGACATCGTATTTAGGTCATTATGGTCCGAGGTTGAGGAGCTAAATAGCAACCCTTATCTAGCTGAGGAGCTGCAAAAGGTTTCAGAAACTGGAGTATCCTCTCTTTTTACAAATCAAGAACAAATCATCCAACTCCTGGAAGAGCAGCCGTTTGACTGGCACAATCAGGAGAAATATATCAACCTATATGAACAAACCTTAGGGGAGCTCTTGTCTTACCACACAGCGGGTCCTTTAATGAAATTCTTAGCGACTATAAGAGTTGGTGTTAGGAAAAACTTTTATGACTCGATCACGAATCGTCTTAGTGATCAGGAACAGATACTCGAATTACAATTACTTTGTGTACTTCGTAGTCAACAACTGCTCGATACAGAAGCTCTAAGCTCATGGACAACCCTGGCTGAAGAGACAATCCAAGCCTATCATGATTCGGCAGATGAAGATAATTGGCAACGAGCCATTTACACCCTTCCAATTCTGGGCCTGTTGATGTACCGGAATAAGCCAAGAAACTTTTTAGAGCACTGTAGGGATATAAGCTTTGGTGTGCAATCAATTACCCAATTTCCTAAATTGACTCGCCACCTACAGTTGTATTACAGAAATGCAGTACTAAAGTTATGTAAGCAGAAATCTTGGAAAGTACTAGCCGAACTTAAGAAGCACAATACCAGTTGGGCTGCAGATTTCTTCACTGCTAGTTTCCAGGCCCCCTCTATGTCTGGATACGACGATCAACTCAACAAATGGGAGAAGAATCAAGTCACAGAACAGCTAACAAAGCACGACTCTATTTTGACGGAAAAAATGATTGACGATCTAGTAAAAATTAATAAAGAAAAATAATCCGCTACCGGAATGGCTAACATTGAATACTTCGCCAAGAATATTGATGCGGTAAAAGAAAATTACCAGATATGGCAAAGCCTCAACGATAAGGAGGTAAGCATATTTTTCGATACAGCAGATGTCATCGATCTGCTGATTGGAATGCGAGCTATGTCGCAATTACCAGGAGAACCATTTCGTTGGAAGACTTATCATGATGCTAAGCAGCTCGTTTATGCCATGGCCTATAAAGGATGGCTAGGTCCAATTCGCCTTCTATCACCACATTTATCTGAACTCTATGACCAACTGAGTCATGAGCGATTCCAGACGATTAACAAAAACGTCGATATCCATGATATCGAGGAAGAGTTCTGGGGCAATGAGAAGATTTTGAGCAAAGGCGTGATCAAGTTAGTCCAGTCAGCAAGCGCCCCCTCACCTAAAGAGAAGAATGAATGGCTAGAGCAGTTTATTCATAACGCACCAGACATTTTCCAGGGAGCCTATTTGATGGACCGTAGGGCAGACTGGAGAGAACGTTATGCTTATCTCAAACGCAGCAAGTCTTTACTCTTTGATCCTGGCAGTATCGATTTGAGTGTGGTAGGAAACACTCCCTTGTTTAAAGCACTAAATGAAGCTTTAAACGAAAAACGAAAGAAGATTGCTACTGCGAATAACTACGTTGATGCTTTAGCCTTATATATGTTTGATCAAAAGCTTTTGGAAGCACAAAAAAATCAAACTCCTCCTCCCTTCTTTTATGCAGAGCAAAAGCACATTTATGAAGCGGTACAAGAAGTTGCAAAGAAAAAAATCGATGGCCGTCACCCATTCATTTATGTGGATAACAAAAATAACTTATCCTATTCTGTAGTACGGTCTGCCAAGTTCTTCTTTCTCTACGGGATCTTGCGGATAACCAGTACGATGTTTACATCACTGTGGGAGCCACTGGAAGAAAACATCAAACGCATCGCTGCCGAAAAAAACCAACAATTAAAACAATACGGCAAAGGTGAAGCAGACAAGCAACTCCGCCTGGTATTCCTGGAGTTCTTTCAAAGTTGGTGGAAAGCACAAGGCATTTCAGATTTGAAGCAACCCTTCTCTGATCTTGAAATAGATGCTAAAGAAGCTAGTCTAAAGCAAGATGTCGAGGCTTACATGAAAGAGGAATTTCGAGACTTACGCCAACGTATACAACTGACGCCTGAGGTCCTTGGTATTATGCGGCAGACGCTTATTAGTCTGAGTAAGATGAAAAATCGGATCCGGGATTTGTACGGCGAGGATCCATTCAGCATGCAAGCTGAACATGAATTTGGCCCCAGATTTGCCTTTGGCCCCGTTATCTGCGATGATATTCAAGAGCGTTTCAATGAACTTCAGGCAGCCGCAGTTTCAGATTCGGAAACAGATGTAAATGATATTAAGTCCTCTCTCGTAAGTAGCCTGAGCGCTGTTCTGACTAGTTCAGGCCCATTGCATGAAGAACAGCGAGACAGTTTGCTTAACAGGCTAGCTAGCGCAATGGGAATTTTGTGGTTGCTCAATGAATTCGAGCTTATTGACCGTATTTGCCGAGCTATTACAGAGTTATCACACTTAATGAAAAATGGTGATCGATACCCTTCTGCACCTTTCGCAATCATGCATGTAGCTGCAATTTTGGCCATGAGAAAGAACATAAACATGGACGAGGTGTATGAGATCATAGGGTGTGTTGAAGAAAAGTATGGATTGAACGCTAGCGAAGAGAAATATAAAGTCTGGTTAGCCTTGAGCTATGCTCATTATCGTCTGGCTTATCGAATTGACAGCAAAGTATACATGCCGGAAGAAGATTTACCTGAAGAAGAGGCTCAAAGTCACTTGAGGAAGAAAGCACTTAGCCATCTTGAACAGACTTTAGAGTATACCAAAGTAGCTTATAAGTGGCTAAGGAAGACCGTCCTAGATGGCACTATGCTCGAATCCGTTCCTCGGCACAACCGATATTTGCGATCTAGCATCAATAATATCATCTTCTGCCAGACTATTCTTCTGCCGGCTACGGAACTAAGGAAGGAACTCCATGATTTAGTAAGTGACCAAGAGATGTTCTCTGAAGATAGCCTACTCTGGCATGAGAACCGCTACTCAGATACCATTGCACGGTATTACTATCGCTTAGCTAGGATAGCAGGGGGAGAGAGTATTCTCAAAAAAGCAAAAGAGTATAATCACCGATCCATAAACTCTAGCGGCCTTTCTGAAAAAGGTGTCCCAAACCAATTAGCTAAACAAATCGAAAGACATTTCCCAGAATAAAGCAGAACCATGAGTAAACCACGTCGCTTCTGGCAAGGAATAAAAAACTCCCTGCGATCTGTTGGAGGTGACTTTGGTATGTTCGGGAGCGACTTATTGGCCAAAACCTACGAGAAGGTAGTTGACAACTTAGCTGCTGTCATTGCTGCTGGAGTAGTAGCTGTACTCCTTTATTTTGGAGGAGCAGATAAAATCATTGCTTTCTGGAATAGCCGTCTTGACCAAGAAGAGAATTATGTAGAGCGGCAAATTTCTGGCCGAATCTATGATTCCGAGACAGATAGCATCTTAACTGATGTCCGGGTTGGTTTAGTCAGAGATACGATAAATGTCCTCACAGATAGTACTGGCTTATTCAAATTACAATTCCGCGCCCACAAAGATTCCCTTTGCGTAGAACTCTCTCTAATGCTTTATGGCTACGAAACGGATCAACGCCTGCATGATATCCCGCTTGCCCCTGATAAAGCAGAAGAAATTCAAGATTTCACGCTTACTCCCCTCTCCTCCGAAAATTGATTCTAACAGGTACAAAAAGGCTGTTTTTGTAGCGAATATTCGCTGTATCAGAAAAATAAGTAGCTGATTATCAATTAATTCATCAGATACTTGATTTTTTCAATCGTTTCCGTAATATTTGCCAACTATTAAACGCAAGTTTGATCCCAAAGTCTATCCTGCCATGCGTCGTTGGACCTCTTCTTTTGTACTTTTCTTAGCAACAGTAGGTTTCTGCTGGATACTGTTTACCTCTCTGAGTCCACAGCAGTATTCCTATTCCGTCACTGGAGAGGTGGAAGCTTTGACTGGCTCCATTGCCAATGCTAAGATTAAGTACACACAAAACGAAGCCGATACAGACTTTGACAACATGAAGGCCTTAGACGTACGGGCCAATGGTACTTTCTCAGCCGTAATCAATGTAGAAGCTCAAGGTAAAGTGTATTTCTACCTTACTAAGGAAAACTACACGACCGTCCAATACGAGCACGTTCTTACCGACCAGGATCGTCCAAATGATCTTGGGGAGTTCAAGTTCTCTAGTTTACATCAAGATTTATCCTACAAACAGTTATCAGATCCCGAGGCCGGACCTTTTGTTTACCTCCACCACGATGAGGCCCTAACCTACCTTGATGACAAGGTGAATGTCTCAGAGATACTTTACTTCACCGATATCGAAAAGGTGACCGAAACTACTGGGGAAGGCGACGAACCAGATCAGGTCACCTTGGCAGCGAAGGTTAATCGCAACGGTAAGAAGGGTAGAAAAACTGCTTACTTTTCTTTAGAGCTTGGTGAAACCGGCGAAGCATTCATCGCGGATAACCGTCCTGCAACTTCCTCAAACGCTCCTCACGTTAAGCTTGCCAGCCGTAATCGGGAATAGATTCTCCACTCCTCCACTTCTTGTTCTGCTATTGGTCGTCTCCTAAGGAAGGCGTGTTTTTCTTATTTAGCCAATTGCACATATCAACACTACTTCCCATTGTGTATTCATGATTCGAGCACCATTTATTCTTGGTATTATTTTTACCGAACCACCCCTCATAACCCCCACAAAATCAGGCCTTAAACAATGGTGATATCCCTGTGATACTTTTGTTACATTTCAACTTTAGTTTTGTAAGCGTAAGGAGTTGAGAGGCTCGCATATACATCCAAAAGGATCGCCAGCCTCGTACATAATTCCAGTACTACACTTAAAAACTAATACTGATAATATCATGGGAACTTCATCTTTCGCCTACTTACAGCAACTAGACACCAACGCACTTAGTGACGCCAATTGGGAAACACTTTTTGACACCCAAGCCGTACGTAAAATCAAGCGTGGCGTTTATCTATATCTGCCTGATGAGCGCGCCGACAAAGTTTACCTCCTACTGGAAGGAAACGTAAAAGTGGGCACATATGGTAGCGGCGGACGCGAAATCACTAAGGCGATCTACCGTGCCGGTGATATCCTAGGTGAAGAGGCCATCTTTGGTGAGGAGCAACGTCGAAACTTTGCTTATACCTTAGAGAGCGTGAAAATTGCCGTAATCAGTACCTCTGATTTCCTGCGTAAGATTCGCCGCCACCATGGCCTGCACATGAAATTGCTGAAGACTGTTGGAAATCGCCTGCTGGCTACCGAGCAACGCCTGGAGTCGATGGTATTCAAAAATTCTCGTAGCCGGATCATTGAGTTCTTGCACCAGATGGGCGAGCGCCAAGGTCAGCGCGTAGGCTACGAAATGCTTGTACGCAAGTTCCTAACCCACCAGGAAATTGCCAACCTTACTGCTACCTCACGTCAGACCGTGACAACGATACTAAACGAATTACGCAACGCCAATGTCATTACCTTTAACCGTAAGCGCCTACTGATCCGCGATATGGATCGCCTGGCATCTATGGTTGCCTAATGGCCCTTACCATTCCCTTTTATAAATAATCTTCGTCGTCGGAAGCCGCTTGCGCAAACGCACAATGGTTTCCGGCGGTAAGGGATTATCCGCCACATTCAGCTCTACTAAATGCTGCATTTGGTAGATGCCATTCGGAAGCTCTTCCAGATCATTGCTTGAAATATCGAGGTACGTTAGTTGATCCAAGCGTCGAATGCTCGAGGGTATTTCGGTTAGACTACAGCGGGCAAGCGATAATTTTTCTAAGTTTTCCAGGGTGGTGATTACAGGAAAAGCATCAGCAACAAGATGGTAATCTAGCGCTAGTTTCCTCAGCTTTGACCAACCTCTTACTCGCTCCGCAAAATTATCCGGAAGGCTGTACCGTCGCCCCGACAAACCAATATGATAACGTTTTATTCCCAAGTCAATACGCTCGACGTCCTCAATGGGTGCTTGCAATAGAGTTGGCCAATCTGAAAAGTGATAATCCGGACTCAACCAATATTGCCCACTAGCTAGCCAATCAATCCGAAATGCGGGCACGATTAGGCTTGGTCCCTGAGTGCGACCAACAACCTGATTTGGCAGTAGATATAGATCATAGCAGCTGTCTTGCAAAACGACCTCTCCTTGTACATCAATCACCTCAAAATATCCCCGACTCCCTTTTTTCGTCAATAGCGCAGGATTTGCCCCACTAGCTTTACGGTAGCGAACACGGCTAACGCATTGCTCTGGTCGAGTATGACTTGTAACCGCAAGCCCATCTCGGAAGCTCGTTGCGTAGCAATAGGCCGGTTCGATCACCCATTGCTCTTCCAAATCCATATACCCAAGCCATTTAGTAATTGTATCCAATACGAGGATACGATCATCGGAAGGCGTTAGGATACTTCTCCAACTCCCCCCATATACTGCTTCCCCATTTGTATCTACCCAGCGAGGCGGATGGCCAATTTCACTAAGTCCGTTCTTGAAAGGACGGATTCGACTGTAGGAAAGTCGAACAGTATCTGATTTTACCGTTCCCTCCTTATCGATTATGACCAATTGTCGATGGCCAACAATAACCCAACTATGACCCGTTTCATCAAAGGGCCAATTCGTTCGTAGTTCCCACCCTCGTTCTTGCAGGTTAAATATCGTATCAACAGCTACTCCCAAATCCTGCTCTTCTATCTTGAGTAGGTATTCTTGCTTCAGTGTATCACGATAAAGGAAACGGTTCTGCCCCATGTCAGTTAGCGCACTTGCACAAGGCGGGAAGACCCAACGCCCTTCCTTATTGAGTACCCCATCTAAGTACTGTGTACCATTGTAGTAAAAGCGCCCAACGGCAAGCCCTTTTTCATTAAAGCGCGTGCGGATGAAGGTGTTCTCAAGCTCTACTTGCTGATCTGGGCACCACAATATTGTGCTCTTGTTCCCCTTTTGGCCTAGATTATAGCATGACGCGCCCACCGCTCGTGCTCGATTATACTTGGTGAGTACTTCCCAACGGCCATCCTCATGCAAGAAGGCGAAGTTGAGGCTATCCTGACGTGGAAAACGTTCGCATAGTACCGGCCAATCACCTAAGGGCTGAATTGTTCCGGGATTGCCCGCCAAGTACCAACCGGCCGGGATTTCAGAATGGGTCTCTCCTTCCCCGCTTACAATCCATCCACCTGCAGCCGGTGTTGTAGACCGAACGTATATATGTTGCGACTTAAGCCCTAAAGTAAAACTTAGCACTAACAGAAGTACACCGCATCGAAAGGCTATTGTCATGTCTTTCATAATCTTCGCTATTTAGCTTTCCTTCTTCATTGCAGACGAAACAAAATGGTCATCAAATATCTGATTTACACCAATTTCTGAAGCATATTCATCTTGAAAGTGTTACTTTGTGTAAGATCATCGTTATGAGGATAGCGTACATTCTTACGCAACATCTCGATTCAGACACTCCAAGTTTAAAGTACCGAGCACCGGTATTCAGCCTAGCAATGGCCCTACCTGACTATTGCTAGATATTCATTTGCTGCACGACAGCAAATGGAAGGATACTTGTTGTCTTGGCTGTAGAATGACATTCTTAAACTAAACCTACATAGTATGCGCCTTTCATTACTTTTTCTCCTGGGAGGACTGCTAAGCCTCTCCCTAATGGCTCAGCAGTCAGAAAAATTGGAGTTAGCCATTTATTTCGAAACCGCCAGTGCCGAACTTACACCAACCTCTCAAAGTAGTCTCAATGCCTTGAGTAATCAAATCCAAGGAATGGGTGACTATCGCCTGGAGCTCAGAGCTCATACCGATAGCCGGGGTACCAACACATACAATGATCAGCTGGCACAACGCCGCGCCCGGAGCGTTGCTCACTTCTTAAAGACACAAGGTGTTACCACCGATGATATGCAAACGCTTGCCTTAGGCGAAAGCCTTGCCGGTGATGACACCGACAATGAGGATCGCCAACAAGAAAACCGCCGTGTGGATGTAGTCATTCAGGGTTGGTTTTGGCAAGGAGTCGGTAGCCTGCAAGACAGCTTGGCCAACCCACTCGTACAACGCTACACCCTTGACCCAAATGAAGACCAACTTATAGAAGGTGAAAAAGGTGGACGATTTTTCGTGAGTGCCAATAGCTTTGTCACTTTCGATGGGCAGGAAGTAAACGGTCCCGTAAACGTTGAGCTTACTGAATGCTATAGTCTCGGAGACATGATAAGTTTGGGCCTCACTACGACCGCCCAAGATCGACTCTTGGAATCAGGTGGTATGCTTCGCTTAACCGCCACAAGTGCAGATGGCCGTCCGCTGACGCTAAAAGATGGGCGCTCCATCGGTGCAGCTGTACCTACTCCTACCTTCCAACAGGACATGTCGCTGTTTTACGGCCAAGCGCACGGCGAAAATGAAGGAGAATTAGACTGGGTAGATACCGAAGCTCCTGTTCAGTCACAGTTGCCACAGCTACGGATGGCTCCAGCTCCCGGCAGACCAATCTGGACGCTCTATGGACAAAAATTCTTGTCAGAATATGACTACGAGAATGATCCGCGACGCCCCATTGAACCAACTATGCGCAAGCCGATTCGCCCTCGTGAGCCGAACTATGAAAAAGTTTTCTACCATCCAAAAGGTCTGCAGAAGTTATTCATGGGTAAGGCCAAACAGGACCAGCTTACTGCCGACAAGCGAGAGGAACGTCGAGAGCGCTACACGCGAAACATGGAGCGCTACGAACAACGGACCAATGAATACCACCGTCTGTGGGATAAATACCGTTCGGATTCGGAGGAGTATGCCGTTATTATTTCTAACGAGGTGGATGAAAGAGGCTTTCTGATCAATGGCCCGAACTACTTAGTTAATAAGTCCAAAGCTGATGAAGCCTTTGAGCAAGCAATGATCAAGTATCACGTCGATAGTATTCGGTATGAGAAATACCGGGCTTACAAGATGAACGAGTACGAACGCCAGATGGAAGCATTGGGTACGGTAGATGCCAATAGCCTTAGTACGTATTTCTTTAACCTGAATCGGATGGGATGGGCTAATATTGATCGCTTCCTGAAGGAAACGGAGACGACCATTCTCGCTGCAAAGGAAGAAGGTGGCAACACCGAGGCTGGCGCTATGGTATTCTTGATGATTCCGGAAAGGAACATTATTCTACGTATGCCTTATTACGAGGATGCCGGCTACATCTTGCGCCGTGTTCCTGTCGGAGAAAAGGCAAAAGTACTGGCTCTGAAGGTAGAGGATCAAAAAGCCTTCATTGCTAGCCAGGAAGTAATCGTCACCGATGATCTGATCCTAGCGCTAGATTATCAACCGGGCCGCCTGCGCGACATTCGTGCCGAACTCGAGGCCATCTAGCAATTAATCTAAGGTCAGTTTTCATAAATCATCCCGGGTAGCAGAGCGTTGTTATCCGGGATGATTCGTTTAGACGTAACTAGAGAGCTTGTCTAAAAACTACTCACAAGGTACAAAATTGCCTTTTTAGATCTACTCTGCGTTCCGTACTCGCCTTGATAGCGCTGCTATCAGGCTCTGTGCGTGCCTTGATTAGATCTAAAACGCCTAATTTTTGACTATTGCAGTAATTATTAGACGAGCTCAGAAAATGAAAGGGAGCACGGTTGGTAACCGGCTCCCTTTCCGTAACATAAAGACAATTGTAAACTTCTTTTAAAATGGCGTTCTAACTAATTCGCCCTGCTAATCGGTTGACTTTTTATCTTGTTGTTGAATCAACTGCGTACATATATATAATCCTCGCGGTCGCAGAACGTGACGAAAAAATTAGGTCAAAAAAAATCATCTTTTTTCAGTCACGTTTCCAAATTCGGCTACTTATATAGATGTAACACGGACAATTGTTGACATGGAAAAACAGACGAGTAACCAGCGTAGCAAGACAGACGAAGCGAAGAACTTTGGGCTAAGTCCAGAGGATTTCCAAACCTTGCTACAGGAACTCCGAGCTGGTAAAGACGAACTCTACCAGCAAGTATTTTTGAACCACTTTGGTGACTGTATGAACTACCTGAAGCGGCAGTATAAAGCGACTCACGAAGACGCTTACGATGCTAGTATGGACACCTTATTGATCTTCTGCGACCGCTTAAAGAAGGGGCGCATTCAATACGGTAACCTTCGCTTCCTGTTTACGCAGATGGCGGGTCAAGTGTACCTCAAGTTAAAGAAGAAAAACAGCCGTTATGCCAGCTTCCCGAACAGTCTTGATCTAAGCGATGAAGAGACAGCTAGCATACCACAAGAAGCTTTTGAGGCTTTTGATGTGGCTTGGCCAGAGCTCGGCACAGAATGCCGGAAACTCTTGAAGGCATTTTTCTACGATCGCGTAAAGCTGAAGGATGTAGCCCTACAACAGGGAAAAAGCGAAGCCGCCCTACGCAAACAGAAGCAGCGTTGTATGCAAAAGTTGCAGGCAATTTTCAAAAAACAGTACCAAGCGTAAATCACATTCGACAATGAAGTTATTTGATAAGTACCGACAAAACAGCGCCAACGAGGAGGAAAAAGCAGCGATGACAGAACTGTTCATCCAGCAGAAGTACGATAAGGAGCTCAAGGACAAGATGAAGAAACGCCTGGAACGAGACCATGGCATTACCCGAAATCGTAGTCAACAAGGCACCGCCCTTCGGCGAAAAATGGTTGTTCGCTGGGTGAGCAGTATTGCCGCCGCCGTCTTAATCGGCTTAGCGATTTGGCAAGTGGCAAGTCCTCGGCTTAACTATCAGAATATGGCGGATGAAATGCTTACCGCCTATATCCCGAGCAATGAAATGCGGAAAGGAGCGGGAGACTTCAGTGAAGAACGAGGAGAAGCCATTATCGCTTACAATCGACAGGATTTTGAACGTTCAGCCCAGCTCCGTGAACTCATAGCAAAAGGAGGCGCAGCAACCGAGGAGGACTTCTTTTACCTCGGCGTAAGCTTTCTCTCTCAAGAACAAGTGCAGGTTGCTCCGGCTATTGAAGCACTACAAAACGCACTGAATATTCCGCAAGGGCAGCTCCGGCAAGAAGCTCAGTGGTATCTAAGTCTAGCCTACTTGAAGGCCGACCGTATAGCAGATGCCCGCAGTCTATTGGAACGAATTGTCAATGAAAATGAATGGAAAGCTAGCTCTGCAGCTCGATTACTAGAGGTACTTCCATCAGAAAAATAAGCCCAGTAGTAGCCCCTCAGCGGCACCATATTTCTTAATTCTCTCTTCAGGACTTCATTCTACTCAGCAGTGTCATGTCAGCATCTGCCAGTAGAAACCTATGTCCTCCCAAAACACCAAATCATCATGCAAACGCTCATTAAAACACTTGCTCTTCTCCTTCTACTAGGGTGTACCCTCTATCAAGCAAATGCCCAATGCAGCAGATGGAAAAAGAACAATCCCAATTGGCAATTCCGTACCGCCCTCGGTCTGACGCCGACCTTCATCAAAGACCACGTCGATGCGGAAGTACCTCCGGTGAGCTTAGAGCTTCGTTACCGTCCACATCCAAAATTCAGTATTGGTCTCCTAGCTGGTACTTCTGTTTCTAACACTACGCAGGAGCATCACACCGGTGTTCGACAATCCTTTCGAAATACATTTCGCATGTATGCATTACGGGCCGGAGTGCACAGTCAACGTTGGGAGAAATGGGATGCTTACGGTGGTCTGGTTTTGGCTTATCAGAATAATACTGTTACCAGTACGGCCGAAGGTAAAACACCACTTAGCGAACCGCCTATTCATTTCGTTCCCCGTAAGACGGGGTTTTTCTACAGCGCCTTCCTTGGCACCGCTTATCGCCCCTACCCTCAAATCGAGCTATTTGGAGAATTGAGTTACGGACTATCCATCGTGACCGTCGGAGCTGGTTTCAGCTGGTGACAACTACAGTAGACCAAAGTGGGTGAGGTGTTGAAAACGCGCTTTTACTGGCAAGTTTCATGATTATGGGATCATGGGGCTTGCTTTTTTTGGTTTGATGCTTTGATGGTCGAGTTAGTTGGGTTAGTTGGGTTAGTTGGGTTAGTT
>CAJXOS010000095.1 GCA_913057725.1 uncultured Lewinella sp.
TTGACGCCTAATACACAGCGTGCCGCATATCAAACAACCTCTTAGGCTAGAGGACCACCTTGCTTCGAGTGGAACTTGAAATTCAGGAGCTAAGGCTGTTACATGGGAGGGTTTCCAATCCTACCAACAGCTCGAAAACCTTAACTGGGAACTAAGCATGTAGAAAGCTCTATCGTGCTTTCTCTGGACCCGAGTTCGACTCTCGGCGTCTCCACTCCAACTCGCAACTGGCTTTTTAGCTGGTTGCGAGTTTTTTATTTCTATACTACAGGGACGCTCTCATACCTTTTGATTCTTTCTGCTCATCTCCGTACTATTGTAAAAAGCGTTGCTGCAGCATGAATCGTTCTTTTCTCATCCTTAGCTTAATCCTCGCGTGCATTGTCAGCCTTAATGGGCAAATTGCCGTTCAAAAAGACGGTAATGCCTGGTCTCTTATCGTCGATGGTAATCCTTTTGATATTAAAGGGGTAACCTTCGGATATGATCAAGACGTGGCCAACTATGACAAGTATTTTGAAGATCTGCAATTTTTAGGCGTCAATACTATCCGCACCTGGGGAACAAACGAGAACACAGGTGCACTCCTGGATGCTGCGCATGAACACGGCATGAAAGTGATGGTTGGCATCTGGATGCGGCACGGCCGCTCAGGAATGGAAGGTGATGATAACTTCAATTATGTGGAAGACTCCGCGGGGAAGGAGGAAATGCTCAAAAATGCATTGGAGGTAGTAGAACAATACAAGGACCATCCTGCCGTATTGACCTGGGGGGTAGGTAATGAAGTATACCTTAATACTGCAACAGACAAAGAGAAACGTGCCTACTCCGTTTTACTGGAGCAGATTTGTAGCCAAATCAAAAAACTAGATCCAAACCACCCGACCACCTCAGTAGCAGCCTGGACTTTCGGTATGGATTGGTGGAACGAGCTTGTTCCCTCTCTTGATATCTACGGTCTGAATAGCTATGGCCCAGGGGTAAACGCCTTGGCAGCAGAGTTGACTAAAAGAGGGATTGACAAACCATATGTCATTACTGAATTCGGCGTTACCGGTGAGTGGGACATTCAGGAAAAGCAACACGGGATTGAAGTAGAACCAAGTGATCAGCAGAAATACGACGCCATTGTAGAGGGTTATCCTAACTGGATCAAAAACAAACCTGCTTGCCTGGGGGTCTATGTCTTTCATTACGGAAATGGAAACGACTTTGGTTCGCCTTGGTTGCTGACTCACCATAAAGGACATTACCGCCCGCAGTACTGGGCCATTCGAGCGGCCTACACTGGCGAAGCACCAGTTAACCACGTACCAAAGATCAGTGTATTTGAGGTGAATGACGGACCACATGAAAGCGGAGCTTGGGTCCCTGTAAGACTTGAGGTTGCAGATAAAGAGAATGATGCCCTGACCATCAGCTTTCACTACAATCAACGCAGCGGTAGCCGCAAGCGAAAAAGCCAGGTCAATGATCTTCCCTTTCGGGGAAACCAGAAGGAAGGATTTGAGGTACAAATGCCCGTTGAAAATGGTGCAATCAAGGTATATGTAAATGTTGTCGACAGCTATAACAATGTGGGTATAGCGTCCACTGCCGTGGTAGTAGAAGATGAAGTAGCAAGTCAGCGGAAATACCTTGTTCCCAAAGCTAATTTACCCTTTTACGTATTTCAAGAAGGGGACGAACTTCCCTACTTCCCCTCAGCCTATATGGGGAACAATAGCGCTATGCACGTCAATACCAAAAATACCATTCACGCCAAAAACGGCGAAGCTTCACTGCAAGTCATCTACGACGCTGAGCAAGACTGGTATGGCTTAGGTTTAGTTGATCCGGCTGATGATTGGGGAGAGAAACTTGGCGGATACGATCTATCTGGAGCCACCACCTTTAGTTTCTGGGCACGAGCCAGTAGTAGCAAGGTAGTGGCCACAGTAGGCTTCGGCCTCATTGGCGATGATCAACCTTTTCCAGATACCGCTAAGAAGTCTATCGAGATACAGATGGCCACGCGCTGGACCAAATACAGCATTGACGTGAGTGATTTAGATCTAAGCTGTATCCGATCCGGGCTGGTGATATTTTCCGGCGGAATAGGTACCGCTCACAAAATTTACTTTGATGATGTGATGTTTGAATAAAGCCAGTGTTTTCCTGAATGTAGAATTCATCAGAACCTTGCACTAGTCTCCAAACATGATCATTCTAACTGAAACTATCGAGTGAAAAATCGCTTCCTCAAATTTATCATGGGCCTCGTCCTAATGGGCATAACCATCATGTTCGCAAGTCGGGCAGTGGTGCCCTACTTTCAGTTGGCCATTGAAAGCAAGGAGTGGCCCTCAACCATGGGTTACGTCACTCAAAGTGAAGTGGATGAATCTGCCGGTGAGTTCGGCAACAAGCGCCGGTTGCTATTCACTTATCGGTACGAGGTAAATGAAGTACTCTATCATAACTCCGGGCGCTACATGAACGATGGAGAAACACCACAACGGGCCAAAGGAGGTCTTTATCGCTTTGCCGAAGCCCATCCGCCAGGCGATAGCATTGTCATTTACTACAATCCCTACGAACCAGGACAAGCTACCACCTTTACGGGTACTTATTGGTTGCATTGGGTGATTTTAGGCCTGTGCATCTCCTTTGCCTGCTTGAGTATAGCCTTATTGTTCTTCCCGCACAAGGTGAAATTTCGGGAGTACTACCGGTAGGCCAACTACAGCTGTATGACATCACTGTTCGCAAACAGCTGCGCAACCGCTTCCAAGGGCACATCCAGGTGCTGATACAATTGTGGCGGTACGCTGATATCTGCTAGAAAGAGGTCACCGACAACCGCTTTCGCAGCCTCAGCATACAACCCCTGCTTTGGTAAGGCCAAAGTAACCGTAGCGGCGGCTTTGATGCACGGCTCATATACATTTCCAGAACTCAGATGCAGACCAGAAGGCGTATCCAAAGCCAAGGTCGGTGTAGGCTGTGCATTGGCCCACTCAATAAGAGACTTCGCATTCCCCCGCGGATCGCCTTTAATTCGATAACCGATAACGCCATCTAACAGTAGATCATAGTCACCAAGCTTAGGCAGATCTTTGATCTCCACTTCCGGCACCCCCATCTCATGGATAATGCGCAGTTGATGAGCGGTCACTGGGCTGAGTTGGGCCGGATTAGCCGTAAGGCAGACCGTCATATTTGCACCCCAGCTCTGTAATCGGCGGGCAGCTACAAGAGCCCCTCCCCCATTACCGCCAGTGCCCACCATGGCCAGGATGCGTTTGCCTTTTAAGGCTTGAGGAAAGAACTTCTCCCTCGCCACTATCGCTAAGGAGCGCCCAGCATTTTCCATCATCTGCTTAAGCTCAATACAATAGCTCTTTATCATGAGGCGATCCACCTCTATCATTTGTTCGGTGGAAAGAACCGGTACGTTGGCTGGCGCGGGAGCAATTACAGGCATCAGGTACTCAATTTAATCTGACAATTGTTGTCGATAAATATCAGAGAACTCCCTTATTCCACCAAATTAAGTTGGGTGCCATTTATCATCCTAATTACCTGATCTAATGCAGGACTACCCAATACTTAGAAAAGGCTGTTGTAACTTTGAGAATCGGGTCCTTTCTGGCCACCACCACAACTTTAACCAAATTCATCGATGAATCAACCGACACTCCCCATCTACGACCTTCACTGTGATCTCTTACTCTATCTCGCCATTATTCCAGACGCCAGTATCAATGCTACCGAAGACATCGGAGTTACTCTCCCTTACTTAAAGGCAGGAGGCGTACATCATCAGGTAGCTGCCATTTTTGCCCGAACCGATGATCAAAGCGTAAGCTGGGGAGAAAAGCAGTTGGCTGCCTACCAAGCCTTACTCGAACAACCTGATTTCTATGCCTTTACCAGCGCTAATCAAATTACCGGCACTCCCACAGGTATTGGTCTAACGCTCGCTATTGAAAATGCTAGTGTGCTTGCACTAGAAGATGAGCCGATTCAGAGAGCTTTTGATCGTCTGAAGCATATCCTGGACATGGGTGGTCGGTTGTTCTACATCACCATGACGCACCATACAGAGAATCGTTTTGGTGGTGGCAATTATTCTGATGTGGGCCTCAAAGCCGATGGGGAAAGGCTATTGGAATTCATGGCCGAACACCAAATCACAGTCGACCTATCGCATACCAGTGATCAATTGGCAGAAGGCATTCTAACGTACCTGGAAAAGCAAAACTTGAGTATTCCAGTTATTGCCAGCCACTCCAACTTTCGAGTACTTAGAGACCATCCACGTAACCTGACGAACGAGATGGTACAAGAAATTGTACACCGCAAAGGCCTGATTGGTGCTAACTTCCTACGTCTATTCCTCGATGGCTCTAAGGCTGAAAGCCTATTGGAGCACATCATCTACGGGCTAAAACACGCGCCAGAGTGCATGGCCTTTGGAGCCGACTTTTTCTACCGGCCTGCCATTTCTGCTCCGGAGCGACAGCCATTATTCTTTACGGAGTATGAAGACGCCGGGCAGTATCCCAAAATACTACGACAGTTAGGTGAAGCGGGCATTGATGAACATGCTCTCCAATCTTTAGCGTACGGAAATGTGCAACGATTTATCCAAGAAAATTGGTAAAGCGGGAAGCGTAGATTAGTCCATGCGAGTCAGATCCAAATCGCGGATCATGAGCAGATAGGTCCGTGAGAAGTCCAGCAAATTGTCAAAAGACAGCGTGCTGATCTGTGGACGGAGCTGCGGATAGCGAGTGCGATGTTTCTTCGCAATTTGATCAATCGCCTTCCGGATAGCTTTGCTGTTCAATCGCCCGGTATCGGGATCACAGTAGTCTGGTTTAAAGCCTAGTTCCCGGAAATAGGCGGATTCCGTCACGCGGTAGAACAAGTGGAAGAATTCACGGTCTGGTTGCGGTACGGCGTAGACAAACAAGCTGTACCCCACAATGTAATGCGGGTAAGCTTCAGCGATCCGGTAGTAACCGTTCTCCCGGTACCAGTCCATTTGATGCAATTCTGCATCAATGAGGTGGGCAATCCGGTCGTGGGTAACGGGCGCAGTAATGCCAAAGGTGGTCTTGACCGCATACATCTCGCGGCTGTATTCTTTCTCTGAACGCTCCAACAGCTTTTGCAACTCGCCAATGACCATCTCATTCTTCTGGACCAAGGTCATTGCACTGTCTTTAGCGTAGAAGCGGCGATGAATCCGCTCCAAAGTCTCCATGGTGAAACCTTCGGGCTTTGTCAGATAATCCAAACGGTAGACCAGTGCTAATAAGAGGCAGGCAATACCGCTAGGGTATTCATTCCGGTTGAGCGGACCATCCAAAGCCTCTTGCAGGGCTGCTCTGATTTGAGATACGATGTAGTGGTGCTTAGCCCCAGTTTCCGTTTCCGGTAGGGAACCTAAATGGGAAGAGTCGACTGATTCCATATGGCCAAACTCTTCTAGCAGCAGATCATCCTGCTTATCGGCTTGTGTAGCCAGTTCCTTTAGGGCATAATACAGCTTATAAGGAGAGGCATCTACCGTATCCGTGTCAAAGACAACCACAATGTGGTTATCAGGATCGAGTGAATACCGGCTGAACTTCAAGGAATAGTTTTGCTCCACCAAACGGCGCAGCAGTTCCGGACGAGGCTCCGTTACTCGCGCTACTCTAGCCTCCACACGTAGGCGTTGGCGTGTGGCCCAACCCACTACTCGCTTACTGCCTTGAAACAGCTCAAAAGCAAGACCTTGGTCCGATTTTTCCCAGACCACATTGTCTTCTGCTTCATCCCGCAAAAAGAATAGAAACTGCTCGTAGGCGGCCAGGTATTTACCTCTTTCAAACTCTTCCAAGGCTAAATCCCAGGCATCGTAGCAATGCGTATCCTTGTACGAATCGCTATAACGACCGAAACGAATGTCAGGCTGAGCGCTCTCTTCTGTACTATTACCAAACCAGCGTTCGAAAAAACTCATATGTTGATCTCTCCTCAATCAGTAAGCTCTCCGAGTAACCTCGGTAGCTGTATCCTTTAATTTTCTCTCTTACGGTAGTAGGTAAGCACTGTACCAGCACTACCTAATGGGCTCAGCTCTAGTAGCTCACTCGTCTGAGTGATGACCGCAAAGCACGTCTGATCATAAGCACTCGCTAGCACAAAACAAGGAACATCTAAGGCACCTTGGGTACTGCAAATGTCAGGACAGACTTGATAATAGGTCATATGCTCTTCCGCCACCTTTTCGCCACCATAGTAAGAAACATACTTACCCGGCATAAAGCGAAGGAGCTCCGACTCGTCGTAGCTCGCCACCCAATCGCCCATCATGCCATTGAAACCTATTGGTGCCTCTGCCACGCCCTTAATCGAGTAAGAGACGGGAATAGAATCCGCTGGCAATGCCAGAATCGGCTCTGCATCAGTCAAAACCTGTGGAGAAACATAAGTAGTTTCCGGTGCACTAGTAGCGGTAGTCGATGACTTTTTGGAGGTATCACAAGCATAGCTAGAAAGTAATACCAGCGCCAGAATTAGATTTTTCATTGGTGTGGGCTTTGCCTACAGGTAAAAATACAAATTCTGCCCAGCTTGGGTTTACTTTAACGTTCTGCGCGGCAAAGCATCAGCGATTCAGTAGAATGGGCACACCCTTCCACACTAATTGCAAGCTTTCATCACCACTGTTTCCAGCTTCTAGGTAGACATCCGCCAAATCAGCGCGGTATCGGTTGCCAGTGGTTGGAGACAGTTCGGTGCTGATCTCAAAGAAACTCTTCAACTTGCGTTTCATCCGTAAGAAATAGTGGCCCTTCTCCTCTTCTATGGTTACCGTGTATTTTCCATTGCTGTACTTCCCCGTTTTAGGCTCCCAGCTTACTTCAGTGTTTGGACTGGCTTGTGCGGTGTAGCTTAAGGCAGTTTGCAACCAGGGGTCTTCCTGCGCTTCAAACGAAGACCAAGTATAGTCTACCTCAACTGTAGGTTGGATAGTCATCCGCGGGTCCTGTGGCCAGCTCGTTGGCCAAAAAGTATGGACCAACCAAACATCAATACCTGCGTTCGGTAGTGTCACCGCCTTAATGTCACCAACGCTATTGGGTCCTTCTCCCGTTGGTTGACCGACGAGTATTGCCTTGGTATTCAGTTCCAGAACAGAAGTCATTTCCTGAACTGTTCCGCGGGTCCCTCTACCTGTCAGGATAAACAAGTTTCCCTGCTGATTAATACGCTCATGGTCCCGTAGTAGATCGGTGAAGGGTTTAAGTTTGAAGCCATTACCACCACCGCCATAACGATTGTCAACTATGACTTTGTCTACCGACCCTCCATCTAGCATGTCTTCAATTTCCTGGACAAAGTTCTTGAAGGAAGGGCCATCTACATTATCCCGAATGGCCAAAAATTGGATAAAGAGCGTGCGGCTTTCTGGCAGGTATTCCATCCAATAGTTATCCTTTGCATGGGGGCTTATGCTTGACGGTAAAGCTCGGTAGCTCGGCAATCTTCGATCAAGGGCAAGGTATTCGCTATTCGGCCTAAAGGCAACTCGTTCCTGCTCCCCGCTGCCTAGTGTCAGTATCGCCTCTGTTGACACCTCCGTTTCTGTTAGGTAAGCTAGCCAGGGGGTCATTTGCCAGGTGTAGGTTGCAGCGCCGCGCTTTTGATGTTCGTTGTCTCCGGAGAGCAGGAGCTTCAACTTCTCCCATATTTCCTCGATCGGCACATCATTTACACTGATAATCTGTTCGCCGATGAGGTGTTCATGAGGAGAGGCAGCATCACATACGAAAAGGCCATCCTCAAACCAATAGGCTTTCATCGGCAACATATCGTAGTTGAGCTTTTCCTGAAATGGATAAATACCATTACTCCCTTCGCCAGTGAGTGCAAGTAAGGCCTGCAGGCGGATAATTGCATCATCATGACTCAGATTTGGAAGATCATCCTTAAGCTGGTCTGCAGCAGTTTGAAAGGTGGCCTTATCCAGCCTTTGCTCTACATCAGGATAGGTGTCCCAAAGCTTCGTAAGCACAAAATCAATGTCTTCTTCCCAAGCAGTGACCTGCTGTGTAGTTAGATTTTGTCCACTTAATGTGGAAAAAGTAAGGGTGTAAAAGGCTAAGAAAATAGTAAGTTGAAATATGCGAGTGATATCGTGCATTGGTCTTTTCAATTAAATAATGGTGGTTAGAATTAGCAGTCTAGTCTGCTCAAAATACCATCAAAGGACAAGGCATTCACTGCTTCGTTGCACCAAATGCCACAATTATCAGTGAATGGTAGCGTTGATGAACCAACCACCCCGGCTCAGTCGTTATCTTTTGTATAGAAGCCGGTTCACAGCATTAAGAGCTTGCTTAAATATCGCTTTTGATAGCGAAAAGCATTTAGTTTAGGTTCTCAGGAAGCGTTTTTTGAGCTGTATAGCAGTGCTAGGGAGTGAGAAAAAGGCAAACTGAGGTTCTGAAATGCATGCTTTGCAGCCTAAAGGGTGGAATTTAAGCAGGCTCTAACTATTTTTGCCGGCGCAAAAGTTCTCGTATGTCAGTTAAAGTCGAACAGCTCACGAAGATTTATGGTACCCAACGGGCCGTGGACGATATTGCCTTTGAGGCGCGTCCCGGAGAAATCCTTGGTTTCTTGGGGCCGAATGGTGCCGGGAAGACCACAACCATGAAGATGATCACCGGTTATCTTCCACCCAGTGCCGGCTCGCTGACGGTATGTGATATTGATGTAGTGGAAAATACACTCGATGCACAAAGAGAAATTGGTTACCTGCCCGAGCACAACCCTTTGTACAAGGACATGTACGTTCGGGAATACCTGAGCTTTGTGGCACGCCTGCACAAAATTGGTAATCCGAAAGTGCGCATCAATGAACTCATTGATATGACAGGCCTTGGGCGTGAGCAGCACAAACCGATTGGTGCTTTGTCCAAAGGATATCGGCAACGGGTGGGTTTAGCACAAGCTATGCTGCACGACCCGCAAGTTTTGATTCTTGACGAACCCACTTCCGGACTTGATCCTAACCAGCTAGCGGAGATCCGCAGTCTAATCAAGCAATTGGGCGAGAAGAAGACAGTAATTTTCTCCACTCACATCATGCAGGAAGTACAGGCACTATGTGATCGTGTGATTATCATTAACCAAGGCAAATTGGTAGCAAACGATCCGATCGAGCGCCTGCAATCACGCCTAAAGGGAGAAACACAAGTAACGGTTGCATTCGCGAAAGCCGTACCGAAGAAAGAGCTCGAGCAATTGGCCGGTGTGAAACTGGTAGAGAGCAACGGCAAGAACCGCTGGCGATTGAGTACGGAGGGTAAGGCAGACGTTCGGGAGGCTGTATTCCGCCTGGCCGTCAAACAAGACGCACCGTTATTGGAGTTGCATCGCAATGAATTGAGTATTGAGGATGTGTTCCGCTCATTAACCGACCAAAAAAGAAGCCGATGAAAGGAATTCTAAGCAGTGTTTTTTTGGTATTTCTTACAACCCTATGCGCTAACAGTCAGACTGATACCGCACTGGTAGATGTAAACTTCAAATTCACAGACGGACTTTACGTCGATGCGGAACAACTTCGAACGAACCGCCCCGAAGTTCGCTTCAATATCCTGGCGGGGAATCTAATCGTGCAGGAGGAAGATTTCCTCTTAAAGGTAGAAAACCTGCATCCACAGGGGCGCCCAGACATGCCATTACCGCTGGACAAAGTGGATTTTATGGTGGTCAATGGGCTACCTTACATTCAGGCCTACCAAGATGAAGAGCGCGACTTTACCGTCTATTCAGGTCTACGAGTACGTGGCAAACTCTGCTATTTTGCCTACTCGCAAAATCAGGCAGACACGATACTGATTAAGGCTTATAATCCCGTCAATGGCATCCCATTCCGGCAGCAAAACGTTGTGCGCGACCGCGAACAACTTGTCGAAAAGGTGTTGGATCTCACGAATGGCGAAGTAGTCGACTACAATCTCGACAACCTGCTTCAGCTGTTTGAAGAAGACCCGGCATTGATCAAGAGCTTAACTAGCTTACCGGAGGAGGAGGCGCAAAAACGCTTGCAACGTTGCCTTTTGATCTACGATGACCGCCACCCTATTTATTTACCCGCGGCCGAACCACTAACAAATTAGACTTTGGTTCAAAAATAGCCTTTCGATCTCTTCTGGAGGATACTCGACAGCACTCATTATCATTCGCTTACTTTATCGTATCAACCAGAAATCGAGAACTTTTTTTCACCGTCACTAAGGAAAGTATGCTCAGCATTTTTCGCAAAGAAATCAACTTATTCTTCAGCTCTTTGATCGGTTATATCGTGATTGGAGTTTTTCTAGTGGTGTTAGGCTTGTTCCTTTTCGTTTTCCCGGACACCAGCTTGCTCAACTTTGGCTTCGCTTCGCTTGATCCGCTCTTCTCGATGGCACCGAACATCTTTGTGTTCTTGATACCGGCCATCACCATGCGGACATTCGCCGAAGAACAGCAAAGTGGCACCATTGAACTATTGATTACCCGCCCGATTTCCGATTGGCAAATCATTCTGGGCAAGTATCTAGCTAGTTTTGCCCTGGTAGCTTTTGCCCTGCTCCCTACCCTATTGTATTACTATACTGTATACGATCTAGGCGCACCAAGAGGTAACCTTGATAGTGGAGGCATCATGGGCTCTTATCTGGGGCTTTTGTTCCTGGCAGCAGGTTTTGTAGCCATTGGCATTTTTGCCAGCTCTATCACAGCCAACCAGATTGTGGCATTCCTGGCCGCTACTGCCTTGTGTTTTTGGTTCTTCTGGGGTTTCGACTATCTGAGTCGCCTTCCGATATTCGTTGGTCAAGGTGATGATGTAGTGCAGATGATGGGGATGTTATATCACTATGATAGTCTTAGCCGAGGAGTTATCGACTCGAGGGACGTCATTTACTTTTTGAGCCTATCTGGTTTCTTCTTGTTCTTATCTATGCTCGCGCTGGAGCGCAGAAAATGGTAAGGGGAAGTCGGAAATGGGAAGGGGGAAGTGAGAAATTGGAAGTTAGAAAAAGCAGAAGTTAAAGGTTAAAGCATGAATCGCAGAACGCAAACAATCATCCAACTGGGACTGGGTCTGGCCGTGGTACTGTTGTTAAATATCGTAGCCAATAGCCGCATGGGAGGCCGTCCGCTCTATGGGGCTTTGGACTTAACCGAAGAGAAGCGTTATACCCTCACGCCGGGCACTGAAAACTTGCTAGAACAGCAAGAGGATATCATCTTCGTGCGGGTATTGCTGGATGGTGAATTTCCTGCGGGTTTCAAGCGTTTGCAGCAAGCCGCGCGGGAAATGTTGGAGGACTTCCGGTCTGTATCTCCATACATTGAGTTTGAATTCTACAACCCGAATGAAGGTACGGTAGACGAGATCAATCAACGTCGTGAGCTTTACCAGCAAGAAGGCATTTTGCCCGTTAACCTACGTGTAAAAGGTGTAGAAGGCACATCAACGACATCGATATTTCCTTACGCGATTTTCTACAAGGGTGAGCGTTCTATCCCCGTCAACATTCTGGAGAATGAAGTACCAGGTGTACCAAGTGATGTAGTGCTTAATAATGCGGTAGCATTGCTGGAGTATAAGTTTGCCAATGCTATCCAGAAGCTGAATCAATCCTATAAGGAAGTGATCGCTCTCACGTCTGGCCAAGGAGAGCTACCTCCAATCGCGACGGCAGACTTGGAAAAGGAACTTCGCAATTACTATGAAGTAGGACGATTGGAGATGGACAGCGTGGCAGTCATCCCACAAGAGATTTCCGCCTTGGTCATCGCCAAGCCAACACGCCCTTTTAGTGAAAAGAATAAATTCAAGCTGGATCAGTACATCATGAATGGCGGTAAAGTCATGTGGCTGATGGATCGGGTTGCAGTTGATCTGGACAGCCTCCAGGGACGCCCAGAGTTTTACCCTTCCACTTACGACCTCAATATTGATGATCTGCTCTTCCGGTATGGCGTTCGCCTAAACGATGATCTGGTTCAGGATCTGCGTTGCAGCCGAATTCCGTTGGCTACTGGGGTATTAGGTAATGCACCACAGTTTGATCTGTTCCGTTATCCGTACCACGTTCTGGCGCTTCCGCAGACTAATCATCCAGTGGTCAAAAGCTTGGAAGCTGTAAACTTTATCTACCCCAGTTCGATCGACATCTCACCTCGTACCAAAACGCCCGTTGATAAGACCATCCTGCTAATGAGTAGTGATGCTTCTCGTTATCAGAAGTTGCCGGTAGGTATGGACTTCGATTTCCTTCGCTATGAACTGGATCCAAGCAAGTTTCAGCGAGACTCCCTCGTAATGGCCGTACTACTTGAAGGTACCTTCCCAAGTATGTACGAGAACCGCTTATCGCAAGACAACCTCGCGGTATTACAGCAAATAGGTGTAGAGTTCCGCAAGGAGAGTGTGCCAACGGCAATGATTGTCGTCTCTGATGGTGACGTAGCTGCTAACCCAGTACGACCAGATGGTTCCGTTCTACCACTTGGATTCAACATCTACGACAAGTACCAGTTCTCCAACAAGGATTTCCTCATCAACTCCCTGGAATACCTGCTCGATCAGGGCGGCATCATCCAGGCTCGCGGCAAAGAAGTACGCCTACGCATGCTCAATAGCGAACGAGCAGAAGCAGAAGCCTCTTTCTGGCGGATACTGAACATTGCTCTACCAGTGGTCTTGCTGCTGCTGTTTGGCTTGGGTTACTACTTCGTGCGTCGTCGGAAGTATGCGGGTTGATATTGGTTTGATGGTTAGGAGGTTTGTTTGTTGGAAGGTTAGGAGGTTTGATGGTTTGTTAGTTGGATTAGTTGAGGTAGTTGGGTTAGTTCTTCTCTGTCATTACATGCCTTATATGGTTCAAAACACTTAGGTGTGCTTTGGTGACTTGGGTGGTTTAATTAGTTGGATTAGTTGAGTTAGTGAATTTAGTTGGGTGAGTTCTTTCGCAAGAATGTGAATATGTCTTTGCGGGAGTACATTATCAAAGCCAAACTGCGATTGGTTGAAATCCGCTTATTGAACTCCAACTTTACCCTGACCGAAATTGCCGATGAGCTCAACTTTACGGACGTTAGCCATTTGTCGAAGACATTCAAGCGATATACCGGCATGTCGATCCGTGAGTTCAAACAACAGGGAGAGTATCGATTGCTAAAGCGAAGCGCCTGTTAATACTGAATTCACCTAAATTCTATTCCCCTTTCAAACCTTCAAAGCGGCAAACCGTTGCTTTAGTCGGGACTTTCACTCAATTCTATTTGGATAAGCAAACGTAAGCGTTGACCTTTGCGGGCAAATTGAAACTACATGAATAGGACATTATTATTGCTGTTCGCCGTGATTATTTTGGGATCTGGTGCGTACTACATGAGCACTCAGGAAAAACAGGGGCCAGTCACCTCCGTTGTCGGGGCTGACCGAGACTTTGCGGTAGATCGGGAAATGGTATATAAAGTTTTCATTGCGGATCGCCACGGGACGCGTACCACGCTAGAGCGCAAAGCGGATCATTGGATGTTCAATGATGAGCATATTGCTCGCCCCGATGCGATTGAAAACCTTCTTAACACCATTAATAATATCCGTATGCGGTTTAAGCCCACTGAGGCTGCCGTGCCACACATGGTAGAGACCCTTGCTACCCAGGGTCTCAAGGTTGAGATTTATGGTAAAGAAGATGAACTACTCAAGTCTTACTACATTGGTGGTGCTACCAATGATGAGCGCGGCACTTACATTATTCTTGAAGGTGCAGAACAGCCATACGTAGCTGAAATCCCGGGTTGGGAAGGTAACCTACGCTACCGTTTCAATATGCGAGGTGATGATTGGCGCGACAAGACAATACTGAAGGCCACTGCTGAAGAGATTGCGTCGGTAAGTGTTGAATATCCGAAGCAACAGAACAGCTCGTTCCGCCTTAGCGTAGAGAATGAAATGAGCGTCAAACCTTACTATCCACTTACCCCAGTAATCCGAGCCCCCCTACAGGAGGGCCGAGTAGATGCTTTCATCCACAACTTCGAGGCGCTAGTTGCTTCCAGCTTCAACAACTACAATGAGGACTTCGATCAAATTGTAGCACAGGTTCCTTTTGCAGTCATTACTGTCACTAAAAAGGATGGTAGTACTAAGTCACTGAATCTATTTCCAATCTACCCTGAAGCCAACGTAGATATAAAGACTGGGACCCAACTGGACCCAGCAGCAGTATACTCTTACCACGGCCAAACACAGGACAATGACCTAATGGTTGTCTACAATGAAATGATCAAAAAGGTGCTTTGGAGCTACGAATTCTTCTACCAGTAGGTAGGTAAGATTGGTCATCTAAAAAGCGCTTACGTTTATCGAAGATTTTGGCGCGAGGGCATTAACTTTCGTAACTAATAGGAGTCATCATTGAACGCTCTATTAGTATGTCAAACGCCCTCACGCCTCTGATTCGGTATTTCCGTGCGTGCTACCAAGCCGACTATCGCGCCACACGCCTATTAAACTTCTTAAGTAAGAAGGTAGACCTCCCCTATCTGTTTGCGGATGAAGCCTTTCTTTCAGGAAGTCTAGCCACCCTACCCGTCGATTCAGACTGGGGAGAGGCTATGCAGGCCAACCTATACTTGCATGGCAAGGAGGAGCAACTCTATTGCCATGCATTCTTTCTCCTTGGCCGGACATCTGTCCTAGGGAAAACGCGTCAAGTATGTGCTCCCCTATATTTTATTCCTGCAAAGCTGCAGAAAACAGCTAATGTGTACCAGATCAAGTTGGATTTTGATGGGGCTATTCTCAATCCAGCAATCGCAGAGGTACTGCAGAATGAGGCCTCCAATACCACACGCCAAGGCAGTCTTCATCAGATCCTTACCGATGAGTTGCCTTTACCGCCATTTACATTTGAGGCACTACATCAATTGGAAGATACACTGCGCGCTATCTTTCCCAATATCACTCACCCTAATTATCAACTCTTCCCACTTAGGTCTACCTTATCAGATCTAAAAGCAGGAGTACGGCAGCAAACGGAGGGTTTCTCCTTGTGGCCATGTGTAGGACTTGCGACCCTGGAAAAATCAAGCGGTTCACTTGGAATTTTGAATGAACTGGAGGAACTAAGCCAACAGAAGCATTTTTCGCCAGTACTTCACGCCTTATTCACCAATGACGAATTGCCTTCTATTTCGAACAAGGAAGACATCTCTCCTTTACCGGTCCTCCTCTCTGCTCGACAGGAAGAGATTCTGAAGTCCGCATCAACGCAGACTCTGAGTATGGTGAATGGTCCTCCGGGGACGGGCAAGTCGTTTACCATCGCAGCAATTGCAGCTGATCGTATGAGTAAAGGCGAGACCGTTTTGATTGCGGCGAAAAACGAGCAGGCGGTGAATGTCATTGCCGATAAGTTGGAGCGTGATTTCGAATTACCCAACATTGCGATCCGAGCTAATCGTAGCGACTATCGACGTCACCTCAGGCGCCGACTGAAGGATTGGCTCAATGGCTTGGGGATAAAGCGAGTCTCTCCTCAAAAGATGAAGAAGCATCAGATCGAGCTAGACTCTCGTTCCCGACAGGTAGCCGAGTTGGAGACGAAGTTAGAGGAGCGTATTGCCCTAGATATTCGGCATCAGGATTTATTGGTAAGCGATAGAATTAGCTTGTGGAAGCGCTATCAAAAATGGCGTTGGCATCGTACGGTCATCAACGACGATCCACTTTGGAGCGATCAAATGCAACTGGATCACCGTCGAGACCAACTGCAAGATGCTGGACGCACTTATTTGGAGTCCTTATTTTTTCAGCGGTTGAATAAGTCCTTCAATCATCATCGCGCGGAGCTCCAACGCGTATGGAAAGCACTTCGAAGTCAAACTACGGGCAAGGAAAAGGAGCGCTATTTTAATACGGTCAACTTTTCGAATTTGCTACAAGCAATGCCTATCTGGCTCGTCGACACAGCTCATGTTCATGAGGTTTTGCCACTAAAGCAAAATCTCTTCGACCTCGTCATAATTGACGAAGCCAGTCAATGCGATATTGCCAGCGCTTTGCCCCTGTTACAGCGAGCTAAACGAGCTGTCATTGTTGGCGACCCAAAACAATTGCGGCATGTATCGTTCTTGAGTAGAGGGCGGCAAATAACAATTGCCCGGCAGTTTCAGCTACCTTCTTCTCATCAGCGGGAAGTGACGGGGTCGCTATCCTTTAGGGACAGCAGTTTATTAGACCTCACCAGCGCTCGGATCAACGATCAGCGACACGTGATGATGCTCGATGAGCACTTTCGCTCGCTGCCGCAATTGATCCACTTTAGCAATAAAGAGTTCTATCGCTCACAGCTCAAGATCATGACGGCCAATCCAAGTGAGGGCACGGAAAGGTGCATCCACATTCACCGGTTAAATGGCACTCGCGACCCCAAGGGCTTCAATGAGAAGGAAGGCCTGGCTATCCTGAGATATGTGCAAAGAGTAATTCGCAAAGAGCAGAAACTACAGCCTGAGCTTTGCCAAAGCATTGGAATATTATCTCCCTTCAGGACCCAAGCAGATCATCTACGAAAGCAGTTTCGCAAAAGCTTGTCGGATGAGGAACTGGTGCGTCATCGCATCTTAATTGGCACCGCTCATGACTTTCAAGGAGAGGAAAGAGACCTGATGTATATATCATGGGCCATCGATGAGCATACCCCAAGCGGTGTATTCCGCTTCCTCGATCGGGAAGATGTCTTTAATGTCAGCATCACCAGAGCCCGGGTAGCACAGTTCCTGTTCCTATCAATTGATCACCATGAGCTACCAAAACAGTCGTTATTAGCACGCTACCTGGTGGATGCTGGTATTGAGCAATCGGTAATTCCCGTTGACAAAACGCCAAGCCTTGGAGACCCGTTCCTGAAAGAAGTCAGTAACTTCCTCTTGCAGCAAGGAGTAGAGAACATCATGGAGAATTACCATATCGCCGGTTTGGAGATCGATTTGGTATTTGTTTACCAGGGGAAGACCTACTGTGTGGATTTGGTCGGATACCCAGGGCCATACGAAAGTGCTATCCCCACCAGCCATTGGAAAATGTTAGGGCGACTGGGCCTCCACCCGCTCGTGCTCCCCTACAGCCACTGGGTCTTCAGACGTAAAGAATCTGAAGACATCCTAAGGATACTACTCAACTAAAAATAAAACGCCCCGGAAACTCAAGGTCTCCGGGGCGAATTCATTTATGATCAAAGATACCGAGGTATCTCTAACGCATCAATTAGTGCTGTACTGTGATCGGGCGGTTGCTTACACCTTGGTCCGTGCTAACGCGGATCAAGTAAGAACCACTTGGAAGATCAGCAGTGTTCACACGAATGCGATCTGTCATTACACCTTCCAATACCTGACGCTGTAGTTGTTGACCTTTAGTGTTGAACAAGATCAACTCACCAGTAGCAGGTGTTTCCAGATCGAAGTCGATATTTACGTAATCGTCAGCTGGATTAGGGAACGCCTTAACTGCACCGGTAGGAAGCTGAGGCTCAGTAGCGTCAACGACATCCTCTACACCAATGTTTAAGCGAACAACAGGAACGATATCCAAACCGAAACCGATCATACTGAAAGATCCTTCGTTACTCACGTCCAAAGCACCAGCGAAACGCTGACGCATTAGAGAGTCAGTGTAGAAGTTCATTGCAGCATAGTCAAATTCCTCAGATGCCAACAAGAAGAAGTTCACATCATCATCTGGAGCATACTGTACAGAAGCGATGTAGTGCACGTCCTCCTGCAGCAAGATCAAGTCGTCCAAAAGTGGCTCCAAAGGAACTGTTACCAGATCCTGGCCTTCGCCACCTTCTACTTCGTAGCTAGCGAAACCAACTAGTGTGTACTCGTCTTGGTCTGCTTCAAAGTTATCGTTAGCATCACCAGGCCATTCGTGTAGTAGTACTTGTAGCGTACGACCAGCGATATCGCCAGGGTTACCCATACCGAAAGTGATAGACTTAGCCAATAGTGGGTCACCAGAAACTAGATCTTCGTTGTTGTTCACCCAGTAAGTGTTACCGTAAGTAAAGGCATTGTCTGCCGCAGGGCGTACGTCACGAGTAAACTCTAGTGCTTTCGCGAATACAGAATCAGTGATGATGATTGGGAAGCTACGAGTGGTGTTCTCTGGCTCAGCCTCATCAGCATCATTGTCGTAAGTCAATGTGTAAGTAGCAGTGTAGTTAGCTGGTACTGGCTCTGGCGTAAACTCGCCATCAAAGAAGATGTTCTCCGCCAAAGAGTCAGAAGCGATGTTACCGTAATCCAACATGTTGCTGAATACCTCATCACCAGTAGCGTCATCAGTTACAGAAATAGTCAACTGAACGTTAGTCTGGTCACCAGAACCGATGTTCTCGATGTCAGCGATGAAACCGATAGGCTCTACCTGAGAAGCAGGTGTACGTAGATTTGGAGCGATCGCTGCAAAATCATTTACGCGCATGTTGTTAGCAGGACGTGGGTCCTCAGAAGTCAATACGATGTCGTCAATTGCCAAAAAGTACTCCCAGCCACCGAACCACTGGATCTGTAGCAATACTTCACTTTCACCAGCTGCCGCAGAAGAGATATCTGCACTTGCTAGGAATGGGTTGTCTGACCAACGTACAGCAGTAGTCAAGTTAGGGAACAAAGTGAAGCTCTCCCAAGACATACCAGCGTCTGTACTTACACGTAGAACACAGTTATCAACTGCATCCAAGTCAAAGACACCAATCAAACTTTGCATAGAGAAGAACACATCTGCCGCCATAGAACAGTCGATTGCCGTAGTAGTCAACTGTGTAGTGTGGTTAGCAGCAGGTGCACCAGCCAAACCACGGTCAGAGTTAGCCCAAAGGTAACCGTTGTCCGCGCCAGGAGCTAGGAAAGTAGCCGTAGCTGTGTTACCCAATGCAGCAGGTGCTACAGCAGCAGGATCAGTCGCGTGCACAAAAGTCACTTCCTCTCCAGCCATACTAGTGTTGTCCACGTTAGTCCAACCAGCAGGAATCGCACCACCAGAGAAATCCTCTTGAAAGATGATCTGTCCCTGCAAGGCTAGCGTAGCGCAAAGCAGTGTTAGTGTCAGGTAATTTTTCAAATTCATAAAATACAAGTTTGGTTAAGTAAACATAACAAGGAACCACCGTTCCTGAACTATCACCAGTTCGTAGTTGATAGTTGTTAGTCGTAAGAGAATAACGCTTAGGGTTTACTATGCACAGCACGGTAGCCATCTACAGGAGATGGTACAGCTTGATGAAGTTTAATGCTTACAGTGTGGCGATACGAAACGGGTCTGAGAAAATCTCAGCTGAAAGTAGAGTGGGAATATTAAAGTAACGGATATCTACCGTTCGATAATTGGGTTTCGGTCTATAAGGTCCCGCAAAGGTATTCAACCAGACTGCTATTTCCACTTAACTGCCGACATTTATTGATTTTATCGTCGGCTATTTTGCAAATACGCATACTAGGCTTCTACTAGCGCTGCATATTCTGCCTTCAATTGCTCTTGATCTACTGGCACTACTCCTACCTTCTCGCATACTTGCCCTCCGGCCAAATTAGCAAGGTGAGCAACTGTGCGAATATCCACTCCAGCAGCTAAGCCTAAAGCCATAATACTGATAACGGTATCGCCAGCTCCACATACATCCGCTATACTACGCTCCTGGGTGGGAATCACCTCCGCTACGTCCTTACTAGCCACAAACAATCCTTTCTCAGAAAGCGTGATCATGGTATAAGTATTTCCAAGACGTCGACTCACTTCTGCTGCTGCTGTCTTCAGCCCCTCTATGGTAGGCTCAAGTGTTTCCTGCAGTTGCTGCTGCATTTCCCGCAAATTGGGCTTGAACAATGTAACATGACGATACGCCCAAAAGTTATCGTACTTCGGATCTACCGCAGTAGGAATATCGCGCCGCAATGCCTCCAGCGTAACTTCACGAATCAAGTCTGGACGAAGCACTCCCTTATTGTAGTCTTGAAAAAGGATCAGGTGGATTTCCTTTTGATCCAGTAGTTCTCGTAGTTGTGTCAGCAGCTGCTTAGCTTCTTGATCATTGATCTGGCTGGTATCCTCCCGATCAACACGAAGTAAATGTTGATGCTGTGCAATTACCCGGGTCTTTACGGTCGTCGTTCGGCCAGCAGATTTAGTCAAATACTTAGCTGAGATGTTGTTCTGCGGTAACAATTCTTGAAATACGGTTCCATTCGAATCATCACCTATAACGCTAAACAGATACGGTGTCGCTCCCATAGCTTCTATATTGAGCGCCACATTAGCTGCTCCTCCTAGACGGTTGTCCTCATCCTGTAAATGAACTACCGGTACCGGAGCCTCAGGCGAAATTCTATTCACCTTACCTTCCAGGTATCGGTCAATCATGACATCACCAATGATGACAATATTAAGCTGTGAAAAACGATCGAAAAAGTTGTTTACACTCATGCCTCTTGCTGCGAAAGACGCAAAAATAAGAAATTATTCCCGCTGGAAACCCTCACCCAGTGCATTGGCAATACTACTCGCAGCACCGCGGTTATCGGCTAAATAATTCATGACTTGCTTGACGGCACGTTTCCGGTTTTCTGGATCTTGCATCTGCTGAAAGACCTGTTGAAAATCAACTTCATTCTTGATCACAAAAGCGCCGCCTTGTTCTTTCAACTGTACCGCTTCAAAGAATTTTTCATGCTTTGGGCCAAAAATGATGGGTAGTCCATGAGCTGCAGGCTCGAGCGTATTGTGAATACTTCGCCCAAAACCTCCACCGATGTAAGCTAGATCTCCACAGCGATACACGCGAGAGAGCATGCCTATTGTATCAAGAATAAGAACTCGAGCCTGTTGGAGTTCGTCGTTTGAAGGCTTGGCAGAATAACGAACATACGGCAATGGGCAGTCCTTGACAATTTGCTTTACATGTCCTTCACTTATGTCATGTGGAGCAATGAGTAATTTCCAGTCCTGTTCCCACAACTCGGGTTTCGCAAATAGTATTTTCTCCCCTGGAGGCCAAGTGCTCCCTGCTATTAGCACCTTATGTCCGTTCCCAAAGGCTTCAACCACTGGAAAGGCAGCCTCAGACTCCGCTAATGCAATTACCTGATCAACACGTGGATCACCTACCCCGGTGGTATTAGTTATGTCGTGTGCATTGAGCAAGTTGGCATCATTAGTCGTTTGCACATAGAGATGGGTAAAATTTGACAGGAGCTTACGAAACGCCTTACCATACCATTGAAAAAACAACTGATCTGGTCGAAAGACGGCCGCAATTAGATAAGTCGGGATGTGCCGTTGGAAAGCAGCTTGCAGGTGAAAATACCAGAACTCATACTTCACGAAAACAATGGTATTAGGACGCAATTCGTCTAGCCATTGCCGCGCCCTAGAAGGCCCATCATGGGGTAAATAGCACACATAATTAGCAACGGGATAGTCTTTGCGCTGCTCATAACCTGAAGGAGAGTAGAAACTGAGAACGAGCTGCAGATCGGGATGATCTTTACGTAATTGTTCCAAAACTGATCGGCCCTGTTCGAATTCTCCTAATGATGCACAATGCATCCAAAGGACCTTTGCATCAGCCGGGACAGATTGTCGCCAAGCTTGTAGCTTCTCAAGCCAATTTTTCCGTCCCTGAACCCAACTTGCAGCCTTAGCATTGAACAATGCAGCAATACGAATGCCAAAATGGTACAGCCCGATAGCAAGTCGGTACAGCAATACACTCATTAATAAAAGATCTCTTCGGAATTCCCTTGGTAGAAGGGCAAAGAAAAGGAGAACCGCAGACCAGCTAGTAGATCAAGGCGCTGCTCTGTATCAGCTACACGGGTATCGAAGTTGAAAGATCGACGATTCTGCGTAAACCCTTGGAAAAACTCGAATCCGATCGTCAAGTTCACCCCATTGGTTTTTCCTATTGTTTGATACCCTACAAACTGGTGGAGAGCTAAACCATTTGTCAGACGGTCGTATCCTTTTTCATATTCACCCGTTAATTGCGGAACGGTCCGGAAGGGATCATCCTGAATACGAATACGATGCTGAAGCAGACCCGCACCTAAGTTGATACGAATTCCTGTACGATCGTTGTTTTGTGAAAGTCCGATTAATCTGCCCGCACGCACACCGTAGTAACTGCCACGCTGACGCAACTGAATATCGGCAGGTTCACGATCATTACCAA
Source organism: uncultured Lewinella sp. (assembly GCA_913057725.1). Taxonomy (GTDB): domain Bacteria; phylum Bacteroidota; class Bacteroidia; order Chitinophagales; family Saprospiraceae; genus Lewinella. Next base: position 22,299 of record CAJXOS010000095.1, read on the forward strand.
TGATATCACCTGTTTCCGTTCGGAGGCCAGCTAGTACATCTTCCTTGACCTCGCTCCCAAATAGAAACTGCCCCTGCACACCAAACGTCCAGTTACTAGGAGTCATGAAATCGGCAGACACCTCTGCAGCAAAGTTATTCCCAAAGCGGTCCGTCAATTCACCAATTGGAATCTGAGGGCCGTAACCAAAGTTCAAGAGAATGACCTTACCGGAGTTGCCGCTTCCAAGGAATTGTGCACTTAAAGGCTGCAGCAAGAGCATCATCATTGCACTCATCAAGCCTGCCTGTATATATAGCTTCCAACGTATCGGTCTCATAAAATTTATACTTCAAGTGATTCCTCCTTACCGAGAATTAACCGTAAGGAGCGGCAAAGATAGCAGCTTCTGCTCCCCTTACCACAAATTTATTCTAAAGTTAAGTCCGTTAGCACACCTCTGGGCATCATGATCTTTTATCTTTGTCGTCCAATATCAATCCCAAACCGCATTTAGAATATTATCTCCATGCCAAGAATATTAATAACCGGTGGTGCCGGTTTCCTCGGTTCTCATCTGTGTGATCGTTTCATCAAAGAAGGATATCAGGTCATTGCGATGGACAACCTTCTGACCGGTAACAAGGAAAACTTAGCCCACCTGTTTCCGCTCCCTGAATTCGAATACTACCATCACGACATAACCAAGTTCGTGCACGTTCCGGGGAACTTGGACTATATCCTACATTTTGCCTCTCCTGCTAGTCCAATTGACTATCTAAAGATGCCTATTCAAACCCTCAAGGTTGGTGCGTTAGGTACACACAACTTATTGGGTTTAGCCAAAGAGAAGAAAGCCAGAATATTAGTTGCCTCCACCTCAGAGGTTTATGGAGATCCATTGATTCATCCACAACCAGAAGAATACTGGGGGAATGTTAATCCCGTTGGTCCACGTGGTGTATATGATGAAGCAAAACGCTTCCTGGAAGCCATCACGATGGCCTACCATAATTACCACGACGTAGAGACACGCATCATCCGTATTTTTAACACTTATGGTTCTCGAATGCGCACAGATGATGGTCGCGTATTACCAGCATTCTTTTCACAAGCTATTCGGGGTGAAGGCCTCACCGTTTTTGGCGATGGTTCCCAATCTCGTTCATTCTGTTATGTCGACGATCTAGTGGAAGGAATCTATCGCTTATTGCTTAGTGATTATCACCTACCAGTGAATATCGGCAACCCGGATGAAATAACGATCATCGACTTCGCAAAGGAGGTACTTGCCCTAGTGAACAACCCCGATGCTCATATCATACACAAAGATTTACCCGTAGACGATCCAAAGATTCGACAGCCCGATATTAGTAAGGCCAAGGAAATTTTAGGTTGGGAACCTACCGTGACTCGAGCGGAAGGTCTTCGTCGAACTTATGAATACTTCAAAGAAGTGGTAAAATAAGGCCGATTCACACGGTAGGCACTGCTTTGACGTTGTTTTGATAAATACGAAATGAAATGGCAAATATTCTAGTGACGGGTGGTGCTGGTTTTATCGGCTCTCATCTAATCCGTTTGATGGTCAATAAATACCCAGGCGATCACATCTTCAATCTTGATGCATTGACCTACGCCGGCAATGCTGAGAACCTCAAAGATTTAGAGCAGGCAGCAAACTACACCTTTATCAAGGGAGATATCACAGACTTCACATTTCTAGAATCTCTCTTCGATAAACATCAATTTAGTGGTGTAATCCACCTTGCTGCTGAATCCCATGTGGATCGTTCCATTGCTAACCCAATGGCCTTCATCACGACCAATGTTGTTGGTACGGTGAATTTGCTAAACGCGGCGAAAAACGCCTGGCAGGACAATTACGAAGGCAAGCGCTTCTACCATGTGTCCACCGACGAAGTGTATGGTTCGCTGGGAGCAGAGGGATATTTTGTAGAAGAGACCCCTTATGATCCGAGAAGCCCTTATTCTGCTTCAAAGGCCAGTTCAGATCATTTCGTTCGGGCTTGGCACCATACTTATGGCTTACCGATTGTGGTATCGAACTGTTCCAACAACTATGGTCCGTACCAGTTTCCTGAGAAATTACTCCCATTGATGATCAATAACATTCGTCATGGCAAGCCTCTTCCTGTCTACGGAGATGGATCAAATGTCCGGGATTGGTTGTGGGTTGAGGATCATGCTGCCGCTATCGATCTTATCTATCGGGAAGGCCTCAATGGAGAGACCTATAATATTGGTGGCAATAACGAATGGTCGAACCTAGATCTAGTGCATAAACTTTGTGATGTCTGTGATGAATTACTGGGGCGTCCAGCAGGAAGTGCTAGGAAGACGATCACCTTTGTTACAGATCGCCCCGGACATGATCAACGATATGCAATTGACGCCACTAAGTTGAAGAACGAACTCAACTGGGAACCACAAGTACAAGTTGAAGAAGGCTTGCGACGTACAGTCCAGTGGTACCTCGACAATTCAGAATGGTTGGAGAATATCACTTCTGGAGCTTATCGTGATTACTACGCGAAAATGTACCAAGAACGGTAGCATCAAACGTCCTGAGCACAAAAGAGAACTGTCATGAGAAATCTATACCAGCTGCTTTTTATTGTTCTTTTACTGAGTGCATGCAAGCAGCAGCAGAACGATCCCCGTAGTTTACCAGCTCTAGAAGGGGAATACTTGCAGATGATCGTTGAAATCCCTGCAGGAACCAATCAGAAGATTGAGTTCGATTATGCTGATGGAACCTTCAAAGTGGATCAAATAGATGGTAAAGATCGAGTGATTGACTTCCTCCCCTACCCTGGCAACTACGGCTTCGTTCCGGGTACGCTAATGGACAAAGAACGTGGTGGAGATGGTGATGCTCTCGACATCTTGGTAATTGGTGAATCTGTAGCCACCGGCACTGCCATGCCCGTCATTCCAATTGGCGCATTGATGCTTCGAGATCGGAATGAAATTGACACCAAATTAATTTCCATTCCGGCCGATCCTGCTTTGCAAGTGATCAAAGCTGAAGACTTTATGAGTTTCGCCCTCAAATACGATGCCGCTCGCCGGATTATCGAGGACTGGTTCCAGAATTACAAAGGTCCTGCGGGGGTAGAGGTTATTCGTTGGGAAGACGAAAAATATGCTTGGTCGGAAGTAGAAAAGTGGACGAAATAGTCCGTTTAAGACTCGATCACCAGAATCCATAACTTATCAAAGCGATGAAAGGGAGGGACAAATATTAGATGAGCTCAACCTTACACCCCCTTTCACCGTTCTGTAAAGTATTGATATGACAGTAGCATGACTGAAACACCCATTGAAGCGAAGCGAAGTCCTAGCCGTCCGGCTAGTTGGATAAGGCGATTCCCATGTCGTGCACCCCATGATTTATCCACAATACCAACCAGCTCCTTGAACACGATTCGTTTATCAACCGACTGGACAATCCACTGGTCTGTAGGAATACAGAAAGGAGCAAGTAGCTGGGATAACCTCCCTGACCGAGATGACCTCTTTGTCTCTCGCGCTTATTTCGACCTACTTGATGAACTAGACCTTGCTGGTGTGGATACAGGCTTTGCCATTTTCCGTCATCCTGAGCATGGTGAGTTTGGGGTGGTCTTGCAAGCCTTCTCCTTTAACCCGGAGGAGCAAATGGGAAAGCTGGATCAAAACGAACAGTACGGAGCCTTACAAGCCTTTATCAGTAATGTGAAGGGGATACTGGCTCGTGTACTTCGTTTTCGTATTCTCTCCTTGGGCCAACTACTTCTGACTGGCGAACATGCCTTACGTGGGCAATTGGATTTCACAGCCGAGGAGCTAACGACAGTTTTGAGCGAAGGTGCTGAAGCGATTGCCAAAGAATGGCCTGAACGTCTACACGGGATAATGATCAAGGATATGCCGCTGGCGCAACATCCAAGAGATCACAAATTCCATGCGTTGCCAGTACAGCCCAATATGGTACTTGATATCCCTGCTGAGTGGAATTCCTTTGAGGATTATTTGGCGGCGATGTCATCAAAATATCGCGTCCGGGTTCGTCGAGCGCGAAAGAAAGGGAAGGAAATCACTCGCCGAGAAATGGATTTAGACGAAATCTCTGATCGTCAATCCCACATGTTTTCTCTTTACCTGGATATTGCGTCGCAGTCAGATTTCAATGCAGTAGCCTTACCTGAGCACTATTTTACGGCTTGGAAAAAGAACTTCCCAGAAAGGTTCCGAGTATGGGGCTATTTCCTCGGTGAAGAATTAATTGGTTTCTCTACTGCGGTTTATAATCATCACGAATTAGAAGCTCACTTCCTGGGTTTTGACGCCAAATACAATCGATCTCACCAGCTCTACCTCAATATTCTTTATGATTTGGTAGAAGAGACGATTGAGGCTAAGTGCACGGAGGCCGTATTCTCTCGCACCGCTTTGGAGATCAAAAGCTCCGTGGGAGCTGAAGCGGTAGAGCTACAATGTTGGATGCGGGCTCGTGTAAAAGTGGCTAATCCTTTAATTCCAGTAGTTGCACGGTTTATCGCTCCACTACCCGAGTGGGAAGCTCGACATCCATTTAAATAAACGAACGGCATGTAAAATAGAAACATGAGTCATCCCGAATTTTAGGGAAATG
>CAJXOS010000096.1 GCA_913057725.1 uncultured Lewinella sp.
GAAGGTACTGTCACTTACGTGGCTAATGTCCACCATTATTCCTACGCGATTCATTTCGTGTACTACTTCCCGACCGAAGTCACTGAGGCCATTCCAAGTGCGGGTTGTATCATAGCTGCTGTCGCAGATCAGATTGTCTTTAGAGTGCGTCAAAGTGATGTAGTCGATGCCACGTTTACGGAAATAAGCAACATTACTGAGGTCATCCCCAATCGGAGCTCCGTTCTCCATGCCCATTGGAAGCGCTAACTTACCTTCTTTAAAGGCTTTTCTGACATCCGCTGGGTTATTGGCCATCATGAACTTGTCTGGGTGAGCTTCCGTGATAGAAACCACCATATCTATTAAGGTGTCGGCAAGCTCTTTTGCTCCGCCTGTCTCCTGAAAGGAAGCAGGTATATAGATAGACATGAATGGAGCATCAAGGCCACCGGCACGTGAACGGACGTAGTCGAAATCACCATCCTCCGTTTCGATGGGTATACCTAAATATTCCTTTGTTGGACGGAAATTTTGGATCCGCAGTCGGTATGGTAAGTCTACGTGGCCATCAGTAATGATATACTTATGAGCCAGTTCTTCTGCCAAAATGCGTAGTGGATCTTCCTTTTCTTGAGCCTGTAATTGAGCGCTTAACCCTAGGCACAGACCTAGCAAAAAGGTAAATAGCGTGACTGGTCGAAGTAATCGATTTAGCATGGACCGCAAGTTTTTGTGATGCGTAAAGGTAAGTTTTAGTCAACTATTCTAGCCGGTTTCGCTGTTATATAATCGATAGGATCAATGTACGGTGCCAGTAGACAGGAAATACTGGTCAGCTAATACACCAGCAATACAATTCTAACAAGTTCAGTAAATCTTTATTGCCATTGAACTTGTCGATTGATTAGAGGTTCTTGTAGTTGATTCTTCAATTGTTGCCTTAACCAAATAACTACATGCGCAGTCAGACCATTTTAATTACTGGTGGTAATGATGGCATCGGCCGAGCAACGGCCCAGGTTCTTCTCGAACGTGGACATCTGGTCGTAATTGCCGGACGGTCGCCCGTCAAGATGAAGGCTGCGGTTGCTACCTTACGCCATCGAACTGGCAGTGATAAGGTGGAATGGTTGGAATGCGATCTAGCCAGTCTAGACTCTGTACGGGCAGCAAGTGATGATTTTTTACGGCGTTTTGGTCAGCTCGACATCCTGATTAATAATGCGGGCATTTTCACCAATGATCTGCAGTTCTCCTCCGATGGTTATGAACTCCAGTTTGCCGTAAATCATTTGGGGCACTTTCTTTTAACCAATCGGTTGATGCCCTTGCTTTCTGATGCCCCTGAAGGCCGTATTGTGAATCTAGCCTCCGTCGCTCATTTTCATGGCAAGATGGATTTCGAAAAATTGAGGGGGGAAGGTGGAGCAGAAGCGTACAATGGATTACATGCTTACGCTCAATCTAAGCTAGCTAATGTCCTCTTTACGCGTGAACTGGCCCGTCGTTATCCGGAGGTGGAAAGCAATTGCCTACACCCGGGCGTAGTACGAACTCGAATCGCCAACAAAAGATCTCGTTGGTACTATAGTCTACTCTGGTCCTTCTACAAGCCTTTTATGCGGCCAACCCGCTGTGGTGCTCGCACACCTTTATATTTGGCGTTAAGTCCAGAAATTAGAGGTGTCAGTGGTCGGTACTTTGATGAACGACAGTGCTGTCGTAAACCATCCGCGGATGCTCGTGACCCTGAATTGGCAGGCCAGCTTTGGACCATAAGTGAGCAAATGGTGGATATTAAATCAAATCCTGCAGTGTAATCCGCTTAGTCATCCGCTCTCCATTGCGCCTAATGACAAGTTTTACCCGCTTACCAGGTTTTCGCTGAAGAATCCGAACGATGTTTTCGAGGCCACGTAAGTAGGCTGGCACGCCATTAACTATTCGAACTTCATCTCCTTTTTGAATCCCCGCTCTATCTGCCGGGCTACCAGCAACAACGCTAAGAACAATATACTTGCCCAGGTCTTCGCCTGCTGCGACCAAGTTGATTCCACTACGGTCAAATTCAAAGGCTTTCCTGAAATCTCGCGTTGGTTGGAGGTATACGTCTTCCCGGATATAATCAATAATAATACGGTATCGATCTAAGATGACATTGCCCATAATGCCATTTCGATTATTGAGGAATGTCGAATCTATAAGGTATTCATCCGCAATGTCTTGAAAGCTGGTGATGACATTCGTTAATTGCCTCGAGCCAATTTCTAAACTGGCGGTTCGGCCAATGAAGCCTTCGAGGTTCCCCCCCAAACCTCGTCCGATATTTGTAAGAATGAGATTCTCCGGTAATTGGAGAATGCTATCTGAGTGAGTATACATGAGTAGGGCGAGGCTGGCACCGGTGTCCATAAGGAGCTTGACGGGCTTTTCTTCACCTGGGCGCAAATTGGCGCTCAAATTAGCGTAGGGCTTGTGCCGACTGAATTCAGTATCGATCATTTCATAGCCCCGGCCTTTTGGCGGAGAGAATTTGCTGGGATCCTGAAAGGTGATGCGCCGACGGCGGTAGTCGATCTGAACGACGAACCGCCGAAGAATATCTGCCCCGAGAATACCATGCACTTCTACGCCTGCGTATTCTTCGAAACTAAAGTAATCTTCTTCCATCACGAGTACTGCCTGACTAGCAATACGCAAGTGCTCTCCGAAACTCAAGGAGATACCTGGAGCTACGTAAGCAGTAAGCTCCGTCTTAAGATCAGAACCAAAGACGGTGATCTTCCGCTGGTAGTTAATGGCCAGTAGGTCCGTAATTTCTTTGCGTGTAAGGATTGTATTTTCTGCTCCGGTATCGAAGATGAACTTCAAAGGGAAGATGCGATTGAATACGATATTGACAATTATGAAGTTGTTGACGTACTCAAACGGTATTTCCACCCGGCCGTTGGTTCGGGATATCGAAATCAATTCTTGCTGCCCACGCAAAGTCCCGCCGATGGTGATAAAGAGTAAGAACAGGACAATTTTTGGATACATATAACAAGGTGATTTGGGCATCAGATCGACCACTCAGAATAGGTGAGTGAGACTGCTAGTAAATTCCCAATTTCGGAAAAAAAAACTAACCATCCGCATTACCACTCTTTAATTCCAACCCAAGCAGCGTAACCAACATTGCTTGCGTTTACAAATGACATCTATTGAATGGACGTAATTATATTTTGTTTGGCCCTGTTTAGGGAAAATCTTTTTTAGTATACTTGTTTATTTCGGAGTTTATTCTGACTTTTACGGCAGTTAGTGTAGATATAACACCAAAGACCTACAGAAGCAACCACCTGTCACACTTACTAGAATCAATAATGGTGTTGCTCGTTTACTTCTAATCCCGGCATTACCCAAGAGACTGAATGTAAAGAGCTAGTTTGGCTTTTCTTGTTACCACTCTTATTGTGGGTAGCAAGGGTAAGCCAACACATGTTTATGGTAATTGCTTTTTTAACTAAACCAAAGTAGTGTATGAAGCTTAAAGTCGACAAAGTATCTAAGTGGATGCTGATGCTGATAGCAGTTGTGCTGTGCAATGTAATGGTTGCACAAACTGTTAGCGGAACCATCACAGATGCAGAGACAGGCGAGCCACTAATTGGTGCCAATATTCTAGTGGTAGGAAGCTCCACTGGTACGGTAACTGATTTTGATGGTACTTATTCTCTAAACTTACCAGCTGATGCCAAGCAGCTGGAGATTTCCTACACCGGTTATTCTGCGCAGGTGATTGACATCAATGGACGTTCTGCCATCGATATCACTATGTCTGCTGGTGAATTACTGGATGAAGTTGTAGTTGTGGGCTACGGTTCACAGAAAGAAAAGGAAATCACATCAGCCGTAACCTCAGTGGGGGCGGATGAATTCAACCAAGGTCCAATTACTGACCCTGCACAGTTGTTGCAAGGTAAAGTAGCGGGCCTGCAGGTGTACAACCGGGGTGGTAACCCTAACGGTGGAAGTGTGATTCGCCTTCGTGGTATTTCTACGGTAGGTGCCAACACTGAGCCTCTTGTAGTAGTAGACGGTATTATCGGTGCGTCTCTTGATAACGTTGACCCTAACGATATCGAGAACATCAGCGTACTGAAGGACGGTTCTGCTTCTGCGATCTACGGTTCTCGTGGTTCTTCAGGTGTAATCCTGGTTACTACGCGTTCTGGTAGCAAAGATGCTGAGCGTGTTCAGTTTACTTACAATGGTCAGGTAGGTGCTTCTACAGCCTTCAACAGTGTGCCAATCATGGGCCGCGAGCAGTTCCTTCAAACTGGTGGTACTGACTTGGGTTCTGACACTGACTGGGTTGACGAAGTAACTCGTACTGGTATTACCAACGTACACAGTTTAGCCGCTTCTGGCGGTGCTGGTAACACTAGCTACCGTATCTCTGGTAACTACCGTGATTCGGAAGGTATCCTAGAGAACTCTGGTTTCGAGCAGTTCAACACTCGTTTGAACTTCTCTACTAAGACGTTGAACGATAAACTTACTATCAACTTCAACTCTTCTTTCACACGTCGTGATGCTGACTTCGGTTTCAACGAAGCATTGCGTTACGCTGTATTGTACAACCCAACAGCTCCTGTATTCGCTGACGATGCACCATTCCCATTCGCTGGTGATCAGTATGGTGGTTTCTTCGAAACTTTGGGTCTGTTCGATAGTTTCAACCCTGTTTCTATCATTCAGCAGAACCGTAACGAAGGTCGTCGTAACGAGTTTACTTACGGTGCTCGTTTGGGTTACCAATTGACTGATAACATCGAAGTTGCTGGTCGTGTAGCACAGCAGAATACTACTCAGAACAACCGTGAGTACTATCCTTCTACTTCACTATTCCGCGGTAACGCTGCGAGCCCTACTCGTAAGGGTTTGGCTAAGTTCTATGATGACAACGCTAGCTTCCGCTTGTACGAAGGTTACGCTACTTACGTAAACAACTTCGGTAGCACTGACTTGCGTTTCACAGCTGGTTACTCTTACCAGCAGAACAACTTCGAGTCTAACTTCTTCGAAATTGGTGACTTCCCTGCAGGTAGTTCTGTAGACTTCAGTAACATCATCGAGGCGGCACAGGATTTGCAGAATGCTGGTTTCATTTCTGCTAACAGTGATACTTCTCCAGACGAGAAGATCATTGCATTCTTTGGTCGTGCAAACTTGACCTTCGACAACGCGATCTTCTTGAACGCTTCTGTTCGTCGTGAGGGTTCTACCAAGCTTGGTGAAGACAACCGTTGGGGTATCTTCCCAGCGATTAGTGCTGGTGTTGACTTGAACAACTACCTAGATCTAGGTGGTGTTAACCAGTTGAAAGTACGTGTTGGTTATGGTGTAACAGGTTCTCTTCCTGGTCCTAACGGACTTGCACAGCCAATCCGTTCTGTTGTAAATGCTCCTGATGGTAGTGTTTCTACCGAGTTGATCCGTGCTGCGAATCCTGACTTGAAGTGGGAGGAGAAAGGCGAATTGAACTTCGGTATCGAGTTCGGTATGGACCGTTTCACTGCTACTCTTGACTTGTATGACCGTACGATCTCTGACTTTATCCTAGAGCGTCAGGTTGACGCTGCTGTATTTGGTGTAGATCGTCGTTTCGAGAACGCTGGACAGTTGAGCACACAAGGTGCTGAATTGACATTGGGTTATGATGTAATCCGCAGCGAGAAGCTGAACTGGAACACTGGTGTAGTATTGAGTACTTACACTACTACTCTTGATGAGTATGTAATTCCTGCGGAAGTACGTGCTAACTTGGGTGCTCCTGGTCAGAACGGTACTAACATGATCATCGTTCGTGAGGGCGAAGAGATTGGCCAAATTTGGGCGCCTGTTTACACAGGTACTGAAGGTGGTGCTCCTACATTCGCTGATTTGAATGGTGACGGACAAGTTATTGCAAATCAGGACCAGGCATTGAACCCTGATGCGGATTTCCAGGTTGCAGGTAATGGTATTCCTGATCTAGAATTCGGTTGGACAAACCAGTTGACTATCGGTGATTGGTCTGTTAACGCATTCTTCCGTGGTGCAGTAGGTCACAGCCTAGTGAACACATGGCGTGCGTTCTACGAGCCTGTGATCTCTACTCAGTCTTCTTACAACTACGTTAATACGGAGTTGCGTGTGCCAGAACTTACTTCTGCGCAGTTCAGTGACCTGTACGTAGAAAAGGCTGACTACTTTAAACTGGACAATTTGACAATTGCGCGTCGTTTTGATTTCGGTAGCGGTAGCACAGTTCGCGGTTTGACCGTATCTTTGACAGGACAGAATGTATTTGTATTGACGAACTACACCGGTACTGATCCAGAGCCAGCATTGGTTGACTTTGGTGATGCTGACAACGGTGGTGTTGTTGACTTCAACAACCCTGACGTACTTAGCCCAGGTATCGATCGTCGTTACAACTACTTTGCGTCTCGTACGATCACATTAGGGGTTAACCTCAATTTTTAATCATTAGTAAATTTGAAGATAAGATGAATAAGCTTTTTAAGTATTTCATGTTCTTCGGCTTGGCTCTCGGGGCGGTTGCATGTACCGACCTGGAAGAGGAGTTAGTGGGTGATATCACCGATGAGGTGACTGCGCCGGGCTTTAACATTACTGTTGTTAATGACCCTGCTGCAGGTAACGCTATCGCTGACCTAACTGCATCTTACGCTGAGCTGCGTAACGCGGGTACTGCCAACCACGGTGGTTACTACGCTGTTCAGGAAATCACATCGGATGAAATGTGTATCGCTGCCAAAGGTGGTGACTGGTTTGACGGTGGTATCCTGATCGAATTGCACCAACACACTTATGGTGCTAACCACGCTTTCGTGAACGGCACTTGGGGCCAGCAGTACAACGCTATTGGTACTATCAATGGTAAGTTGGGTGATGGTTCACTAGGCCCAGACGGAGTAGCACAAGCTCGTGCTCTTCGTGCATATTTCTACTGGCGTCTTCTTGACCTATATGGTCGCGTGAAGATCGTTACTGAAACTGCTGCTGATCCTCCACAGGCTAGCCGCCAAGAAGTATTTGACTTCGTTGAAAGCGAATTACTTGCTGCATTGGGTATCTCAGAAGTTACTGCAGGTATGGATCTGTCTAATAGTAATCTAGATGACGGTGGTTCTGCTTATGTAATGAACCGTTACGGTGCGCTTGGTATCTTGGGTAAGTTGTACTTGAACGCAGAGGTGTATACCGGTACTGCTATGTATGACAAAGCTGAGCTTTGTGCTGATGCTATTATCAGCAGTGGTGCTTACAGCCTTTGTGGTGCAGGATGTACTGTTGCTAACCTAGGTAAGCGCGAAGGTGTAGCTGCTGATCCAGACGTATTGGAAGGTTATGCTGCGGTATTTGCTCCTAATAACGGTGGCAACCCAGAGCATATCTTCGCTGTACAGTATGACGAAGCATCTGGTGGTGGTATGAACTTCTCTCAGATGACCCTTCACTTCTCTAGCCAGTTTACTTGGAACTTCGATGCTCAGCCATGGAACGGCTATGCTTCATTGGAAGAGTTCTACAACTCTTATGACGAAGCTGATGCTCGTAAGAAGGCTAACTTTATCGTAGGTCCTCAGTTGGACTTCGGTGGTTCTTCTGTACTTGACTATGCTGCTGACGATGACGACATCCAGTTGAACTATACTCCAAAGATCAACGAGCTTGCACCTAACTCACTACGTGAGGCAGGTGCTCGCCCTGGTAAGTTCAGCTTTAAGCAAGGTGGTCGTCCAGATATGGACAACGACTGGCCTATCGTTCGCTTGGGTGATGTTTACTTGATGCGTGCAGAGGCTGCCGCTCGCCAGGCTGGCGACTGGACAGTTGCTGAAGCTGACGTAAACGTTCTACGTGCTCGTGCTGGTGTACCTGCTTATAGCGGTACTTTGTCTGGCGATGAGTTCCTAGCAGAGCGTGGTCGTGAGATGTTCCAAGAGACTTCTCGTCGTACTGACTTGATCCGTTTCGGTAAGTATAACGACGCTTGGTGGGAGAAGCCTGCTTCTGATGCATTCAGAAACGTGTTCCCAATTCCATTGGAGCAAATTCAAGCAAGTAATGGTAGTTTGACTCAGAACCCTGGGTACTAAGCCGAATACCAGTACTAGACTGAAATAACAATTAGCAATCCCGAACTCTCTCTGCAAAGAGGGGGTTCGGGATGCTTGTTTTTAGGAGTTAAGTTTGCGTTTAATTACTAAGATCGTCACCCTTCAAACCGGTTGAACTTCAAGAAGTGAAGCCTTGTACAACACAATGTAGGCGTGGCCTTTAGCGGATAACTGTGTTAATGCCATTCTAGAATATTTAATTAGATCAGATTCGTATCAGAATTGATCAAAGTCATTGAAATTGACGTATTTATCATCAGCTTGTACAAGGGCAAAGAGCAACGATTTTCATACCTTGTGCGGCGAAAATTTAGGCGAATTTGCGGCGCAAAACTGCCTTAGTTGATGATCCTTAGGACCCATTTTCGGGAAGCACATTCGTTATTCACAGTATAAGCATGGTATGAGAGGACATGTTTTGGGTAAAGCAAGTCGGGATACGAAGAAAGAAGGACAAAATGGCGGCTATGCTCGCCATAGAATGTTCTCACCTTCCACTGTTTTCCCTCTTCTTGTAGCTGGTTTGTTTTTATCTGCCTGTGGGGAGTCTACATCCACAATGTTCACCGAAGTGCCGGTGAAACAATCTGGCGTCTCGTTCTCGAATGATCTCAATTACACGGAGGTATACAATCCTTATACCTACCGGAATTTCTACAACGGTGGTGGCGTAGCGCTAGGTGATATCAATAACGATGGCTTGTTGGATATCTACTTCTCTGGTAACCTTGTAGATAATAAGCTCTATCTCAATAAAGGCAATCTCGAATTTGAAGATATTACCGACCAGGCCGGGGTTGCTTGCCCTAATGTATGGTCGGCAGGTGTAAATATGGCGGATGTCAATGGTGATGGCCTCCTTGATATTTACGTTTGTAAAGCGGGGATTCCTGGTGGTGATAACCGCTACAATGAGCTATTCATCAATAATGGTGATCTTACCTTTTCCGAGCAATCTTCTGAATATGGTCTGAATATCACAGGTCTCTCTATTCAATCTGCCTTCTTCGATTACGATCTTGATGGTGACCTGGACTGCTACCTCTTGAACAACTCACTGCGTTCTGTCGGTGGTTTTGATATGAAGGAGGGCTTGCGCGATATCTATGACCCGGAGGGTAACAAACTACTGGAGAATCGTGATGGGAAGTTTGTTGATGTCACCCAGGAAGCAGGAATTTTCTCTAGTGGTATTGGGTATGGCCTCGGCATTACCTTAGCCGATTTCAACTGGGATGGTTGGCCGGATATCTTTCTCTCCAACGACTTCTTCGAAAAGGATTATCTCTATCTCAATAATCAGAATGGTACATTCACCGAATCGGTGGATAGTAGCTTTACCTCACTCTCGATGGGGTCAATGGGCGCAGATGCCTGTGATCTAGACAATGATCTCCTACCGGAAATATTCGTGACAGAGATGCTGCCACGAGAAGGCAATCGCCGAAAGACGAAAACGATCTACGAAAACTGGGACAAACACCAACTCGCGGTAGAGAAGGGCTATCATCATCAGTTTGCGCGCAATGTGCTTCATAAGAATATTGATGGCGAACAGTTCGTGGAACTAGGCCGTCTCGCCGGAGTCGAAAGCTCTGAGTGGAGCTGGTCAGCCTTGATTCAGGACTTCGACAAAGATGGCTTGCGAGATATCTTTATTAGTAATGGTATTCGTTCGGACCTCCTCGATAAAGATTACCTGACCTACATGGCCAATGATGCTCGTGTACGCGCGATGATTGACCAAGATGAAGAGGTACTCAAAACCTTGATTGATATCATGCCATCTGGTGCAGTGCGCAATGCGATTTACAGGAACGATGGTGATCTTCGGTTTAGTTACCAGTCAGAGGATTGGGGCCTAGATGCAGCCACCTTTAGTAACGGTAGTGCTTATGGTGATCTAGATAATGACGGTGACCTTGAACTCATTGTCAATAATGTAGATCGACCAGCCTCGATCTATCAAAATAATTCGGACGCAGCAAATAGCCTTTCCGTGCAACTGGAGTTTGAGGGCGGCAATCAACATGCTATCGGAGCCAAAGTCATTTTGATAGCGGATACACTCAAGAGCCTATTTGAGTATTACCCCGCAAAAGGATTCCAGAGCTGTTCGGCAGCACCCATCTTCTTTGGCCTCGGCCAACATGCCAAGGTAGATAGCTTGATTGTTATTTGGCCTAATGGTGAGCAGACCGTCCAAACCAATTTGGATGTCAATCAACGTCTAACGGTTTCTTATGCTGAAGAAGAGCACACTAAATCCACCTTTGTTCGTCCGGACCAACAGCCAATAGCACTTTCTCCAACAACTTCCCCTCTTGACTTTGAACACAAGGAGATCGGCCTCAACTTCTTTGACCGGGAACGGATGCTTCTCTTTATGCCTGGCCGACGCGGCCCTGGTATTGCTGCTGCGGACCTCAATGGAGATGGTATCGATGAAGTTTTCATCGGAGGTGGAAAAAACCAAGTGTCCACCCTTTATTGGTCAGAAGGTGATACGTATAGCACCAAATCCGACTTTAATGACAGCCGCGCCTCCGAAGTGACCGGGGCGTCCTTCTTTGATATCGATCAAGATGGTGACTTAGATCTCTATGTAGCGCATGGTGGAAAAGCATTCTCTATCTATTCTCCCGAACTACATGATGCACTTTACTTGAATGATGGTAGTGGTCAATTTACTCGAGCGGAAGATGCACTGAATTTCCCTTATCCAATTGCTACAGGAGATTTTGCCATCGCCGATTTGAATAAGGATGGGCATCCAGATATTGTCGTAGGTGAAGTGATGAAAACCAATGTCTACGGTATGCCTGGCAGTTGTCACATTATGTGGAACAATGGCAATGCTACGTTCACCGCCGATGAAGGAACGATCGGGCAAGATATCGGTCTCATTGCTGCAGTGGAAGTAGCTGATGTCAATGCGGATGGTTGGGATGATATCCTATTAGCCGGCCATTTCATGCCGATCACGGTACTGGAGAGTGCGGGGGGAGAATTCTCTAGTGCCGATCAACGACAAGTAATGCCGGGTACGGAAGGGCTTTGGAACACGATTGAGAAGGCGGATCTAGATGATGATGGAGACCAAGATTTTGTCTTGGGTAACCTAGGGCAGAATAGTTTTTTCCAAGATGGTCTTACCATCTATATCAACGACTTTGATCAAAATGGCACCTTGGAGCAAATTTGCTGCCAAGCTGGAGCGGAAGGATATTATCCTATCCATGATATTGATGAATTGTACGCTCAGATGCCAATTCTGAAGAAGAAATACCGCACCTACGGAGAATTTTCTGAGGCACCACTCGAGGTACTCTTCCCTGAAGACCTACTAACATCTTCCTTGAAGCTGCAACTGAAGGAAGATCGTAGTCAAATTCTATGGAACAAGGATGGTCAACTTGAGCTTATGCCGCTTGCCCGTACTGCCCAATATTCCACAGTGAATGCAATTCTCATAGAAGATATGAATGGCGATGGAGTGAAGGATATCCTCCTAGGAGGCAACGACTATAACTTCAAGCCGCAATTTGGGCGCCAAGATGCGACCAGCGGGTGGCTATGCTACGGCAATAAGGACGGACAGGAAATTGACTTTGCGGATTGCCAACCGCTTGGTATCGATGGGCAAATCCGTGCTTTTGCAAGAATTAATCAAAATCAAATCATTGTAGGTATTAACGATGGAGCAGTTAAGGTTTATGAGTAGAATGAATCCATTATTGCTGATGGCTTGTCTAGCCATTGGTCTAGCAAGTTGTAAGTCAGAATATCAGCAATATGTCGATCGGGAATTAGCCAGTGGCATCTCCCAGGACAGCTTGATATTTGATATGCATATAGGACAGACTAAAAAGGATTTCTTTGCGATATGTTGGGAGCTTAATCGCCAGCAGGAAATTGCACAAGGAACGGGCAACCAAAACGCACGTTACTATACCGATAAAGATTCCTTAGGTAACATGACTCCAAAGTCCAAGGACATGTTGTTCTATGGAATTTTTGATGAGGAAGATATCATGCGGGGTATGGACATGACTTACACTTTTGTGAGTTGGGCTCCGTGGAACCGAAATATGCAACCCGACAGTCTCCTGGTGCACCTGCGCGATGAATATGAGCGTGGCTATCCAGGAAACGATTTTATTGAAATAGATTTTGAAGCATCGGAATTACCGGCGCTCGTGAAAATTGATGGTAACCGCCAAATCCTGATGTTCGCCAAAGGACAGCGGGAGGTAGTTGTCAAAATTGAAGATTTACACCACAAGCTAAACAAGGAATGGAAAGAAAAATAGCCTTTATTCTGTTATTAAGCCTGAGCTTGGTGGCTTGCAACGATAACAGCAATACACCAGAACAGAATACAAATGAGCTTTTTGAGCTCAGAGACAATGCTGCTATTGGTATCGAGTTCAGCAATGACTTGACTTACAATAGTGATTTCAATGTTTACAAGTATCGCAATTTTTATAACGGCGGTGGTGTGGCCATAGGCGATGTCAATAATGATGGCTTGGCAGATGTATTTATGACATCGAATCAAGGTGCTAATAGCCTCTTTTTGAATAAAGGTGATTGGCAATTTGAAAACATCACGGAATCAGCAGGCGTTGGCGGTACCCGTGCCTGGTCTACCGGTGTAACCATGGTAGATGTCAATGCAGATGGCCTTCTCGATATCTACGTATGTAACTCTGGCGATGTAGCAGGTGACAACAAAGAGAATGAGCTCTACATCAACCAAGGTGATTTGACTTTTGAGGAGCAGGCGGCTGAATACAACCTAAATGATAAGGGTTTCTCTACCCACGCAAGCTTCTTCGATTACGATAAGGATGGTGACCTTGATGTTTACATTCTCAACAACTCTTTCCAAGCAATTGGCAGCTTCAATCTACGTAAGAACGAGCGCCCGGTACGCGATGAACTAGGCGGTGACAAGCTCATGAAAAATGAGGATGGCCGCTTTGTCGATGTCAGCGAAGAAGCCGGTATTTACGGTAGTGTAATTGGTTTTGGCCTGGGTGTAACCATCGGTGATGTCAACAATGACAACTGGGAGGACATCTTTGTCTCTAATGACTTCTTCGAGCGCGACTACCTCTACCTCAACCAACAGGATGGCACCTTCAAGGAAGATCTCGTCAACCAAATGGGATCAACGAGTGGAGCCTCAATGGGGGCAGACATGGCCGACATCAATAACGATGGGCATCAGGATATTTTCGTGACGGAAATGTTGCCTTCAGAATACAATCGCTTAAAAAGTGTAACCACCTTCGAAGATTGGGATAAGTACCAGTATAATGTAAAAAACGGTTACCACCATCAATTTACCCGCAATGTGTTGCACCTTAATCGTGGGAACAACTCCTTTAGTGAGGTTTCTCGCCTGGCCGGTGTAGAGGCATCAGACTGGAGCTGGGGAGCTCTCTTTTTCGATATGGAAAATGATGGCTACAAAGATCTGTTCATAGCCAACGGAATCTATCAGGATCTTACCGACCAAGATTACCTTCAATACGTCGCCAATGAATCTGTGATTCAGGCGGTCATTTCAGACCAGGGAGTAAACTATAAAGAGCTGATCGATATCATTCCATCCAATATGGTAGCTAACCACGCCTACCGCAATGATGGGAACCTTGCCTTTCAAGAGTACACGAACAGTGGCCTGCTTACACCAAGTTTTTCTAATGGCTCTGCCTATGGTGACTTGGACAACGACGGTGATCTGGACCTAGTGGTCAATAATGTAAATATGCCCTGCTTCGTCTATGAGAATAAGGAGGCATCGGGCAACTATATCAAGCTTCGCTTCAAAGGCGAAGGCGCCAATACCTTTGCGATTGGTAGTAAGGTGAAAGTTACTGCTGGCGATCAATCATGGGTGGCCGAAAACCAGCCGACACGCGGTTTCCAATCTAGTATGGACCCCGCGATGATTATTGGAGTAGGAGATGCTCAGACCATTGACCTTGAAGTGACTTGGCCAGATGGGCGTGTGTCTAGAAGTACCGGCGTAGCTACGAACCAAAGCTTGTTGCTGGATATAGCAGAAGCTCAAAATGGCTCGGGTCCCGCTAAGTCAAATGCTAATGCCTTGTTCCAACTTGTAGATGGCGGCTTAGACTACACCCACAAAGAAAACGGTTATGTCGACTTCAACCGCGAACGCCTGGTCTATCATGGGCACAGCACCGAAGGCCCACGAGTGGCTAGCGGTGATGTAAACGGCGATGGAGTCACAGATGTAGTTACTCCCGGAGCAAAGGGTGCCAACTGCATGCTATATCTGGGCGCTGCTGATGGCTCCTTCCAGGAAACAGTGATCGAGGGCATATCTGATGATCCGGAGCATGTGAATGCCCATCTGTTCGATGCCGATCAGGACGGCGATTTAGACCTATATCTCGTTAGTGGTGGTGTAGAAATCACTGAATTCTCTCCACTTCTTCAGGACGAACTTTACTTCAATGATGGTCAAGGCAATTTCGGTGATCCGAAGCAACTGTTTCCTGATGAGGTGAAAATGAGCACGCTAGCAGTCGATTCTGAAGATATTGATGGCGATGGCGACTTGGATTTATTCGTAGGTGAGCGCATCAAGATTGGCCGCTACGGTGCCAAGTGTTCTGGTTTTGTATTGGAGAATGATGGTAGTGGCAACTTCACAGATGTGACTGCACAGTACTACGCTGGCCTTACCGAAATCGGTATGATCACCGATGCACAATGGACCGACCTAAACGGTGATGATCGTCCGGATCTAGTGGTGATTGGCGAGTTTATGGAGGTACAAATCCTGATGAATGAAGGTGGTCAACTCACCAAAGTAGACTTACCATTTGCCAATGCAGGCTGGTGGAGTAGCCTACACATTAGCGATGTAGATGGCGACCAAAAACCAGACATCATCATCGGTAACTTAGGAAACAATAGCCGCTACGACGCCAGTGAAGATCATCCGCTAAAGCTCTTCTACAATGACTTTGACCGGAACAGCTTCCCGGAATGTGTGATGACCTTTAATGCAGAGAACGGTAAGGATTACCCTTACGCGCTGCGCCATAACCTGACACATCAGCTCCGCTACCTAAAGAAGAAGTACCCGGATTTCCAATCGTTCAAGGATGCGGACATGACGGAAATTTTCGAGTCTGCGCAGTTGGACGAATGTGTGATGTCGGAGGTGAACGAACTACACTCAGTGGTATTGATGAACCGTGGTGACAACTCATTTGAGAAGCAAGCACTACCGTTAGAGGTTCAGTTTAGTCCAGTCTATGCCATCAAAGCGATGGATGTGGACCAGGATCAGGATATGGATTTGCTCTTGGGCGGAAACCTCCACCTGGTACAACCAGAAGTGGGTATGTATGATGCTTCTTACGGCAACTGCCTGATCAATGATGGCAATGGCAACTTCTCGGATCAATCGGTCGAACTTGGTTTTGCAGTAGAAGGGGAGATCCGGGATATCCAATTTATTGACGGAGCGATCTACGTGTTTAGAAACAATGACGAGGTCGTTACTTATCAAACTAGTTATGAATAGAGCGTTTTTTGCTTTTCTGATACTTGGAAGTTTAGTGCTGACTTGGTCGGCTTGTGGGGAGTCAAAATCTACTACAGTAGCGTCTTCCACAATGGTGAGCCTATCAGCAGAGGAGACGGGAATAGATTTCTCTAACCAGCTTACGGAGACCAATGAGTTGAATATCATCGAGTACTTGTACTACTATAATGGTGGAGGAGTAGCAATTGGGGATATCGACAATGATGGTCTGGAAGATATTTTCTTTACCGCTAATCAAGGCCCAGACAAACTTTACCGTAATACCGGTAATCTAAGTTTTGAAGATATCAGTGAGCAAGCACAGATTGCGCAGGATGCCCGCTGGTCGTCAGGTGTGGCTATGGCCGACTTAAACAACGATGGTTTTCTCGATATCCACGTCTGCCGAGTTGGTGTAGGGAAACTTCCTAACGCTCACAACCTCCTATACATCAACCAGCAGGACGGTACCTTTAAGGAGCAGTCTGTTGAGCTGGGGCTTAACTTTCAAGGTTATTCCACGCAGGTGGCTTTTCTAGATTACGACCACGATGGCGATCTTGACATCTACTTGCTGAACCACAATGTGCATTCGGTACGAAGCTATGGTACAACTGACAAGCGCCAAGAACTGGACCCGCTAGCCGGTGATCGTTTCTTTGAAAACCGACTCAATGAAGAGGAGGGTAAGTTTGTGGACGTTACCACGGATGTAGGCATTTACAGCAGCCCCTTGGGCTATGGCCTTGCTATTAGCGCAGCTGATCTTAATAACGATGGTTGGACGGATATCTATGTTGGAAATGACTTCCACGAAAACGATTATATCTACTTCAATAATGGGGACAAGACCTTTACCGAAGGTATCGCCGACTGGACAGACCATACCACGCAGTTTAGCATGGGGGTAGATATCGCAGATATCAATAATGATCAACTACCGGATGTGTTCAGTACAGACATGCTGCCGTTTGACGAGGAGATCTATCTGAGGTCTGGCGGAGAGGACACCGATCAAGTAAAGCGCATTAAGGATGATTTGGGCTTTGAAAATCAATTTGCCCGCAATCATATGCAAATCAATACCGGCTTAGGTTCCTTTGTAGACATTGCGCTACAGACTCGGACCTTCGCTACAGATTGGAGCTGGGCTACCTTGTTGCAAGACTTTGACAACAACGGCCGCAAGGATGTCTTCATCACGAATGGTATTGCTAAGCGCCCTAACGACCTGGATTATATCAACTATCTAAACAGCGAGGCTGTAGCGCAATATTCAGAGGATGATCCTGAGCGTACGCGTAAGCTTATCGCTAAGTTGCCTTCACAGCCATTGCATAATATGCTGTTTCTTCAGGAAGGAGACCTACAGTTTTCTAATATTAGCGATGCTCAAGTGGGTCAAGCAAGCTTCTCCAACGGAGCGGCATTTGCTGATCTTGACGGCGATGGAGTGCTAGAAGTAGTGGTGAATAACATCAATGCTCCAGCTACTATCATGAAGTACGGTGGCGAAACCGCCGGTAACTATCTCAATATTGCCCTGGTAGACCCATCTGGCAGTACGACCAATGGAGCGAAAGTATTCGTCACTGCTGGTGATGAGACGCTTTACCAGGAGCAACATTCCGTGAAGGGGTATCAGTCTTCATCTACTCACGCCTTGCATTTTGGACTTGGTGCAGCAAATACGGTGGCGGACTTGGTTATCCACTGGCCTGATGGTACTAAGCAGTCCATGACTGAGGTAGAAGCTAATCAGGCGTTGACCATCACAAAGGCCGATGGCGGTGATACATTTGAATCAGAGGTGGTTGCAGCCTCTTCTTTGAACGTATTTCCAATACAGCACATCGAAAATAACTTCAACGATGATGAGAACGAAAAGCTCATCCCAGAGCTCCTTTCACGTGAAGGTCCAGCGGTCTTGTATGAAGACCTAGATGGAGACGGCGTGAAGGATCTACTGATTGGAGGTGCCAATGGCCATTCCATGCGTCTACTGAAAGGTCAAGCAGATGGCGGCTTCGAAAACTTGGACGTTTCTGACTTCGGGCGTGATGCACGATATGAGGATGTTAGCATCGCTACTATTGATTTCGACGCTGATGGCGACCGGGATATTTACGTAACCAGTGGTGGTGGCGTAGCCCAAGAGCTGGATAAAACCTTGGAGGATCGCCTGTACCTGAACAATGGTAATATGGAATTTCGACGCATTCCGCTATCACTACCACATACTAATGGTAGTGTAGTGCGGGTCACAGACTTCGATAAGGACGGCTACGAAGACATCTTTGTTGGAGCACGTTCTATTCCAGGATCATACGGCTTATCACCATACAGCTTCATCTTGAAAAACCGAGGAGGTACAGGAGTTGATATCGCCTACAAGTTCCGCTTTGGGATGGTTTCGGATGCCCAGTGGGTAGACTTAGATAGTGATGAGGATATGGACCTGGTTCTCGCTGGAGATTGGATGCCAATTACCATCTTAGAAAATAATGGTGCTGGTGAATTGGAGTTCCTTCCAGAGGAGGCTACCTTCCCACAACTACGAGGTTTCTGGAACACCTTGGCTTTCGCTGATCTCAATGCCGATGGTCGAATGGATATTATCGCTGGTAATATGGGCGAGAATGCCCTCTTCACCGCTAGTGAGGAGTATCCTGTCCGTTTACACTTGGGGGATTTTGATGGAAACGGTTCCGTTGACCCAATCATTTTCTACCGTTACTTTGAGCGGTATATTCCCTTAGGTTCTAAGGATAAGTTCTTTACTCAATTACCAAGTCTCAAAAAAGACTTCGTGACGTACGAGTCCTTTTCGCAAGTAAGTAGTTTCGAAGAGCTTTTGCCGGAAGGCAAGTCCCAATTGGTAGAGGAGAAAAGTATCAATGAACTACGTTCGATGGTCTTCTTGTCTGGTGGTAACGGTCAATACGAAGCAATTGCCTTGCCAAATGGATTGCAGTCGACGGCTATTCAGGATATCGTAGTGGACGGTGAGCAGCTGTACTGTGTTGGTGCTAACCAGGATTTGGTAGCCGTACAATCCAACGCTTCCGGTACTCGAATTGCGGCACTTGGAAGTTTTGACGTAGCGGCAAAACAGTTTGTATCCTATGATTGGATTCAAGCGCCACAGGGTCCTAATGCCCGCCGATTGGTACTGTTGGATAGTGGAAAAGGACTACTCGTAACTAATAATGATTACCCGTATTTGGTAGATTTGCCAAAATAAAAGGCCTTACTTCCCAATGGAGGAGTAGGAGCCTAATCTTAAACTGTTGGAAAGATGCAAAGAATTACTTTGTGGATAGCAGCCCTGTGTTTCCTAAGTGTGGGGTGCCAAAAGGATTACATCAGTCGTACTGAAATCCGTGAGAATATTGAAGAAAGTGAGCTGTATTTACAGTGTATTGAGAACCTGACGGACATTCAGGTGCACGATATTTTTGCTCCGCCGGTAGCGGCGCGGGTATATGCTTACCCTTGTATTGGCGCTTATGAGGCTATTTCACCAGCTTATGCCGACTATGCCAGCTATGGAAATCGTCTGCAGGGTCTGGGCTCCTTGGATATTGAAGTGGATACTTCTGTACTGAGCTATGATCTAGCGGCCATTTATACCTTCAATGAATTGGGTAAAAAGCTAGTCTTCTCAGAAGAAAAGATGGAAGCTTGGCAAATGCAGATTGACTCCATGGTCAACAGCTGGCAAGTAGATCCTCAAACGCAGGATGCTTCTAAGGCTTATGCTACAGCAGTGGCAGACCAGGTTTGGGCCTGGGCCAAGCAAGATAATTACGATCAGACTCGCACGATGCCAAAGTTCTCCGTGACGGATGATCCTTCGCGTTGGAAGCCTACTCCTCCTGCCTATATGGAAGGTATTGAGCCGCACTGGAATAAGATTCGTACGATGGTGATTGACTCGGCGGCACAATTCCGCCCAGCGGCACCTCCTGCATTTGAATTGGAAGAGGGTACGGTCTTCCACGATCTGGTGAAAGAAGTGTATGATGTAGGTAATAACCTGGACGAAGAGCAACGCCTGATTGCCAGCTTCTGGGATTGCAATCCGTTTGTAATGAATCAGACGGGGCACATCATGTTTGCCACTAAGAAAATTACCCCTGGTGGTCACTGGATGGGTATTACAGGCGTAGCATGTCGCAAAGCTGATGCGGATCTTATGGAGACGGTAAAGGTTCACTCAATGGTGAGTATTGGCCTGTTTGACGCCTTCATTAGCTGCTGGGATGAAAAATACCGTAGCTCTTTGATTCGTCCAGAAACGGTGATCAACCAAACAATGGATCCAGACTGGCTTCCTGCTTTGCAGACGCCTCCATTTCCGGAGCATACCAGCGGACACAGCGTGATCTCAACTGCTGCTGCAGTACTCCTAACCGAAATGTTCGGAGATAACTTTGACTTTGTGGATGTAGTAGAAGTGAAGTACGGCTTGCCAGAACGTAGCTTTAATTCCTTCATGGAAGCTTCACAGGAGGCCGCCATTAGTCGACTATATGGAGGTATTCACTATCGTCCAGCAATCGAAGACGGTGTTACTCAAGGACAAAAGGTAGGTGACTTCATTATTGGTAAGCTACTCACTGACCAAGGAGAAGGGCTTTCTGAATTGCGATAGGTTCAGTCAATCATGAAAAGAAGGAAATTCGTCCATACAACGCTTTCGGCCATCCCGACTCTGGCTTTCGGGACGCTCCTGTCATCCTGTGGTGATGATGATGAGATACCAACACTGATGACCGACAAAACCATTGTTATCATCGGAGCAGGTATGGCCGGCTTAGCTGCGGCTAAATACTTCAAGGATCGCAATGTTGATGTCATTGTCCTTGAGGCACAGGATAAGGTAGGGGGGCGCTTGAAAACGGACCGAACCTTGGGCGTTCCTTTTGATGAAGGTGCAAGTTGGATCCATGGACCCAATGGGAATCCCATCACCTCACTTGCTAATAATGCTGGGGCTACCACCTTTGAGACCGATGATGAAGAGGTCGAAATCTTCGATATTGATGGCAACGCTTATCCCGATAACCAGTTTGACCCGGAAGAGGAGCAATTTGAGGCAATTCTGGAGAACTTCACTGGATCAGTAGACCAAAGTTTTGCGGAAGCCTTTTACACTCAGTACCCACAATATCAGGATAATCGCCTGTGGACGTATTTCCTTTCTTCTTACCTGGAGTTTGATACCGGTGGCGACATCTCAGAACTCTCGTCGCTAGACTTCTATGATGATGAAGCCTTCGGTGGAGACGACCTGATTATCACGAATGGCTTTGACACAATCGCTGAATTCCTGGCGCAGGATATCGACGTTCGATTGAATACCCCAGTTTCAGAGGTTGATTACGCCGATGGTAAGGTGCGTATTGTAACCGATCTGGAGGATATTGAAGCAGACTTCGTTTTGGTCACGGTACCGTTAGGTGTGTTGAAGGAAGATGTTATCACTTTTACTCCCCCTCTTTCGGGTGGTATAGAGCAAGCCATCGATGGCTTGAAGATGGGAGCTGTCAATAAGTTCCTCTGTGTCTGGGACGCGCCGTTTTGGGATACCGATCTGCACTATATCGGCTTCACCAGTGAACAGAAAGGAAAATTCAGCTACTTCATCAACCTTAGAACATTCTCGGATACGAATGCCTTAATGGCCTTCACCTTTGGTGATTACTCCAAGCAGACCGAGCAAATGGAGGATGCTGAGATCATTAGCGATATCATGACCAACCTTCGTGCAATTTATGGCACTGAGGTTCCTGAACCGACGGGTTTCCTTAGGACAAAATGGTCTTCTAATCCTTACAGCTTCGGTTCCTATTCCTTTGCTACGTCGGGCGTACGCTCTTCGGAATTTTCTAAGTTTGAGGCGCCCATCGACAATAAGTTATTCTTTGCAGGAGAACACACCTCGCGTGATTATCGCGGCACCGTCCATGGTGCATATCTGACTGGGATTCGTGCAGCAGAGCAGATTGCTGATTTGTTGTAAGAGCACAGCATAGGTGCCTTATTACTTGTAATTGCTTATTTTTCATAAGTAAAACAAGTCCGATGAAGCATTACTCTACCGCTCTTCTAACGGCACTTTGTGCTTTGGTTTTTGCTGCCAATGTCGGTTTTGCTGGTACTTTGTTTACTGGAAAGCTTATTACCGAAGAAGGTGAAGCCTTGATTGGCGCCACCGTTCTAATTCCAGGAACAGCAATTACTACCTTGACTGATATTGATGGTTTCTTTCAAATAGAGATTCCAGATGGTACAGACGAACTCTACATCAGTATAGGCTGCTTTGGAGACAATACCATGAGTTGGTGTGGGCAGGAAGTTGGGCTCGTTGTTGCGTATGGCAAAAGAGGACCTGTTTCGTATGATGTTAATGGGCGCTCCAGTTGTGATCTGCACTTGCGATCTCGTAAATCGAAGCGCTTTGCGGCAAACCACTACGAAGAACTATTGGCCTACAGGGATCAAATGGCCAGTGCTTCAAATACCTCTCAATAGCAAGCCAGGACGGTCTACATTTTTATCCTCAATTTCAGTGTTTTACCTTTAGGGGCCAACAAGATATTGATGATACAGAAGCTATGGAACCGATTGAATGCGCCATTTCCTGAGCCTGAGGGCTGGGGTGAAGCTTTCAAGAATGCACTAAGTGCAGGTGTGATCGTAGCTATTGTAGTCTACTGGATTCAACCGCAGGAGGTGCGTTTACAGACCTCGCAAAAAGACCTGATTTTTGGGGCATTAATATTTGGAGGGGTCACTACTACTGTTGCTTTACTCTTCGAGTTTGTCTTCCATTATTTACTTGGTGTTCGCCGTGATGTTCCGTCCTGGACACTACTCAAGTGGATGATCAGTGTCGCTTTCCTGATCTGTATAGTGGCTGTTGCCAATTTCTTAGTGCTGAATTGGATGCAGGATTGGCGCGTACTTTCCTGGGGTGCACTCTCAGAAATGCTAATAAGTACTTTTACGGTAGCCATCTTCCCTCTCACCTATTTTGGGCTTTCCACTCAGCATAGGGCAAGCCAACGCAATATCGATGAGGCCCGCCGTATTCAAGGCCAGATTTATAGTGAAGAGGAGCCCCCGGTAAAGATTTTGCTAAAGGCTCAAAATGACGAGACCTTGGAATTAGAACTAGAACAGCTGTGCTTTATTGAGGCCCAACAAAACTATGTCGCTGTTCACTATGAAGCCTCGGGGGAAGTGAAACGTACCCTGCTTAGAAGTACACTCAGTAGTATGGAGCAGCAATTGAGTTGCAATACGATCCTGCGGTGCCACCGCTCTTTCCTGGTGCATCTTACGAGGATTGAGAAAGTAGAAGGAAACGCCCAGGGATTGCGCCTCTTCTTACGAGGAATTCCAGACCAATACGTCCCTGTATCCCGGAAATACATTCCCGTTCTGCGAGAAACACTTTGATATTCGTCCCAACGCCTTGTCATTCGTCCCTAGACCTTGTCATTCGTCACCTTTTCCAGCGATGAGCGAGATGGACTTTTACATTTGGTCAAAAAAGAAATGGAAGCCATCTCGAAAGCTCTACTAATGATCCATGTTGTGGCCGGTTTTACCAGTCTCGGCATTTTCTGGATTCCTATGTTTACCCGCAAAGGCGGGATTAATCATCGAAAGTTGGGGAAGGTCTATGTTTTTCTCATGTGGATCGTGGTCATAACCGCAGCCCTATTGAGTATCAAAAATGTACTGATCGGCCGGTTCATCCAGGCGGCGTTTTTAGGCTTTCTGGCCTTAATTACGGGTAATGTACTCTGGTCCGGAATGGCCATGTTGCGGAATAAACAAGGATTGAGTGCTCGCTTCCAATCGATACAGCGTATCCTGGATTTTTCGGTATTCCTGTTTGGCCTGGTACTCGTTATTTATGGAATAGTCTTGAAGGGGCAAGGTACCGGTGTGTTGATGCTCATATTTGGCATTTTGGGGATGAGCGATTTTCCCAAGGTTAGAGCACATCTCCAAGGTAAATCCTCGACTTCGGTCAACTGGTTTGACGGGCACTTAGATGGTATGATTACCTCTGGAATTGCTGCCTATACGGCCTTTTTCGTCTTTGGTGGTCGGCAATTTTTCGAAGGCTGGCTACCCGGCTACTGGGCTATCATCCCTTGGGTAGCTCCAACGGTGATCGGGATGATTTCAATGAGGTACTTAAAAGCCTATTATGCGACTCGCCGAGGCGCGAAATCTGTGGGGTGATTTTCAGCGACTTTGCTCATTTGTACAACCACATTATTGCAGTGCGTCTAGTATCTTTAGGCATTATTCAATAATTACCTTCCAAGATGCTACGCTACAGTATTTCTCTACTCGTTTTATCCTTTTGTGTTGCTTGTGGGCCTTCAGATTCGGCACCTACGCAAGATGATGGTAATAACACCTTGATTGCTCCAGGAGGGAAACTGCAGCTTGCCTTTGAGGTAAATGATGCAGGAGTGGCTAGCTACAGTTTGAGCCAGGGATATCAGGTGATAATCCCTGCCTCAGGCTTAGGGTTTACGTTCGACGGTGCGCCAGATTTGAAGGCCAATTGGCAAATCCAGAATGTTGAAAAAACAAGTTTCGACGAAACCTGGGAGCAGCCTTGGGGGGAGCAGCGTTTGGTACAGAATCGCTACTCGGAAATGAAGGTCGATCTCATGGAGACGGTAGACCCTAAGCGGAAGTTTTCGCTGACCTTCCGATTGTATGACGATGGCCTTGGGTTTCGCTACCATTTTCCGCAGCAAGCACAAATGGATGAGGTGATGATTACCGATGAACTCACGGAGTTCACTTTGACCGGAGACCCTCACTGTTGGTGGATTCCAGGTGACTGGGATATCTACGAGCATATCTACAACCAGACGCGCTTTAGCGAAATTGATGCGACCAGTAAACGGGACCATCCTAACCTGGCACAAACTTACATTCCAGAGAATGCGGTTAATACACCGGTGACACTAAAGACCGAAGATGGTTTTTACCTCAGTTTCCACGAGGCTAATTTGACCGATTACGCGGGTATGACCCTTCGGGTGAACAAGGATAGCAATCGTTTTGAGAGTGCACTAGTTGCCTGGGCTGATGGTATCAAGGTGAAGCAAAAAGTACCCTTTTCTACACCTTGGAGGACCATTCAGGTGGCCGAGCGTGCTGGAGATTTAATAGAGAGTAACCTCATCATTAACCTGAACGAACCCAACAAGCTGGAAGGAGATCTATCCTGGATAGCACCCATGAAGTACGCCGGTATTTGGTGGGAAATGCACCTGGACAAGGGCACATGGGACTTAGCCAGCGGCCGTCACAGTGCTACTACCGAAAATGCCAAGCGCTATATTGATTTCTGTGCCGAGAATGGTATTCGTGGACTATTGATAGAAGGATGGAATACTGGCTGGGAGCGCTGGATTGGCTTCCCGGATCGCGAAGGTGTTTTTGACTTTGTGACGCCTTACGAAGAC
Source organism: uncultured Lewinella sp. (assembly GCA_913057725.1). Lineage (GTDB taxonomy): Bacteria > Bacteroidota > Bacteroidia > Chitinophagales > Saprospiraceae > Lewinella. The sequence goes on from CAJXOS010000096.1 coordinate 25,248, forward strand.
TATGATATTCATGAAGTGGTACGCTACGGTAAAGAAAAAGGAGTGGACATTGTAATGCACCATGAAACCTCAGCGGCTCCTCGTACTTATGAGCAACAGTTGGATACGGCCTACGCCTTAATGCAAGAGCTGGGAATTCATGCCGTGAAGACGGGCTATGTAGGACCGATCATTCCGGAAGGAGAACGTCATCATGGTCAATGGATGGTTCGGCACTATCGTAAGGTGTTGGAAACTGCTACAAAATACCAGGTTGCCATTGATGCCCACGAGCCGATTAAGGCAACTGGCCTTCGCCGTACCTACCCGAACATGATGACGCGTGAGGGCTTGCGGGGCCAGGAATTCAATGCTTGGTCGGCAGAGGGCGGTAACCCTACAGACCACCTCGTCGTAGTGGCCTTTACCCGAATGCTAGCAGGACCAATTGACTACACACCTGGAATCTTCAACCTGTCTATGAATCCTTATAAGCCGGATAATCAGGTTAAGCATACGCTGGCACAGGAACTGGCTTTGTATGTAGTGATTTACAGCCCCCTTCAGATGATGTCTGATTTGCCTGAACATGCCAGCGGACAGCCCGGTTTGCAGTGGGTACGCGATGTTGCGGTAGATTGGGAGCAGTCCAAAGTATTGAACGGAGAGCCAGGAGACTACGTGACTATTGCCCGCCAGGAACGCGGAGGCGATCGCTGGTTTATCGGTTCTATTACTGATGAAGAGGCACGGAGCTTAACCCTGAATCTGGATTTCTTAAATAATGGCCAAACTTACCGGATGGTAGTTTATCAGGATGGACAAGGAGCGCATTGGGAGGAAAACCCTACGGCTTTAGAAATTGAAGAGCGGCAGGTAAAAGGTGGCGACCTGGTTGATGTGCAGCTCGCACCTGGTGGAGGTGTGGCGATTATGTTAGAGCCCTTATCACAAGAATAGTACGGGGTCACGTAAATGAAACATGAGTCATCCCGAATTTTAGGGAAATGG